>JAAUTZ010000202.1 GCA_012031225.1 Chloroflexaceae bacterium
TCGGCAAGAGCATGGCGGCTCGGATTGAAGGCGAGCGGGCTGATGCGATGAGGCAGCTCACCGCCATGCTTGACACGGCGGAAGGCATGGGGGTTGACCCTTTTCGCGGGGCATGAAGGGTTGTCCCGTGAAACACTGGATGCGTTGTCCGATGTTCACCTCGTGGAGTTCAAAAACAACATCCACGAGGCGATGGTAGCTGCCGTCGAAGGAGACGGTGGCGAATGATCTACATTGTCAACGTAAGCGGCGGACTAGCTTCGTTCGAAGCTCTCCGCCGCACCATTGAGCGGTACGGTGTCGGCAACACTGTCGCGGTGTTTGCCGACACCCTTATAGAGGATCCCGATCTGTATCGCTTCCTTGATGACACTGAGCGTGTGCTAGGCGTGCCGATCACGCGCCTTCAGGATGGACGCACGCCATTCGAGGTTTGGAAGCAACGCCGCCTGATCGCTCGCATCATTCGCGGCAACCGCGTGGCGAAATGCTCGCTTGAGCTGAAGCGCGGCGTGATTGATGCGTGGGTAGCCGAGCATTACCCCGATGGGGGCTACACCCTCGTCTTTGGCTATACATGGGACGAGCCGCACCGCATGGAAAAGATTGCGCATCGGCTGGCTCCAGTGCCGACTTGGTTCCCCTTGAGTGAGCCGCCCTACCTTGACAAGTGCGGCATTGCCGCGATAGCACAAGGTTTGGGCATTGCATCCCCCCGGCTCTACGAGATGGGCTTCTCTCACAACAACTGTGGCGGCGGTTGTGTGTGGGGGGGGCAAGCGCACTGGGCCCATGTCCACCGTGTACTTCCTGATGTCTACGCTCGTTGGGAGCGAGCCGAGCAAGACTACCGCGAGGCTACAGGAAAGGATCACAGCATCCTACAAAAGTACACCCTGCACGAGTACCGCACCCTCGTGCTTGAAGTACAAGGCGAATTTGACACGGACGAATGGGGCGGCTGTGGCTGCTTCTCCAGTGCCTACGAAGGAGACCCCTCATGATGCAATCAGAAACCCTGCACTACGCCCTTCCCATCCCCCTCGCCATCGCTCGCGCATTGCGGGCAGGCGGGCGCGGGTCAAGAAAGAGCGCGGCGTTTGGACGGCGCACGGCTCGACGTACACCATCACGGTGAGCGGCAACACCGTGCAGCTTGACGGTGATGTGCAGGCGGCGCGGCGGGCATTGACGCTGGCAGGCTTGGTACTGTCACGGTGAAGCAGCGCAATGACCCAACGCGCCAAAAACGTATTCCCCCCGCTTGACGAAGCTCTTGCCTTGCTTCCTGATGCCGAACGCCGCGCTTACACCGATGCTCTTGCCCGCTCGGACTTCAAGGCGGCGTGGCACATCGTAGGTGATGGCAGTGAGTGGCATCGCATCACCCTGCGCGGCGAAGTGAGGGATGCGCGAGCGCGATGGCTTGTTGCGCGAAAACCGTGAGTGTGCTACAATAACAGTGTCTTCTCCTTGTGTATCGCCCTTCACACCCATTGCCTCGGCACTGACCCCTACGGGTCGGTGTTTTTTTTTGACATTGCCCGTGAAGTGTGTTATACTATCGTCAATTGGCAATAACGAGCGATAGGAGTACAAAGCAATGACATTCGATGTAAGTAACGTGTTTATCCCCAGCGAGGCTCTTGCTCAGACCAAGCCGCGTATCCACTGGATTATGGCAGACAGCAATGCCAGCCAGTGCGGGTTTTGGTACAGCAAAAGCACGCCCGATGCTGATGCAAGCGGGCTGTGGGCTGACAGCAGCTTTCGGGATGACTTCGGCTACCAAAGCGACACCTTGCGCTGCATTGCGGTATGCAGCACGAGTCGTCCTTTCTCTGTAGACGAAAACGGAATGAAGGTCTTCTCGGAGAAGTACGAGAAGGGAATGAAGTTTTACACAGAGGTAGCGACGATTGTCGAAGGCTATGCCGAGCCGATGATCGTGACCGTCAAGGGTGCCTCCGGTGTTGCGTGGCAGAACGCAATGAAACAGGTGGATGCGTGGCGGGCAACGGTTAAGTCGAATAGCCGCGTTAACCTGCCGCGCTACGCCTTCTGGCTTGAGCTTGTGCCACAGCGCACGCCGCAAGGCAAACCACTGCTAACCGACCTTTATCAAGGCAACAAGCGCAACCTGTTTGCGCTGGCTACCCCTAGCCCTAGCATTGAAGAGTTGCGAGCGATGTACATCGGCAACGCTCTGATGCAGAGCATTGGCGAGAGCTATGCCGATTACAAAGCCCTGATTGAGCCATCGGTAGCGGCGGCGGCGGCGGCAGGGGGCGAAGAAGACGGCTGGCCACCTTTCTAGCTCGCCTTCGGGCAACATTGCACAAGAACCAGAACGATGCTATACTAAGGCATCGTTCTGGTTTTTTCTTGCACGCAGGCATTGAATGTGCTATGATTGAGCTATGAATGATCTTGAGCAGCTTGAACAACGCATTGCCGAGCTTGAAGCCGAAAACGCACGGTTGCGAGAACTGCTGTTGCTTGTCTGGCGAGGCTTGCGTCAATTCTACGCCCCCGTGCAGCGTGCGGTAGAGGAACAAAAGCATGCCGCGCACTCCTGACATGCACCACATCCTAGACGGCGTAAAATCAGTGCCGATCTCGCAACTTCAATCGTGGTCTGACTTGTTCAGCAGCGAAGTAGACACGATTACTTCGCAGCGTGCGGTTGAGGCTGTGCCGTTCATTGCCCGATGCGTGCATCTTCGCGCCGCCGCCTTGAGCGCAATGCCGTACAGCCTGTATCGCGGCAATAGCGATAGAGACAGCAAAGACACCCCCGCCGCCCGCCCCATCGTGAGCCAACTGCGTGAGTTCCTTTGGCGCACCGAGCTAGCCCTGTGCGTACATGGTCAAGCGTATTGGCTGCCGCAAGGAAAGGGTACATGGCGATGGCTTGCCCCAACGAGCATTACGCCGCGTTGGGATGTGTACAACGGCTTGATTGGCTTTGAGCGCACTATTGGCGGCGGCGGCATGGTGTCGTATCAGCCGATCAACTGATGTACCTTTGGCTCCCATCGGAGCGATACGAAGTGGGTTGGGGGCACGCCTCCAGTGCAGGTATCGCTAGCAAGCGCGGGCGTGTGTTGA
>JAAUTZ010000203.1 GCA_012031225.1 Chloroflexaceae bacterium
AGACAACAGAAAACTCTCCCACCCGTAAGGGGCGGTTTAAGGTGTGGTCTTTGACAACGCTTGGCGGCACTGGTCAAAGACCTTTTGAGTCTCCGGATACGCTCTACGCCAGTTCAGGCGATCTTCATTCGGTCAATCGTTCTCATCCTCGTGTCGTCCTGCATGCGCCAGCGTGTGGCGATGCAGGGTAGCCGAAACCGGCGCACGGCTTGCGGCGGTACTAGCTCATATTAGCACAGAGTTGGGCAACCGGCAAGGGCGACCGTGCCTATCACGCACGGCGATTGCCCACCGTCACCGCTACGGAGCTTCCCGCCGCCGGACTACTGCCGCCAAACACGCCTGCCGTGCGGTCGGGAAGGGCCCCATCCTGACCAGCCGCGGATCGGAAGGGCGGCGTGCGCGGTGGTGCGCGACTAGTCACCCTCATCGTACAACTCACCATGTGTCCGAAATGTCTCACTTTTTTTCCAAAAAGAGTCCGAAATGTACCACTTTTTCTTGCAGGCAAGTGGCTGCAAGCGGCTCCGAGCGGCAGATTACCCGATCCCCATCAGGAATACGGGACTTTGAACCCGCCAGATGAAAAAGTGGTACATTTCGGACTCTTTTTGAACAGTGCGCTGGCGCGTGAGTGTGGGGCGTGGGGGCGTGTGCAGGGTCGGGCAGGGTCTGCTCGGCGCGTACCGGCCCGATCAGCGCGGCGCACGTCTCGCAGTTGGTCAAGGCGTTGGCCGAGCTACTCACGGAACAGAGCGGTAAGAACCAGTATCAGGGCATCTTTGGTGAGCTGTACCAGTGCTTTGGGGTGAGCCGCGACACGCTGATCCGCATCGAGCAGTACGCCGCGGTGCTGGCCGTTCTGGAGCAGTGGCGCGAGACGGCCCTGCACGGGGCGAGGTAGGGTTCAGGGGTCAGGTGACGGGTGTCAGGTGCGAGGTGTCAGGGGCGAGGGGTCAGGGGCGAGGTGGGCCGTGCCTGTGCTACAATGGGGCTAGCACATCGTGTGCCTGCGCGCTCGACATAACGGTGGAGAGCCTATGACGGTTGATGACATCCTCGCCGCGAGCCGTCGCCTGACGCTCGCTGACCAAAGCTACCTTGTGGCTGCGCTCGCCCAGCAGCTGGCCCTGACCCTTGCCGCAGCCCCATCTCCAGCCGCACCTGCGCCCGCTCCGCCTGCGCCTGATAGCTGGGCCCAGCTGATGCAGCTCGTTGAGGACTACGGCGTGCGCACGGGGATCGGTGATCTAGCCCACCAGCACGACCACTACCTGTATGGCACGGCCCCGCGTGGGGTGGACGAATGACCCCAGTCTTTGTGGATACGGCTGCGTGGATTGCGCTGTTTGATGCAAGCGATAGGCTTGCTCCCGCCGCACGTCAGGTGTTGCTGAGCCTCCAGCAGGCCCGCCAACCGTTGCTAACTAGTGAGTTTGTGCTGCTTGAATTGGCGGCCGCATTTGCCGCGCCAGCCTTTCGGCAGGGCATCATTCGGTTCATCAATGCGCTCTCCACCCTGCCTGAGGTCAGGATTGAAGCAGCGCACCCGCACTGGTATCAAGCGGGGTGGCAGGTGTATCAGCACCGGCTCGACAAAGCGTGGAGCTTGACCGACTGCATTAGCATTGCGATCATGCAACATTATCGCCTAACGGATGCGTTTACGTCGGATCGGCATTTTGAACAGGCGGGCTTTCGGCGGTTGCTGCTCGCCCCGTAACTCGCCCCCCCCCATCGTGTATAATGCCCCCATACGGCATTGACCCACCGACGCACGCAGGAGCAGGCGCATGAGCAAGCAGGAACAGCGAGCATCGCTTCAGAAGCAATTGGATAGCCTTGCTGAGTCGTTGCGCTTAATAGATGAGCGTATTGCTGAGATTGTCTCCCCCACGAATGTAGACTTGCAATTGAAGAAAGATAAAGAGGCATTGCGCCGTCAGATTGCCGACCTCGAACGCCAGTTGGCGCATCTCGACGGAGCGCACGATGTAACCATCCCCGCGCCGGTGGGCGACTTCACCGGGCGCGAGCAGGAGCTGGCCGACCTCGCCGCCGCCCTCGCCACTGGCACGGGTGCGGCAATCACAGGGGTGCGTGGCATGGGCGGCATCGGCAAGTCGCAGTTGGCCTTTGCTGTCGCCCATCGCCTGAAAGCACAGTACCCCACGCAGGTGATGGTCACGCTGCTGGGCAGCACGCCCGCCCCGCTCGCCCCCGCCACCGCGCTGCAACGCCTGATCCAGCACTTCGCCCCCACCGCCCAACTGCCCGATGACCTGCCCAGCCTCACCGCGATCTATCAGGGCTGCCTTGCCCAACACGGCCAACCCGTGCTGCTCCTTGCCGATGATGCCGCCGAAGCGGCCCAGACCCGCCCGCTCCTGCCGCCCGCTGGCTGCGCCTTGATCGTCACCTCGCGCCACAGCTTCACGCTGCCGGGCATGCGCCGCTTCGATCTGGACACGCTCGACCCCGCCGATGCCGAACATCTGCTACTGGCGATCTGTCCGCGCATTGGCGATGCCGCCCCCGAACTGGCGCGGCTGTGTGGCTACCTGCCGCTGGCGTTGCGCGTGAGTGCCTCCCTGCTCGATGCGGATGAGACCCGCGCCGTTGCCCGCTACCTGACCCAATTGGCCGCCGAACGCTTGCACCACCTCGCCGACCCCGACGGCGACCCGAACGACCCCCAAGCGAGCGTCGCGGCATCCTTCGCGTTGAGCTATGCCGCCCTGCCCGAAGCCGCCCAGCAGACCTTCGCGCAAGCGGGGGTGTTTGCGGGGAGCTTCGACCTGCCCGCCGCCCTTGCCATTGTCGAGCTAACCACGAAGGACACGAAGGACACGAAGGACACGAAGAACACGAAGAGCGAATTGCACCGCCTGTTGCAGCAGTTGGCTCAGGCGGCAGGCGTGCCCTTCGACCTGAAGAGCGATGAGGAGAAAGCCGCGATTGAGCAGCAGATGAGCCTGCTCGTGCGGCGTTCGTTGCTGGGCTACGACCCCGCCACCGCCCGCTACACCCAGCACGACCTGCTGCGCGACTACGGGCGCACGCGCCTGCCCGACCCCGCCGCACGCGCCGCCCG
>JAAUTZ010000077.1 GCA_012031225.1 Chloroflexaceae bacterium
GTGCGGGGGGCAGTTCGCTGGGCGGCTCCGGCGGTGCGGGGGCAGGTTCGCTGGGCGGCTCATCCGACTTGGGCGGTAGCCCCGGTTCGGCGGGCACAGTCGTCGCACTGAGCAGCGCGGTATCTGGTGCGGGTACGGCAACCCGATAGGCAGCCTCAGCATACACGGGAAAGAAGATCATGAGCAAGCTCAGACCAATTAAGCCGATCTCCCAGATTGCCCAACGTAGCCCCCGCTTAGCGTAGAGACGCGGGGGGCGCGGTGCCGATTGTGCCATATGCTCCTAACTCCTTCTCGAATCGCTGGTAGGCTATTGCTGCCCAACAGCGCGTGAGCCAACCAGATCAGCAATCACAACTAAGCGTTGCCGATCCCATGCCGTACATGTAATCAACGTGAGAATCGGGCGTTCCGTTGCCCGCATCACATCCGTCTGGTGGGGCCAGACGTGGCGCAACTCGCGGACGTGGTACTCAAAAACCCAGTTGCCCGCGTACACGGCAATGCTATCACCCGCACGCAAGCGGCCTAGATCGCGGAAGACGGCACCGCGCAAGCCAGCGTGCCCCGCCAGCACAACATTGCCTGCATCGCCGGGCATGCCACTCCCGTGATGATAGCCGATAGCGTAATCGGCAACTTGCCATGCGCCGCGCTCGATAAACACCTCAAGCACGCTGCTATCGAGCTGGATGCTAGGGATGTGCAGCCGATAGGGGCGCGGGTCAGGCTCGGCCGGAATCAGCAGGGGCGGGCGCGGCGCAATGTAATCAGCGTAATCGGGAGTGTGCATCGCCGCCGTTTCGTAGGGCAATGCCGCCCCCAATTCAACAACGGCAGGCGCAACGACAGACCGGGCGGCCAGATCCGCGTGGGTAGCGCGAGGTGCATAGGCGGCAACCGGTGGATTGGGATTGAGCCGATAGTAGAGCCAATCGCGCCCGTGCCACTCAAAGCCGGCGGCAAGCACAGCAAGGAGCAGCAGGGCAAGGAATAGGCGTTCAGTGTGGGTGAGGGCAGCATCTACCCAATTCCGCACACGATAGCCCCGTAGCGCAAATTGGCGTTGCTGCTGCACTGAACGCAGCGCAACTGGTGTGCGCTGCGCACTGCGCGGCACAGGCTGCCGAAGCAACTCATGCAGGGTCGTTGCTTCGGTAGCATCTGGGGCACTCAGTTGTGGCGGGGTGCGTGAATGGGGCACGCCACTGCTCCTATTGGGTGCGTTGGATCATCTTGCTGCAAAGAATGCTGATCTCCAGATGGCTTGAAATGGAAACGCTTTGATCACGCTTGATCTGCGATACAAGCCTATTTCAACCATTATTCATTCTGATTATACTCTAGCAATGCTACAGATGCAAAGCGTACTTCTGGGGGATATTGGTGTGGATCAGGTTGATGCATAGGGTTGCTTGCCCCGTATATCCCATGCAATCAACGATCAATCAGTGATCAATCAGCGATCAATCAGCGATCAATGGCAATATCCCCACTGCGGCGCAAGTTTACATCCGCCGCGCTATGCCATGCCCCACATTCACCCTGATCCACTGCATTACGCCGCTAGCGTGGCGCACTCGGCGGCTCGTCCTCTGGCGGCGGTGGCCCCCATTCGCTGTAGCGTTGGCCCCACGTCGGATCGGTGTAGGGCGGCCGGTCCGTGCTTGGCGGCAGCTCCGGCGTATGTTCCGGCGGCGCAGCAGGATCAGGCAACGCGGCGGGCGGCGCGGGATCAGGCGGTGCAGGATCGGGCACAGCATCAATCAGGATTGCGGCTGCGGCTAGCGGCACACCTACCTCAGCGAGTTCCGGCAGCGGCGGCGTAAGTGGTGGCGCAGGATGCTGCACATACCGATGGGCAACCAGCACGGGTGCGGCTGGGGCGGGTGGTGGGGGCGGCTCTAGCCCGCCAAGCAGGGCATCTACATCGGCTAGGGTGAGCTGCCCCCGCAACAGCAAGGCATCCGCGAGAGCCTGTACCGTTTCGCGGTGGGCCCCCAGCAACGCCGTTAGTTCGCGGGAGGTGCGCTCTAACAGGGTTGTGATCTGCGGCGCAAGCATTGCCCACACCTGCGGATCTGGTGCGGTTGGCTGGGGATTAGCGGCAGGGTATACCAGCACGTTCTCGCCCATGCCCCATTCGCTGATGAGCAGGGTGGCAAGCTGCGTGGCGCGGCGCAAATCGGGGGCGGCGGCGGTGGTCTGCTCATTGAGAAGCACAGTGGTGGCGGAGTGTCCGGCCAGCGCAAGCTGAAGCCCGCGCAGTAGCTCGGTGCGGCTGAAGATGCCCTGTTGCAGGCTTTCGGGGGTGAGCAGGGTATCCAGCGTATCACTGAGCAGATCCGGCTCATCGGCGAGCGTAAGCGATACGAGCACCTCGTCGTTCGGCGAGTGCGGCAAGAGTTGGCTCCATGCATAGACTTGCCCGGCGCGGTAGGTTGCAAGGCGGCGTTGCTCGGTGGCAGTGAGCGGCAAGGCGGGTGCTTCGGGCGCATCGGCAGGGGGCGGCGGGGTGGCGGGGTCAGTGGCCCTGAAGCCCGCCAGTGCGCGGTCAAGGTCGCTTTGGTGCAACTGGGGGCGTTGCGCGGCGCGGGCATAGACGGCGGCAACATCGAGAATGCGCTTGATCTGATCGAGCGCACTGCCTTCAGTGGCAGCGATCAACGGCTCGATCTGAAGCGGTGCATGCCCAATCTGGTGCAGGTAGGCTTGCACCCACACGCGGCGGGCGGCGGCATCTGGCGCGGTCAGCTCAAGCTGGTGGGCAAAGCGGCTATCGTGGCGGATGGCGGGATCAAGGGCATCTAGCGCATGCACGGTGCAAATCGTCAGTACCCGTTGCGCGTAGATCGGGGCGGCTTGGAACGGCAGCCAGCGCAGGATGCGAGCGAGCCAATTGGGAGCGGGCGGGGGTGGGTCAATCTGGATCAGGATCTCGTGCAGCACGCCACTGCTATCGGGGCGATTGGTGGTGCTAGCGAGGGCATCGAAGCCTTCGAGCAGCACCACACACGCGCCGTATTCACGGGCAAATTTGCGGGCCCGGCGGTAGGCGTTGGCAACTTTGAATGGGTCTAGCCCTAGTCGGCTCGAACGCAGCGAGGCGGCATTGATGTAGCCGAGCGGCACGCCTGCTTCGGCAGCGATGATCTCGGCGACGTGGCGCGTACCGGTTCCACCTTCGCCCGCAAGCAGCATGCCACCGAGCAGGAGCGGCTGTTGGGGGGGCACGCCGCGCACACTCTGCACGAGCGTTACGGTGTGGGCGATGCTGGCTGCAACCGGCGGGCTAAGGTAGACGGTGCTACGGCGAGCATTGAGCTGGCTTGGTCTGCGCCAGATCGTGCGGGTGCGCGAGAGAACAAAATAGAAGAACACAAACTGCGCCGTGAGGAAGAAGGCAAGATACGCGGTGAGCAGCAAGACTTGCAACAGCACCGCCCCCAGATCGGGGCTATTGAGCAGGTTGAATACGCCCCGTAGCAATAGGAATGCCGCCCACAGCAGCACCACAACGAGCAGCGTATTTTGCACCACCCGCAGCAGCAGCCACGGCAAGCGCGGGCGCGGGGGGCTTGGTGGGCGGGCTTGATTGGATGAAGGCAATGGGTCAGGTTGGTTTGGGTACATTAGAAGAACCGTGCAATAAGTGAGCGATGGATCGGGGTTGGTTTAGGGAGCGCAATCGGCTGATCGTGCAGGATTGCATCCGGCGTATGCCAGACCAGTGCCTGCGCCGCTTCTGCGCCGATCAGCTCAACGGCGCGTTGGTAGGCAAGCCCTAGCTGTGGGCGATGGGTGATCTTGTCGTGGGCATCACTAGCGAGGACGTGGATCATATGGTGGGTGAGCAGTTGCTCGGCGCGTTGGCGCATCTTCTCGCCGTGCAAGCCGATCAGCGCATCGCCCGTGAGCTGCATCAGCACGCCGCGTCCGATCAGCGCGAGCAGCAGATCGGGATGTTCTTGCACCTGCTTGATCCGTTCTGGGTGAGCCAGCACCACGCGGTAGCCGGCCTGCTGCACGGCAGCAAGCCCGGCATCAAGGTCGGCATGGGCAGCATTATTGGGGAACTCCAGTAACACCGTGCGGCTATCGTTCAGGGTTAGCACCTGCTGCTGCTGCAACCACACGGGCAGGTCGGGGTGGTGGTTCAACTCGGTGCCGGGCAACACCTCCAGCGGGATGCCGTGTTCGTCAAGGGCTTCGCGCAGGGTCCTGACCCGTTGGCGCACCAGTTCGGGGCTGTAGTTGCGAACCAAGCCCGTCTTAGGCCCATGTGGGGTGGCGATCACTGTGGTGACACCTTCGGCAACGGCTTGACGGGCCATGTCGAGGGCTTCATCCAGATCGCGTGCGCCGTCATCGAGGTGCGGCAGGATGTGGATGTGAATGTCAATCATAACCATGTCACCATGTTTCACGATGCCTACGCCTGCCTCGCTTTGCCAAGCAGTAGGCCTAATCGGTTGATCGGTTTAATAGGTATAGTGTTCGAGGCGGGCATTATTCAGCACGACTCCCACGATATGGGCTTTGACTTTTTCGAGCAGGCGACGCGCTTCGCGGGCCCGGTCGCGCCGTGTTTTGCCCGCCTGCAACACCAACAATACCCCATCCACACGGGTAGATAGCACCGCTGCATCCGTTACGGCAGTAACCGGCGGGGTGTCAAACAGGATAATATCGGCCTGCTCACTCATGCGCTGGATCAGCCGCTCCATGCGCTGCGAGCCGAGCAAATCCGCCGGACGCGGCGGGAGTGGCCCACTGGGCAGCAGGAGCAAGCCGGGCACGCTGGTCTGGTGCAGCGGGATCGGCGCGTCATCCTGTTCAAGCATCACGTTGGTCAAGCCCGGCTCGGCGGGGAGCTGGAAGAGGGTGTGCAGGCCGGGCCGGCGCAGGTCACAGTCCACCAGAATGACGCGCTGCTCAGCCTGTGCCATCGTCACCGCAAGATTGGCGGCGGTGGTGGTTTTGCCTTCGTCCGGCGCGGTGCTGGTAATTAGCAGGGTGTGAAGCGGCTTATCAAGGCTAGAGAAGAGCAGATTAGTCCGTAGGGTGCGGTAGGCTTCGGCCGCAGGCGAGCGTGCATCGCGCAGGGCGATCAAGTCCAGCGCGGGCGAATTGCCATTGCTGCGGTGGGTCTGGCTGGTTTGGGGGGCACTCGTGGGGCTACTCATTTGCTTTCTCCCACCGGGATTGCGCCGAGCGTGGTTAGCCCGACAAAGCGTTCCACATCGCTGCTGTTCTTCAGCGTATCGTCAAGGTACTCAAGGATGAAGGCCAGCAGAATACCGATCACCAAGCCCAAGAACGCGCCCGCCAAGACATTGATGCGCGTATTCGGCTGCACGCGCACGAGGCGCGGCTGCTGGATGCGGGTGACGTTGATCCGATCCGTTCCCTCGACATTGGCATTCAGGCGGGTGACTTCCTGCTCAAGGCGCACGCCGACGGCTCCGGCGATCTGCTGTGCGGTGGCCAGCATGCGGTGGTCGGCTTCGATCAGGATCTTCTGGTCATCGGGGCGCGGCTGGATATAAACATCCCGTAGCAGGCGTTCGCCGCTCACGTCCAGTTGCAGCTGTTGGCTGACGGCTTCGAGCGCATCTGGTTGCAGCACCAATTCGCGGTAGCTGTTCATGGTACTCCGCAGCACAATGTTCAGCCCGTTGTCTGGCCGATTGGCCACCACGAGGTAGACGGTTTGGGCGCGATAGGTAGGCGGGATCAGCTTGCTTACCACGTAGGCACTGGCGGCGGCGGCAACAACCGTGAGGGCAATGACCCACCAGCGTTTGACAAGCACCGCCCAATATTCTCGAATTTGCATTGAACTATTCAACCTCACGCACAGCAGTCGGCTATTCTTTCGGAATCATGCCCACGACCGGCACTCCTAACCATGCTTCGGCCTGCAAGCCATCATGCAGGCGATCATCTAGATAGTACACCAAAAATGCAAGCGCGATAGCAGCCCCTAGCGCAAGGGCGGTGCGTAGCCCGACATTGACGATCAGGCGCGAGCGGGTGCTGAGTTGTACTGCGGGGCTGCCGGGATCAAGCACGCCGATGCGTAAGCCGTTGGTATCTTGCTCGTCCCGATCCCAGTAGCGCAAGCCCTGCTCAGCCATCACTTGCACGGCGGCGCGGGCGAGGGCTTGGGCCGTGTCGGGGTTGCCGGACTCGGTGGTAATATTGATCGCCCGATGCACGCGCTCGGCTTGGATGTGGTGCTGCACCTCGCCGATGTCGAGGGCGTAGCCTTGCGCGGTGAGCAGAGCCTGTACATCCAGCGCAAAAGCGCGGCTGGCAATCACTTGGGGCATATCGTCAATGATGTAGCTAGTGCTTTGCCACGAAGAGAGTGTGTTGAAATCGGTGAAGGCCGGCTCCGGGTTGCCTGCTTGATCGGCTAATACGAATGGCTCCTGCGAAACCATAAACTGCGCGAAGGCAGCGTAGCGCGGCGGCTTGCGGAGTTCGGCGGCGGTGCTAAGCAGCGCAACCAGCACCGGCAAGCCGAGCACGAGCCACCACGAGCGGCGCAGGATATGCAGATAGAGGCGCAGTTGCATCGTTGTGTGATCCTTTACTGGCGGGACTGTCCCGGTGCAAGCGACTGTCCCCGCGCAAGGGTCTGTTCAATACTCGTCCGCATACGGGCGGCGAACACCGTCGGCCCAAAGCCTTCGGCGTGGCGGCGGATCTGGGCTGGATCGTACTGATCGCAGCGTGATGCGCCAACGGCGGTGGCGAGCGCGGCGGCGGTATGCTGCCGGAAGAACCGCCCAGTTACACCTTCGATCACCGTATCGAGTGCGCCACCCCCGGCAAAGGCAATCACCGGGCGGCCTGCTGCCATCGCTTCGAGCGGGGTGATGCCGAAGTCTTCCATACCCGGAAACACAAACGCCCGACAGCCGGCAAAGAGGGCCTGTCGTTGGGCCTCGTCCACCCACCCCAGAAACTCGATGTTGGGGCGGGCTTGGGCTTGCAGCGTGGCGCGGTCGCGCCCATCACCAAAGATTTTCAAGGGTAGCCCCAGTTGATTGAAGGCCTGCACGGCCAACTCAAGCCGCTTGTACGGGATCAGCCGCCCACCGGCGAGATAGTAATCCTGCGCGGGCGGCGCGGTGTAGGGCGGCAAGTCTACGGGGGGCGGGATGATCTGTGCCTCGCGCTGATAGAAGCGGCGGATGCGTCCGGCGACTTCGTGTGAGTTGGCAATAAACTGATCCACGCGCCCACTGCTCACCACATCCCACAGTCTAACATAGGTCAAGAGCAGGGGCAACACCGCGCCTTGCATGCCCCCGATAGACTCGCGTTCAACGTAATCGTGGGTGCGCCATGCAAAGCGCATCGGGGTGTGACAATAGCAGATGTGGCATGCATGCGGGGGCGGGATGATCCCTTTGGCATAGGCACTGCTACTACTGATGATCAGGTCGTAGGCACTGAGGTCGAAGCTCTCAAAGGCACTTGGATAGAGCAGGAAGTAGCGGCGGAAGTGGGTCCGCCAGCCGGGCAGCTGCTGCATAAAGGACGTGCGAATATCCCATGTGCGGTAGGTGGCAGGCATGGCCGCAGGATCGTAGATCGAAGTGTAGACGGGGGCCGTAGGATACAGGGCGTGGATTGCTTCAAGGACACGTTCCGCGCCGCCGTATTGGTTGAGATAATCGTGGATAATTGCCACGCGCATATTGCACCTGTAAGGGCTTTGTGCTACACTAGGAAGGCACGGCCCGGTAGCTCAGTGGATTAGAGCATTGGTCTTCGGAACCAAGTGTCGGGGGTTCGAGTCCCTCCCGGGTCGCCATTGATGTTCTTGCGGGGGTAGTATAGCATAGGTGGTGCCGTCCCACGACATCCCCACCACAGTGAGCGTTGCGTGCTGACCAAAGATCAACTCCAAGCCCTCAAACAAACCGATGTGAGCCACCTTTATCGGTTGCTTGAAGAAGCATCTACACCCCGCGATCTGCGCTTTATTCTTGAGCATCTTGGCCACCTTCCGGCTGATTTTGATGCGTGGGTGTTCACGCCCTACCTCAGCCACGAGTCGAGCGACATTCGCTATTGGGCGGTGAAGAACATCGGAAAAAGCGCAAATCCCTTCCTGATCGCCCGCCTCGCCCAGCTTGCCCGCAGCGATCCTGATGCGATGGTGCGCCGTGAGGCCGTCTCATCTATCGGGCGCATGCGTTTGCCTGAAGCAATCCCTACGCTGATTGCCCAGATTGATGAGCCTGATCCCAACGTCCTCTTGCAAGTCATTCGCGGCTTGCTCGTCTTTCGCCATGAGCCAATCGTGCAGGAAGCCTTGCAGAGCCTGCGCGATCATCCGCATGAGATCATCCAGAGTACCGTTCGCGGTGCGTTCCAGCCGCCAACAAGCAAACGCACAAACCACGGCTATACGGATACTGCCGCATGGTTACGCAATGTTGTTGTGCATGCAGATGTGCAGCAGGTATTGCCGCATGTGCCGGATGAGTCGATTCATTTGACCTTCACCTCACCGCCCTACTACAACGCCCGCGATTACTCGATCTATGCGAGCTATACCGCCTATCTCGATTTCCTCACGGACGTGTTCCAGCAGGTGCATCGGATCACGAAAGAAGGCTGTTTCTGCATCGTCAATACATCGCCGGTCATTATGCCGCGGGTGAGCCGGGCCCACGCCAGCAAACGCTACCCGATCCCCTTTGATCTGCATGCGCGGCTGGTTCAGATCGGCTGGGAGTTCATTGATGATATTGTGTGGCTCAAGCCTGAAACCAGCGTTAAGAATCGCAATGCTGGCTTTCTTCAGCATCGCAAGCCGCTCGGCTATAAGCCCAACCCCGTTACCGAATACCTGATGGTCTATCGGAAACAGACCGATAAACTGATTGATTGGAACATGCGCCACTATTCGGACGATGTGGTTGCAGCCAGTCGGGTGCAGGGCGAGTATGAGACTTCCAACGTATGGCGCATTGATCCGACCTCAGATCGCGTGCATAGTGCCGTTTTTCCACTGGAACTTTGTGCGCGGGTAGTGCGCTTCTATTCCTACGTGGGCGATCTGGTGTTCGACCCATTTGGGGGCAGTGGCACCCTTGGCCGAGCAGCCCGCGATCTTGGGCGGTATTTCTTTATGGTTGAGCAGGAACCGCGCTACATCGAGCGCATGCGCGAAGTATTAGGCATGGGTGAGCTATTTGAGGAACAGCCTCCGCAGTTTCTCAGCCTCGCCCAATTTCTACGACAGGAGCCATAATGCGGCTGACTAATCTCGTAACGCGGCGTGTCATTGAACACATTTTGCGTGCAGAGAATTACCGTACCGAAATCGTCAGCTTGATTGACGCAGAGTTCCTCGAATACGTGATTGATTTCTTTCGGCGCGTGGTTGAGGCGAAACTCCGGAGCCATATGATTACGCCGGATTGGTATCGGGTTGAGTTTCTACAAGGACTTCATTACACAGCAGATGAGATTGCAATTCACGCGGGCTTGAACAAAAAGACGATAGGCAATCTCTATGGTTCCGCACGGCGGGAGATCGTTATTGAGGCTAGCCAAACGCATTATGCTGAGTTGTATCTTCTAACCAAAGAATTGGTTGAGCAGTACAGTGATCTGGATGTACAACTCACGATCAAGCTCCAAGCAGTGAGTGTAGAACTAAGCCTGAGCGAAAGTCTGATCGTCATCAATGCGCTCGCCGTCAAGCGGGCCCAACTGCGGGGCGGCGCGTGGAGTACCGTCGGCAAACAGGTTGAGAAGCCGTTGATGCTCACCCTCTGCCGGTTGTTTCACATCCCCCCTACCCACTATATCTTGACTGGCAAAAGCGATGCCGAGCGTGAAGTGGATTTCTTTTTCATTGGTGCTACAGGGCAACACTACCGCTGCGAAGTGAAGCTCATGGGCAAAGGCAATCCCGAAAGTGCGGATGCCACGATTGCCCGCGACAGCCACATCTTCATTGCGGATACACTCTCTGAGCTGAACAAACGCCAACTCACAGCACGCGGCGTAGACTGGGTCGAGCTGAATGTTCCCGACGGCTGGCAAACATTTGGGATGACACTCGCCGCGCTGCACATCCCGCACACCCCCCTGCCCGCACTGCCCCTCAGCGACCTCGCGGCGATCTTGAATGAGGTGGTGGGCTAGGCTTGGCGCGGGCTGAACGAGAACCAACCAGCGTGATCCCACTGCGGTTCAGCCTCTCCTCGTAGGCTCTGATTTCACAGGGCGGGCAAGATGCGGTACAATATCGCCTTGACGATCAAGAGGAGTAGCGTGAGTTATACATTCGCACTCGGAGTTTATGCACCCCACTGGAAGGGCCCCCAACGCCTGATCTTAACGGTAGATCAGGACGTAGTCCGCGACGTTGGCTATACCGATGGCTACAACGAGCGCGGCTGCGCCGAACGCCTTGCGCGGATGCCCCTCGATAGTGCCGTGCAGCTCGTGGCACGCATCAGTAGTGTTGCCTCGCACGCGCATACGCTTGCCTTCTGTAGCGCCCTCGAAGCGATGTGGGGCGTGGCCGTGCCAGCGCGGGCGCAATGCTTGCGCTGTGCCCTTGCCGAGCTAGAGCGGCTCGCGCTGCACCTCAGCACACTGGCAGAGCTAACTGCCGCACTCGGCGCACAGCCCCGCAGCACCCAGCTCAGCGAGTGCTACCGCACAGCGCGGCGGGCAACCCACGCCCTGAGCGGGCGGGCGATCCTGCCCGACCTGTGTGTGCCCGGCGGGGTGCGCCGCGATGTGCCGGACGAACAGCGCAAGCAAGCCCTCGTGCTCCTTGAAGGCTTGCAACGCCAATTCTTCCCCCTCGTCGATCAATTGGTAGATCAGCCGACCTTGCTCGCCCGCACGGTGAATCTCGGCATCCTTAGCCGCGAGGTCGCCGAACGCTTTCAGCTACGCGGGCCTGTGGCCCGGGCGGCAGGCATCGCCATCGATCTGCGCCGCGATACCCCCTACGCCGCCTACCCCCAGCTCGAAGTTCGCAGCGTGACGCAGGATGGTGGCGATACCCATGCGCGGCTCGTGGTGCTGCTGCTAGAGGCATTGGAGAGTATTCGCCTGACCAGCCTTGCCCTGCAAACCATGCCGGATGGCGAAATCCGCACCCTGCCGCCCCGCGACATCCCCGCCACCCAAACCAGCGCGGCGGTTGAGTCGCCGCGTGGCGAGTTGCGCTACACCGTGCAGGGCGATGGGCAACGCCTGAGTACTGTGACGATTGCTGCACCGCGCACGCTGGATCGCCTGCTTGCCCGCACCCTCCTGACCGGGCTGCATCTCGATAATGTGATTCCGGTGCTGATCTCGGTGCAAGCCGATGCTGCCGATGCGGAGGGCTAGGTGGTGTCCATGCGAACGCTACAGACGCTACAGACCATACGGAAGGATACCCAACCGTGATCTTAATCGGCTTGATGCTGCTTCTACTGGGAGCCGCCGCCTGCATGGGGCTGACGCGCTACGTGCCGACCCGCTGGCTTGGCGTGGCGGCGGCAGTGCTGCTGCTGGGGGTGGCGATGCTGCTGCTGGTGCAACCTGCCGCCGATACAACCACGGCCCTAGACATGATGGCTGAACTGCTATCGGTGCGCCTCGATCCAGAGCGGCGTGGCTTGGCAATCCTGATGCTGCTTGGCAGCAGTGCCGCCCTAAGTGTCCTTGCGCTCGCCTTGTCGCCCTCGTTGCGTGGCTTCGGCTTGCTGTTTGGCTGGGCTTTGCTCACCCTCGCCGCAGCCCTGCTCGGCTTGGCGGGCGAAGGCTTGCGCCTGCCCTTTGCATGGGGCTTAACAGCCATCCTCGCAGGCAGCACACTTCGCGCTACCGGTACCACTGGCTCCGCCGAACGCATGCCCGTAGGAACAACCGCCGGCATCATTGCCAGTGTACTGCTGCTGGGCTACCTGTTGCTGCTGCCGGCTACCGCCCCGCAAGCCTCTATGCAGAGTGTACTGCTGCTCCTGCTCCTCGTTGCGGCAACAGTGCTGTTTATGGGCAGTGCGCCGTTCCTCTACACCCGTAGTGCACTCGTGGCTGCTCCGGCAGCACTGGTGGGCATGCTCGGCGGGGTGGTTGCGCCGCTCCTTGCACTCGGTACACTCAATCACCTGATCGGGAATCTGCGCCTGATTGTGCTTGCACCCGAATTGCCCCTCGCGTGGCGCACGGTGCTCATCGTAGCAGGCATCCTTGCCCTGCTTGGTGGAGCCGCCGGAGCCGCCAGCGAATGCCTTCTCAAGCGGGCTGTCCTGTGGCTGATGGTTGCCCAGACCGGCCCGGTGCTGCTTGCACTTGGGTTGGCGCATCCGCTCGGATCGCTCACCGTGCTTGCCCTGCTCATCAACCTTGTCCTCACCACACTGGTTGCCGCGCTGGCCGCCGCGCTTGCCGAGCAGCAGACGGGCAGCGCAGATATAACCCGTGTGCAGCCCGACCCACCCTACCTGCGCGGTGATCTGCGCCTCGCCGGAGTGCTGTGGCTTGTAGCAGTGGCTTCCATCATCGGGGTGCCCGGTCTATGGGGCTTCTGGGGGCGGGCGTGGCTCTTCACCATAATAACCGCACAGGTGGCGTGGGCTGTGCCGTTGGTGCTATTCAGTGGTGTGCTGGTGGCACTCGCAGGCTTCGTGCCCCTGATCCGCATGTTTGCCGTCAGCCCCGCCGCGCCTGCCCCGACTGAACAGGACTGGACGATTCCGCTTGCGCCCGTGTTGCTCGCTCTGCTCCCCTTGCCCGTGTTGGGCTTGTTTCCCGATCTGCTCTGGCAGATCTGGCTCGCGGGCTTACCGGCCATGCCCGCCCAGCTACCGATCAGCACCCTCGCCCAGATTGCGAGCGGCGCGGGCGTGCTTGCGCTAGGGCTGATCCTGCTCCATCTCTGGCAACCGTTGGTGACACGCCAGATCGTGCCCGATAGTGATATGCCCCCCGCCATTCTCACCCCCGATCTGCTGCCGCGCCAGCTTGTCCCACTTGCCGGACTCGCTAGCCCGCAGGCTTTTGCCAATCTCCTGTGGCTACTGGTGCAACGGCTTGGACAAGCCGCCCGCCAGATGATGCTGCTCTTTGAAGGGCGGTACTATCTGGTGGGGATCACCTTTGCCCTGCTCAGTATCCTCTTGCTCATGGCGCAAGGCGGTGCGCCATGAGTACGGCTATCATTGCGCTCGTCGGGCTTGCATTTGGCTCAGGCGTGATCCTGCTGCTCCGCGATTGGCGCATCACCGTACCGGCCCTGTTGCTCACCTATGGCGGCATAGCCCTGTTCCTGTGGCAGTCGCCGCTCCTCGTGCCCGATCTGTTGATCGAGCAAAACCTCACGCGCATCGTGATCGTCAAGCTGATTACCGGAATCGGTGTGACCCTGATTCTGCTCATCACAGGGCTGACCTTCTCGCAAGAATACGGGCTAGAGGAACTCGACGAGTTTGGCTTATCCGAGCTACGCCGTGCAGCGCGGGCCGCCCAACGCCAGCGGGCCAGCACACCCCTGCGCCTGAGCGAATACGCTGTGCCGCTGCTCTTGCTGGTGCTGGTGCTGCTGACCAGCCTCGCCCTGCCGCGCATCTACCCCATTGCGCCGCTCCTTGAAGTAGATTTTGTCTGGTACTGGCTAGGGCTGACGGGGCTGTTCACCCTCGTCACGGCCAACACGCTGCTCAAGATTGGCTTGGGCTTGCTGCTCAGCCTTGCCAGCATGGACTTCCTGTACACCGCCGTGCTGAGTACCCCGCAGACGCGCGGCGTAGGGCTGGTGCCGCTCCTGTTGCTCAGCCTCGTGACGATCCTCCTTGCGCTTGCCATCGCCTATCTCAGTGGACTCCTCTACGGGCGCATGAAGACGCTCGATTTAGCGGCTCTGGAGTAACGTGTGGTCTATCTTCTCGTCATCCTCTTTCCGCTCTCGATGGCAGGTATGTGCTACATCCTGCGTCACTCCACCTTGCCGATCATCCTGATTGCAGCGAGTGCCGTGCTAACCCAATTCGCCCTGATGACGCAGATCCCGCTTGATACACCGACCCGCCTGCTAGGGGTAACGCTTGACCTGAGTGCCCTCACGCGGCTGTTTCTCGTGCTGTTCCTGTGGCTCTTTATCGTCGTGTTTGTGGCATCGTTTGATCTGCCGCAAGGCACAAACTTCATCCCCATCAGCTTGCTCTTGCTCTCCCTATCCACCACCATCCTCCTCCTGCAAGATCCGTTCATCGTGTCGCTGCTGCTCGTGGGGGCCGCTCTCGCGGCTGTGCTAGCTATCGTAGATCTGCCGGCGGGCAGTGGGCGGCTGATCGAACGCGGCGTACTTGCGGCAGCCCTGAAGTATCTCGTCATGATGGTGCTCGCCGGAACCCTAACCTACCTCAGCTTCATCCTGATCGAAGTCTATCGCCCCGGCGAAGCCCCCGGACGTATTCCGCTGGCGCGCTTTATGTTGGCTCTGCTGATTACCGGTTTTGCCCTTCGCCTTGCGATCATCCCGCTCCACGGCTGGTTGCCCGATCTTGTTGAGCATACCGCGCCACTCGTGACAAGTGTGGTCGTATTGCTCCTAAACAGCACCAGCCTGCTCGTGCTGATCCTGACCTTCCAACGCTTTCCGGTGCTGCTCGTGGAAAACGAAGTCGGTCTCCTCGTGATCCGCATGGCCAGCCTCGTCGCCATGCTGCTGAGTGGGCTACTGGTGTTGGGGCAAAATAGCCTGCGCCGCACTGTGGCATATGTGGTAATCTATACCAGCAGCATGATTTTCTACGGACTGATTGCTGCGTCGCCACTCGGCTTGACGGGGGCTATCTTTGAAGCCATCAACCAAGTGCTGGGGGGGCTACTGGTGCTGTTAGGCATCGGCTTGATCGAACGCCCCGACGGGCGCCCCTTGCTGCCCGCCAACCAGCCCCGCCGCGATCTGCTTGCCCGCTGGCCCATCGGCGGCATGGCAATCATCACCGGCTTGATGGTGTTGCTAGGCGTGCCGCCCTTGAGCGGCTATGCCAGCAAGCTGTTGCTGTATCGCACGGCTCTTGAGCAAAGCAGCGTCGAGCTAGGCGTGCTTCTGGCAACCACCGTGCTGATGCTGCTGGGGGCGATGCGCTTGATTGGCGATTGGCTGCTTGGTGCGCCAGAGCTGTTGTCCGAACACGCGCCGCTGATGCTTGGCGAGACGGATGCCGAACGTCCGGCATTGCAACACCTGCAACCGGAGCCACGCACAACGAGCATCGTGGTAGTCGTACTGTTTCTCGTGTGTCTGCTCGGCGGCATCTATGCCCAGACGATTCAACAGTTTATCGAGGGCGTGATCGAGGGCTTGACGTTTGTCCGTATTCTCTGATCGGTACGCACAATGACAACAATCTATCAGCTCTACAAAATCAATACTGGCTCGTGCGGCGGCTGTGATAGCGAAATCCTTGAAGCGGTTGCCACTGCGCCCGATCTGGCGTGGGCGGATACCCCCCTCACCGCCGATGCGCTGCTGCTGACCGGCCCGCTGCTGCCCGCCATGCGCCACCCGCTCCAGAACCTCACCACGATCATGGCGACCCTGCCCGTGCTCGCCATTGGGCGGTGTGCGCTCGATGGGCACCCCTTCGGGCGGGGCGGGGTGCGGGCCCAAGCCAAGCTCACGGTGCAGCTCGAACTGGATGGCTGCCCGCCCACGCCAGAGGAGATCGCCGCCGCTATTCGCACCACGCTGGCTACCCTCGCACAGGAGCCGCGCCGATGAACATCCCAGAGTTGATCGGGCGCAGTGGGTGGGCTTTGCTCGGCTATCCGGGCATCCTCACCTTGCTGCTGCTCACGAGCCTACTGGCGGCTACGCTGGGCCAACCCCGCGCAGTCGTGCAGGGCATGGGGACCCTGCTGCGCGGGGCTTGGTGGCGGGATGAGCGGCTGTGGCTAGGGCTGAGTATGCTGGCGGCAGCAGCGGGACTGGCCCTGCTACCCCTGCCCCTGAACCCGATCCGCCCAACTGTGGTAGCATGGTGGTGGGCATGGCTCGCCTTCGAGGTTGCGTTTCTGCTCCCGCTCTTGCCCGCCTTGCTGACGACGCACCCGCCACTGGCGCGGGCCGCCCTGCGTGAAGTGCAGGTGGGCGTAAGCGGGCGGGCGATCCTGTGGCTCGCCTTGAGCGTAAGCCTGATGCTCTACGATGTGTGGCTCGTGCAGGATGCACAGGGGCACTCGCCGCTACTAGGGCACGGGCTGGCGATATTGGCCGCAGGCGTGACCTTTCCGGCGGCTGTGGGCTGGGGGAGCTTTGCGCCACCCACGACCCTGACGGCCAACGCCAGCTGGCACGGACTACCCGTACCCCTTGCACAGGCGGCGGCGGCAGCTCATCTGGTGCGGGTGAGTGCGTTGCTCTTGGCTAGTCTGGTCTGCCTCTTGCCCATGTCGCAAGTCACTTTGCCAATGGGTACAGGCATGCTGCTCGTGAGCTTTGCGCTCGGCTGTGGCTGGCTGGCGTGGCAACAGGCACAGGCGATCCAGTTGCCCCTCACACTGGCTCTGCAACGCTGCTGGTGGCGGGCGTTCCCGCTTGCGCTGATTGCCGTGATCTATCTCAGTGTGTTGCGCTGACACACCCAGTGAACTGATTGTCATGAATGCTATCGAAGTAGACCATCTGTTTAAAACCATCAATGGCGTGCCGCTGCTCCGTGATCTGCACCTGCGGGTTGCAGCAGGCGAAGCCTACGGCTTGATTGGCCCGGCGGGGGTCGGCAAATCCACGCTGGTGCATGTGCTGCTCGGCTTTCTGCACGCCGATACGGGTACGGTGCGGGTGTTTGGGCATGCCGCTCCCGATGCGGTCCGGACATTGATCGGCTTTGTGCCAGAGCGGGCGGCGTATCACCTGCGCTTTCAAGCCCGCGAGTACCTGCTGTATCTCGGCGGAATGGGGCGGCTCAGTGGGCGCACATTGCGCCGCCGCGTGGATGAGGTGTTGCAGCAGGTGGGGCTAGCCACCGCCGCCGAGCGCAGCCTGAGCAGCTTCTCGCGGGGGATGCTGCAACGGCTGGGGATTGCCCAAGCCCTACTCAATCGCCCGCCGCTACTCGTCTTGGATGATCCCTTGACGATGCTGCTCGAACAGGAGCAGCACGAGCTAATTGATCTGCTTGTCAGCCTGCGCCAACAGGGGCAGACTATGCTGGTCTGTACGCAGTATGCACAGGGCTTGGTGTATTTATGTGATCGGATTGGGGTGCTAGCAGATGGGCATATTGTGGCTGAGGCAACTGCCCACGATCTGCGGGCGTATGCCAACAATGTGCGCTTGTTTCTCGATCAGCTTACGCCCGCTCTGCGTCAGCAGCTACGGCTGCTCTCGCCTGCCGTCACAACGAGCGACAACAGCGTCACCTTGCGCCCTAACAACCACCGCCTACAGGCACAGGTACTTCGCATCTTGTTGGATAACGGGGTGACCGTATTGAGCTTGCGCTCGCTCGAAAACCCGCTCGAACGGTTCTATGTGGATGCTATGCGGAACACGGCGATGGTCCGTTCGGGCGCAATCCAATCACCGCCCGCGCCTGCCGCCCCGCCGCCGCCGAGCTACGCACCGCAAGCCGCACCGCCG
>JAAUTZ010000078.1 GCA_012031225.1 Chloroflexaceae bacterium
GGGGCGTGAGGTGGCGGGTGGCGGGTGGGGGGCAGGGGCGGGCAGGCACGCTCGCTATTCATCGAGGCAATCAATTTTCATACGCGGGTATTCTGCATCAAGCAAAGCGAGCTGATTGCGGACATGCTGACGTAGGCGAATGGCAGGCCGCAGGCAGTAGGTCACAAAATCGGCGCGGCTCAGCGTGCCGTGTGGAAAGAGCAACTTGCAATAGCCCGTGGCCACGCGCACGATAGCCGTCATATCGCGGCGATCATTCGTGCCCGTCAGCGTGCTATACTGCTGGGCGATCTGCGCGTAGCCAGCGCGGGCCCGCAAATGGTGCAGCACGTCACCGAAGTAATCCGCCTTGAAGCCGATCCCCGTCGCAATCGAAGTCTGCTGGATACGCGGCAGTTCCCAGCCCGGCACAATCCCGTGCAGCCGATCAATAAAGGCCGTCTCGCGGAGGAACGGCGGCAAATCCGCAAACCAATCCTCCCGCACGGGGCGTTTGTCCTCATCCAAGGGAATATTCGCTAGCAGCACGATACCCGCCGTTGTTTCGATCTTCTGGGTTCCGCCACGCGCAAAACTCCCCGACTCAAGGTAATCCTTGAACACCCCGATAATCTCGCCCGGATTGTCGAACGACAGGGTCTGCGCCTCATCGAAGACAACGACATCATAGTGGGCCAGCAGCCCCGTCTCACGCGAGCGGTTATTGTAGAACAGGGCGGCGGCGGTGACTTTCCCGCCCGAAATCAGCCGCGCATAGCGCGACAAGTTGAGATACACATACGATTTGCCGGTGCCCTTCGGGGCCAGCTCCACCAGATTGACGCGCTCTTGCACCAGCGGCACAAGCCGCGTCAGCAGGAGCAGTTGCTGGGCGGTAGTGTAGGCTTCGGGATTGTAGCCCATACTCGATACAAGCAGATCGCGCCACTCATCGAGCGTGAAGTGCTGGCGTTGTTCACAATACAAATCGAGGTCGAGCGTGGCATTCTGCATCGGGCGAAATTCGCGCAGCCAGATGCGCCCCGGCGAGCGACTGTCGGACGGGGGCTGGTAGGTGAGCTTGCCCACGCCCCACACCCCGCCCTGCAACAACAGCGGATAGGTTTCAACCAGCGTGGCCTCAATACCAGCGCGGCCCTCATCCAGCAGCGGGATCGTCAAGCGGCGATCATTGCCCGCCAGATCAACAGTGACACTGAACTGGTCGAGCAGTGTGACGCTCTCGCCGCGCTGGAGTTGGGCTTTGAGCTGCTCCTTCCAGTCACGGGTGGGCAAATGCCGATTCAAGAACGTCCGTATCTTTTCTCGCACCTGCTCATCAATGACACCATCGGGCGCGTGGCGGGTGACAATCCACTCACTCACAAAGGTGGGGATACTGCGCGTCTCAAAGCCCGCCTGCTGCACCAGTGTTTTATTGACACAGACTTCACCGAACAGCTGGTGCGCTTTTTGTTCATACGAGCGTTGGGCATTCATTGGTTGTTCCTACGAAAACATCGCATCAAAATCCGGGTCAGTCGTCTGCAAGCGGCGGATGGGCACATCAGCTGCGCCGTGCTGGGTCTGCTGTCCAGCGGGGCTGGTGGTAGTGATGTGCCACTGCACATGGAGCTGATCGGCGCGTGTAGTCGGCGGTGCAACTGCTACTGGGAAGGTGTCCTTTGCCAACGCTGCTACTGCAAACGGTGCGAGGGGGGCGTGGTCGGTATCCAGCGTGAGCTGCTGCACCTGTACCGGAAATGGGTTGGGATTGACGATCTCTAGCTCTAGCGTGCCCGCTTGGTTGGCCCGCAGCTGCCCGTGCAGGGCCACATCGAGCGCACGCCACGCGGGGGCATGGGCAACGACGTGCAGCAGGGGCACGAGCACTTCTTCCGGTGTTAAGCCGCCGTGCGTCCAGCCGCTTGGTCGGCGCACGGCATAGCCATAGCCCCGCGGCACAAGGTACAGCTGCGGCAATTGGTAGCGTTGCGGATCGAGCCGATACCACTGGGTCGGATCCAGCGCGTGGAGCTGGGCCGGCTGCGGCACAACAACGGCGCGGTTGCCTCGTGCCGGCGAGTGCTGCGGGGTGTCGCTATCATCATGATCCTCAACCCATCTGCTCGCGGGGGGCAGCGGCAGGGCCGGCGCATCGGCGGGAAGCAGCGTGCTGCCGTGATCGCTGCCGATCAGGGCGTGGTAGCTGCGCCCGGATTGCACACAGGCCCACCGGCTGTCGTCCAGATACGTGGCGAGCTGTTGCAGGTAGCCCTGTATACCGCTATCGTCGGTAAATTGGGTCTGCTTGTGGGCAATCGTATCGAGCATATTGTACAGCACCAGCACCACCTGCGCCGTTGGGTCGCGCTCCAAGATTGACGCAAGTGGGGTTAGCTCGCGGTACACATGCAGCGCAAGCCCGCTACGAGTGCCATACTCCTGTGCAATCTGCACTAGCGGGCGTGCATCAGCGGTAGCGGCGGGCATGCCCGTGATGAGGGCCCGCTTGGAGATGGTGGTAATTGAAGGCAGCGCAGCAACCCCGATGGCGTGGGTAAGCACATGTAAATCGTGCGCGCCGCACAGCTCGCTGAGGCGTTGCCCTTGCCACCATGTCAGCCCATCTACGATGAGCCACACCACACACGCCTGCGGGTCATCGGCGAGGATGTCGCGCAGCTGGGTATATTGGCGTGTCAGCAGGGGCGCGTCAGGCTGGAACAGCCACTGCGGATAGTGGGCCGCGAGCCAATCGCTGAACGCGAGCGCGCATGCCTGCTGATGATCGCGGGGTTGGTGGGTGCGAATAACCCACGCAAAGTAGGGCATGTATGCTGTTGTTGCCCAATCTAGCCACTGCGCCACCGTCCACGTAGGATCGGGCAGCGCGGGGCGTTCTGGTGCGATCTGCGTGTGCAGCCGATTGAGGATCGGGTGGGCAGCGTGTTTGAGCCAGCGGAACTGTTCCCGTAGGGCCGTGAGCCGCGCTGGCGTGAGCAGGGCTGGGGTGCGTTCGAGTACTCCCGCGACGCTCGCTAACTCGGCCATGCTCATGCCCGACATCTGGGTGCAGAGGGTGTCGAGCATTGCGGACGATACGGGCGCGTGGTGGGCGAATGCCCGTTGCCAATAGGTTGTGATGTCCGGCGCATACGGAGCAAGCAGTTCCACACACTGCGCGGCATGGGCGGGGGCATCAATGCAGGGCAGGTGGGCTAGCCCGTGTGCTTCCAGCCATGCGGTGGCATAGTTTCGCAGGGCCCAGCGCACCAGCAAGCGTTGACTATCGGCGACAAGGGGATCTGCACGCAGAGCCGCGTAGGCCGGATAGGATGCGGCCCACTGGCGCAGTTGGAGCGCAATGACAGGGAGGAGTTCGGGTGGGATTGGCTCAGTACGAGCAGCCAGCGCACCCACCAGATCGGTGAAGTGGCTGGCACAAGGCTCGGCGCAATCCCATAGAGGGCCGAGCCGACGGCGCAGAATCTGCGTGATGGGCGGGGTGGGATCGGTTGGGGTGGTACGGATGGTGTCCACGTTGAGGGCCGCAATCATAGCTGGGGATAGCTCCGGTGGAGGTGGTGTGCCGAAGTGCTCGAGAAACTGATGCAGCGGATCCACTGTGCGCCAAACGATATGGCTGGATGGGTACTGGCGCAGATCGGCGAGCCAATGCACGAGCGTTGCATGGCGAATGACGACCACTAACGCCTGCTGGCTGCGTGTGGTGAGGGCCCGCTGGATCTGCTGGCGGAGCGGCACATACTCTGTGAAGCTGGTTCCGATTAGGGCATCGGCCGGCGCGGCTTCGCAGCTATGCACATCCGCGATGATCGTGATCATTGGCGAAACTCCTCGCTGAATTGCTTGATGAGCCAGCGTTGTTCATCCTGCGAGAGCTGGTGTAGATCGTGGCGCAGGCGTTCCCAGAGCTGTTGCACGCGCTCAGATGCCACCGTCACACGCCCTTTGGTTTCAATCTCACGCACGGCATCCTGCAATGCACTGCGGTAGCTTGTGCGGGTCTGCCACGAAGCCCACTGCCCGTAGGGAGCACGCACTTCCCGTAGCTGCTTGGGCAACTGCTCGAGCAAAAGTGTACTCGGTTCATTGCCCGTGGGTTGGAGCACCGTCAGCACTGCTTTGGCATTGGCGGAAAGCTCCTGCTCATTGAGGATGACATGCTGCTTGCGCCACGTTTGCAAGGTTGCCAACAGCTGCTCAAGCGCACGCACATCGGACTGATCAAGCACGGTGCCAAGTTCGCTACAGAGCTGTTGCTTCAGCTGATAGGGGATACGGGCCAAGCTCGTGCAGATTTCAGCGAACTGATCCAGCAACCGCTCTACGTGTGGGTCATCCCACATTGCAGGCGGGGTGGTATTCCCTAGTGCCGCCGGCAGGTGCTGCAAGAAGAAGTTCTGATCGAGCGTGCTTGGGTTGAATGCCGCCTTGATACATAAGCGACTAGCCGCATATACTGTGGGCGGGGCATCGGGGAAGAGCGCACGCAGATCGGTATCGGTGAGAGTTGGGCTGAAGCTGGGTAAGTGCAGTGCGGCCAGCCATGCCGTGAAGGGTGCGCGCACGGCTTGCACAAGGCGCGTCTGCTCGTAGGGCCGCTGCGGCAGGGACTGGCCTAGCCCCTGCTCGATGATCCCTATGAGCCAGCGCGCAACCGGTGCTGGGGTGGGGGTGTACTGTTCCAGTTCGTTGATTGCGGTACGGACGCTGGTGAGATAGTCCGTGATCTGGGCATACGTTGTCCATTGGTCATAGGGCTGACCAATGTTGGGTAGCGCACGCGGCAGATCAATGAGCAAGGCTGGCTCTGGCTGGGCAACACTTCCCTTGAGATACTGCAAGACGAGGGCTGTCTCGGCCGACAAGTCGTGTTGATCGGGGATGGGATGCTGCGCAAGCCACGCGCCAAGCAGCGCAGTGAGATCGTGCGCGGTGGGTGCGGGTGAGGATGGCGCAAGGTATGCGGACAGCGCGCTGAGGAGATACTCGCACAGGTACAGTTTGAGGTTTTGGGCATGCTGCAAGGCTACACGCACGCGCTGCAAGCCCTGCTGGACTTCCTCTTTATACCACTGATGGATGCCAAACTGCGCGGCTAGCTCGGTATCAATCAGTGGTTCCCATTGATTGCTGGACCAATCCTTGCGCTGCAACAGATATGCCAGATCATGCACCTGTGTTGCATCAAGCGGAGGATATAGCAACTGGAGCTGTTCAACCGATAACGCTGACGCACACGCTGGCAGGGGGGGGCTTTGAAACCACGCTGTGAGCCGCTCCGCAACTAGGGCTAGCGGTACGTTGCTTTCCTCACGCCCCAGCGTAGCCGCCGCAAGCCCCTCGTGCCAAACGGCTTCGGCTGGGGCGGTGCTTTCCCACTTCTGGTCAACTTCACGTTTCGCGGAGGTGATCACCTGCACCAGTTTGGCGAGCCGATCTTGCTCAGGCCAGTTCTTGTACTCCACGCCAATGCCGATGATTTGCCGCGCAAATTCTTGTAACAGAGCATCTTGTACTGTGCCTGATGCACTTTGGGTGAAGCGGAAGAAGGTGCGCGTTTGGGTCGTGAGTGCGTCAGGATTGACACTCTGGCGGCTACTGCGCCAGTGGAAGATGGCTTGCCACACCTCTAGGGGGTCTTGCGCTGGAGAACCAAAGACGCTCGCAATCTGGGCGATGGTGTGTTGCTCAAGGAGCTTTGGCAGCTGTTCGAGCAACTGCGCGACTTCACCAAAGCCGGACACAAGCTCTTGCACGCTGGCATCGTTCCACGCGCTGCGATCCCGCGCTGCACCTAGCTGGTTGGGGATGTCGGTGAGGAGCGCACTGGCAAGCAGCTGTTTGTTGGCACGGCTCTGCAAGAGGATCCCCGCGACGGCAAGGTTTGCGCCCGCAAAGGCGGGGGCAAGCTCGCGCAGCTCGTCTGCGCTGAGCTTCTCGGCAAAGGCAGGGAGTGACAGCCGTTTCAGCCACGTATGCAGGTGTTCACTCACGGCGGCGCGGAGCGTTGTACCTTGACTGGGTGAATACGAGAAGCGACGACGGGCATCGTAGGTGGCAACCGCGTGCAACCACTCGCGTTCGCCGGCGGTGAGCGGCTGGAAGCGGATCGTGTAGGTTTTGGGTTGCTCCACCATCATCTTCAGCAGCTTCGCATCAAGCGTACCTAGATTGGGGCGGCTACCGCTGCTACTCGCCGCTGTCGGGACAATTTCGATGGACTCCGCGTGAACGATGAGAAAGGCTGCCAGATAGACCATCAGCAGCGCATCGTACAGCCCGTAGGGCGGGCTACGCAGCTCCTCGACGAGGCGGGCCCATGCCTGTTTGTCTTTGCTTTTGAGGTGCTCAAGGAAACGGTTCCACACCTGCAAGCTATCATAGGTTTTTGCATCGGGGGCAGTGATCGCATAGTCAACGTACCCGCCTGATTTGCCTTGCTCGGTTAGCAGGCCTAGCTCAACGATGCTGCGGTTCAGTACCGTCTCCACTTGCCCTTTTGCGCCCGCGGCGATCTTGACCTTGCCTTTGAGTAACTCAGTCACCGCCTTCTCAATTGTGGGCGAGATTCCATCCGGCTTGAAGTGCTGTGCGAGTGATTGCTTCGGCGTAGCTGTGAAGCGTTGCAGCATCAGCCGATCAATCAGGTCGGTGCGCTGCTTGTGGTTACTGAAACCGCCCATGTGTGGGTTGCCTTGTACATACCACTCCCACTGGCGCACGTCACGCAGCTTAGCGAGGTCTGCCTCAAGCCGCTGCTTATACTCTTTCCCGATCAGCCCGTGATCGTGGAGATAGTCCTTTGCCGTAGGTTCTAGCTCGGAACTCTGGTAGAGTTCTTCAAGGGCCTGATAGTCCGCAAGTGAACGCAGAATTGTGCTCGGGGCAAGTGGCACAGCAACAATCAAATGGGTATGACGGGCCGTGAGTTCGCGGGCTTTGCTCTGCGCCGCAGCACGCTCATTATCGTCACTCGCAATGATGTAGACAAGCACACCATCGTTGCGCGTCAACTCATCCTCTAATCGAGTGGTGTCGGACACGCTTTGGAGATCGTGGTAATGGGCCACAAACTCGCGGTGCGTACCGCGCTCGCGATTGTAGCTTTCTGCCTTTACCGGCTCAGGGGCATAGCGTGCCGTAAGGATACGCACACTGGTGCGCTTCTCGGCGGCACGCCGCTTCAGCTGCTGGCGCAAGCCGGGCACGCTCACCCGCCCAGCCAAGGGGAGGCTATAGCTACCGTGTTGGCTACCGCGCTCGTGTTCACTCGGTGGATAGAGCGTATCCAGCTCTTCGAGGATATGCAGCGCAGTATCGAGTTCCTCTGTGGCGCGGACAGTGGGCGGTAGATTGAGGGCGTGCTGGATGAATAGGCGGGTTGGGCGCAGGTGGGCATCATTGAGGACTTCACACAGCGCGACAATCTTCAACACGCGCAGCGCGAGGGTCGTATCTACGGTGGCCCCGCGCAGGTTTTGGCGGCCCCGTTCATATGCCTCTTCAATCTCCGTTTTCTTGGTCTTGATGCTCTCCTCGAAATAATCGAAGAGCCAATCGAGGGTCAGCAACGTATGCCAATGGGGGTAGGCACTCGCTAGGGCGGCGGTCTGTAGAAAGTGTTGGAGACCACGCTGGTGGTCATTCAGGAATAGAAACATGGTGCGCTGGCTTTGGGCTACAGCGCGGTTTACGTTGGGGAGGGCGTAGGTGGTGAGCGGGTGGAGTGGGAAGGCTCCCTGCACAATGGTGTCTCTGACCCACGCACGGTCTCGATGTTGTTCTTTCCAAATCGCATAGGCTAGATCAAGCAGCTGATCTTGCTGTGGATTGGGGAGCAGCGTCGCCACATCAACCTGCTTTTGGATGGCCCCGCGGATCAACTCTTCGTTGCCGGCCAAATCTACCGAGTGCTGGCGAAATCGCCCGCCAATCCGTTCGAGGGCCTGCCCGGCTTGGCGTGTCCCGCTCTCAGCGGAAGCACTGGCGAAGCTCTCAAGGCTGGCTACGATGAAGTGCAGTTGCCCGTATTTCCACGCGCTGGAGGAGGCACTGCGCTCGGCGAGGTTATCTACGGCCTTGGTCTCGGCATCAATCTCGGCTGAGCGTTGGTCAATCGCCTGTTGGAAGCGGCGGAGGAACTCGGTGAACTCGTCAATCACGACAACAATACCACTGTGCGTACCGCGCTCGGCGAGGGCTTGGGCCACGGCGGCATAGGTTTCGTGGGCGGCATGATACTCATAAATGGGAAACTCGATCCCCAGCACTTCGCGGAAACTGCGTGCAAACACGGTGAAGGCGAGATCGGCTTGGGGGCTATCGAGTTCTTGCTCAAGCTGGCTCAATGCGCGCCCTTCGCGCTGTTGCACATGCTGCTCCAGATCCGCAAGGCGGCGGTGCTGGTCGCGTCGCCACGCGGCAATCTTGGCCCGGGCCGCACGATATTTAGTGTCGCGCATGAGGTCTTCTTGCCCAACGTAGCGTAAGGCCCGTTCTAAGCCATGCAGCACAAAGCCGGAAAATGGGGTGGTGGCATCAGCCTGCAACACCACCACCAGATAGGGCGGACGCTGGGCCCGCTGCCCTTGAATGAAGGCCCACTGATCCTGATTGAGGCGGCGTAGCTTGTCGTAGAAAGGGTGCATCAGGGGATCATCGCTGGCCCGGGCGAAATAGTTGGCGATCATCAGCAGCAAGTCCGATTTCCCCGTGCCATACGTGCCGACCAGCATATGGGCCCGCTCTTGGCTGTTGGGGGCACAGCTCCGCGCCAATTGCTCGAAGAGCGTCAGGGTCGCATCGGTGGGAATGTAGCTGGCAATCAGGCTCGTGTTGATCGCCTCGTGTTCAAAATCTACGGGCAGCTGCACGGATGGCTTGAAGGCTGCATCTACACGAACGAGCGTCGTGAACGAGGGATGTGGTGAGGACATCGGCTTACTCCTGAAGATGGATACATGTCTGTTGCACTTCGCTTCGCAGAAAGGTAAAATCCCGACAGGTCAAGAGGTGGGTGACAATCATCACGCCGCACGGCAAATCTTGCGCTTGACTGAGCCGGGCCACAAACACGCGCCGTTGCGCGCCGCTCCATGTGGCGAGGAGCGCATCGAGATGATCGCAGATCAGCACAGCCGCCGGACAGGCCCGACACCACTGCCACAGGTCGCGGATTAGGTCATCCGGGCTATAGGTGCTGATCGTCGTAATTAGCATGTCGAAGTAGCCTGTATCGAGGGTGTAATCGAGGTAGTGCCAGCCGTGTTCCGCAGCGAGGGCGCGGGCCAGTCTGGTTTTGCCGGCCAGCGGCGCACCCGTCAGCCAGCCCACTTTGTAGCGCGGGGCATAGACACAACAGTTCAAGAAGTGCCGGCTGTATGGTTCCAGTGCGCTCGTCATAGCCGTGTGTAGTAGTCTAGCAGTAGCTGGAGCGGCGCAGCGTGAAAGCGGCGCGTGACCGGCTCTTGTTGGGTATCTGCAATGGTTACGAGGCCGCGGGCTTGCAGATCGCGTAGGCTCTGGATGATCGCCCCCCGTGAGGTAAACAAGACCCGCCCGGGCATCTCTGGCTCGCTGCATACCTGCGCGATCCGCAAGGTATCAACGCTGGGATACCGCCGCGCCCAGCTATCAAATAGGAGGTAGCCGACGATTGCTGGTGGTGGTGGGGCAACTTCGACGATCTGGTACGTGCTCTTGTCCAGCTTCTGCACGAAGCCCAGCCCACCGAGTGCATCTGGGTGGGTGTAACTTTTCAGCACTTCCTTGACATCGGATGCAATGGCACTTGTATTGGTGGGCAATTCAGGTACAGCCTGTGTGATGTAGCTTTGGAGCATAGTGCTGGTGAACTGCATGCCGATTGACGCAAACTCATTGGTGAAGCGATACCACATCTCCGCATGCTCATCCGCTGTATTGACGAGGGCATAGTGCAGCAACCACTGCGTCTCGTTCCGTTCGAGACGCGGATCGTGAGTAGCGATCAGCTGGCCTAATGCTGAGAGGTAATAGGTGTGGGTGTTGGCGTGCCCTAGCCCAGTTTTGCAGAGCCAGCCCCGAAAGCCCTCAACCATATAGGGATTGACCCCCATGTAGGTTGCCACAGCATCCTCAGAGGTGGCTTCGCCCTCAGCAATGCACCGAATCATCAGCGCGAGTCGTTCACGGCGGAGTGCAAATTTCTGATGAAAAGCAAAAGCCCGCATGCGTGTATACTCCTACAAATGGCAAATATTGCAGCCCACGTCATCATCCTCGGCATCCAGCGCGGCGGCGTGCAGCTCGATCAGGGTGCGCCCAGCTTGCTGCTTGCGCTCCGCCGCGAGCCGCAGCTGATGCTCACGCTGGATCTGGGCAAGCCGCTGCGGTTGTTCCAGTTCACTCAGGCTCTCGTTTTGTCGCCAGTAGAAATGCTCCCCGCCCTGCTCCTGCTCGTAGGCTTTGGCCGCTTCAAATAGATCGGGGTGGCGTTCTTTCAAGCCGGCCCATTCGCCCGTGCGTTGGTAGAAGCAGAAGTAGCAGCCACTGCGCTGCCGCCACTCGTAGTAGCTGGGCAAGCCCAGCCCGCTCGCATCGAGGATGCGCTGTACGTCGGCGAACGCAAGGCCATGCTCCTTGAAGGGGTAGACGGGATGGATATTGGGCTTGGTGGAGATGTAGCCGCTGCGCCCTTCATCGGCCCGAATGCCAATGTAGCTCCACACCAGATCATCGCCGACATAGGCTTCAAATGGCTCGATCTTCAGCTTGCGGGTACACCAGCGCACCTGCGATGAGGGCAGCATGCCGCGATACATTGCTAGCCAGTGATCGAAGCCTCGCTCGGCATTCAAGCGGATGATCGGGCGTTGCAGGTAGGCTTCGAGCCGATCCAGATACTCGTAGGTTTCGGGTAGCTCTTTGTGCGTATCGCAAAATACATATTCGAGCTGGGGGATATGCTCGCGCAGGAAAATCGCCAGCGCGGTGCTATCTTTGCCGCCACTCAGGTTGACAATATGGCGGCCGGGGCGGTCACGCCATGCCGTGTGTGCCTCAGGCTGCTCACTGTGGTTCGTCATCTGGTTCACTCCCTTCCATCAGGCTCTGAAGAAGTGCGGTCACAATTGCGAGTTGTTGCGGGCGGGTTAGGTCGGGCTGCTGCTGCAACGTCTGCTGCATAGCCTGCTGGGCGGCTTGCATCGCTGCTGTTGCGGGGGCTGGGCGGAGCAGGTGGCTCCGTTCACCGTGGGCATCTACCACACTGACGTAGATGGCATCGCTCGGCGGGGTGGGGCTTGTAGCCGCAATCAGGCGTTCAATCATCCGAAAACGTCGCCCCACATCAGCAAGCTGGCGCAGATTTGCCTGTACCTCGTGGTCGTGCCATGCATCAAGGGGTTTGCGCCCAATCAATGCAGCCACGCTCTCGAGCCACGCGGGATAGGCTGTGGCCTGCTCAAGCCGCACCCCAAACGCCCGCACCTGTGTATCGCTGGTTTGTTCAGCGAGCTGGCGATAGCGGGTCAGCAGGTCGGTGCGGAGATCATCCGGCGTGGCTGCGCCCGATTGGAAGGCCTGCTGGATCTGGCGCAAAACCCGTTCGCGCAGCTGCGGGTAGGCCGCTTGCAGCTCGATCAGGCTGGCTTTGAGCTGAGCAAAGAACTGCTCCACCAGTGCCAGCTCGTTGGCGTGCTCGGCAAAGTTGGCAATGCCACATGCGTGTGGCAGGGTCACAAAGAGCAGCTCATCGGGGGCGCGGGCCGTGAGGAGCGCGTGGCGCACGGCCTGCGTCGGTGCGGAGAGGGTCTGTGTGGTGCGGGTGTAGGCGGGTAACTTCTGGGCGAGACGCAGCAGGGGCGTTACGGCATCGAGCAGCGCGGGCTGCACCGGCTGTGCGAGGGCGTGCGGAGCGAGCACCCCAGCGAGCCGTTCGTACACTACATGGCGCACCCCGACCATGCGGCTCACGCGCACCCCGATGTGCTCTGGCTGGCGCAGCAGACGCTCGAAGAAGGCCATATCCGGCACGGTCACGTAGGTTTCGCGCTCATACAGCGCAATCTCGCCCGCCTGCTCAAGGTAGGCGGCCACAAAGAGGATGGGCAAGACCCCCGCTTTGACCCCATACGGCGGGCGTTGCAGGATGGCATACAGCGTACTAAGCGGCTGGATTTGCCCACTGGCTTGCTCAAAGAAGGCGTGGATCGCGGCCCAGACCGGGGCCAGCCGGGCGGGATCGTGGGTGGGCGGCGGGCCAAAGCCCCACACGCCCGCGCTCTGCTCGCGGTGGATCCCGCTCTGGAACAGCACGCTGGCATAGATTGACCGTTCTGGGGGGTAGCCGGTTAGCCCCAATTCCGGCAGATGCCCCTGCTCAAGCATGGCGGCAATCAGCATGCGCCGGGCTTTAGCACTCGCTGAAGGGAGGTGCTGGCGCATAATCAGCTCGTTCCAGATGCGCGGGCTGCCCGCAAAGACGTGCTCACACACTCGCGAGAGCAGGTCATCGCGCTGGCGCATGGTTGCAACTGGCTGGCGTTCACCGCACCACCACCACGTACTGTGGGCGGGGTGATAGGCGCGGGCGAGGGTGGCATCGAGCAGGTGCTGGGCGGCGACGAGCTGGCTGCCCAGTTCACGGCGGGCGGCGGCATCCTGCGCGAGTGCCGGCTGTTCGTCCAGCACTTGCTGGAGCGCGGCGACCTCTAGCAGCAGCGTGTGCAGGGTGTGCATCTGCTGGGGCACAACCACAATCCGTTGGGGTTCACGCTGGCGGGCGGGGGCAGCGAGCCATGCCGCGAGCTGCGGCTCAGCCTGATCAGGCACGAGGTACAGGACTTCGCCATCGCCATGAAAGGTGGTGTCCGGCGTGGTGTAGAGGTGGGCGAGGGACACGAACTGTACGACAAACTGGCGCACGCTGCCGGTGCGATAGCTGTGCTGGCGTGCAACGAGCGGGCTGGGCTGGGCATAGGCATTGAGCAGGCTGTGCAGGGTATGCTGGGCGTGCAGGGTGTGGCGGGCCGTGCTGATCAGAACCTCGAGGTCAAGATCGCTGCCTTCCCACAGCACGTAGCTATCGCTAAAGCGGCGGTGGATGATCTGCTGGCGGTGGCTGAGGGTTGCAAGGTCAGCCGCGATCTGGGTGACATCGGGGGTATCGTGTAGGGCGTAGGCCAGCAGCGGTGCGCTGGCCCGCAGGGTGTCGGTCGTACCGAGGGCATACAGCGTGCCAATCACCGTCAAGAGGTCACCTGCGGTATGCCCAAGCAGGCGCAGGCGGGCTTCGGCCAGCTCGGCCCAGCGTCGCCCGCGTGCATGGGTAAACAGCCCTGCGCCGAGCGTGGCTTCGACATAGGCAAACAGGTGCGTCAGGCGGTAGGTCGGCCGTGCATCGGTGGTGCGTGCAGTGGCGATGACATCCGGCAGGCTGTAGGGTTCGTGGCTGGCAAGGAAGGTAAACAGGGAGCGTTCGTTCTGCGCGAGCTGCCGAAAGAGGCGCGGCACGATGAGCAGGACAAGCGGGTGCAGCGGGTAGGTCTGGGCAAGGATCGTGGTCCACTCATGTGCCGCAATGCCGAGCGGCACAAGGCTGATCTGGGTGGTGTGTAGGGCGTGGTGCTGAGCCCACGCGCGGCGCGCTGCGGCGTAGGGATCGGAGGCTGGATCGGGGGCGAGCGCGGCCGCAATCATGCGGGCAACATCACTGAGCGGTTCTTGGAAGGGCAGGTCGGTAAAGCGGCCCTGCACTTTCGCCCACTCGGTGCGTTGGGTGTCGCTGGCAGTGCGGGCATAGCGGTCAAATGCTTGATGCAGCACGGTGATGATCAGGCAGGGGGTATCGCCGCTACGGGCGGCCATTTCGGCGAGGGTCTGCAATACAAAGAGATCGGCTTCGTGCTGCTGGCGGGCGGCATAATCGAGGTATTGCCCTAGCTCATCAATCACGACCGCTAGCCCATCCCACGCGGTGTGGCTGGCAAGCAACTGCGCTGCTTGCTGGAATAGCTCAGCGATACGTTGCGGCGACTCGTCAGGGGTGAGCGTGGCCGTGGCTAATGCGGATTGCAGCGGTGCGGTGTCGCTGTGCTGGGCCAGCACGGTGTTCAGCGCAGTGAGCAGGGCCTGCCGCAGCGAGCCGTTATCCCCACCGACAAGCACCGGCAACAGGCGTGGGGCGGTGAGATCGGGCGGGGCTACGGGGGTGTGCGTGTGGGGGGTGTGCTGGGCTAGCAGGGCCGCCCGCGCAGGGGCATTGGGCAGCGCGAGCCATTGGCTAAGGAAGAGGGCAAACGCCGATTTGCCTGCGCCATAGGAGCCGATTAGGGTGAAGGCGCGGGTGGTGCTGGTGGGCTGCAGTCCGGCGACGATGCGGGTGAGGGTGTGCCACACCAGTGGGGTAACCTGATAGGCGGCCAGCGTGTGGGCCCGCCGGCGCGGGTCGGCATCGTGGGTGAGCTGCACCGAGCGGGTGTAGCGCGGGGCAATGGCGATGCTGGCTGGTGGGGTGCTCATCGGGAACCAACCTCTGCGGCAAAGCCGTGGGCAAGGAAGCGGTATGGCGCACTGGCGGGGGCATCCACGGCGTGCCACACGACATGGCGGATACCCGCTTGATCCGAGAAACGGATGGCTCCATCGGTGAGGGCATCGAGGTGGTAGAGGCGGGCGAGCAGGGCATCGGCGGTGAGGCAGAAGACCCGTCCGGGGTGGCCCGGCGCATAGGCTAGCTCGGATAAGGGCAGCGTCTGTTGGGTACGGCGTGCAAACAGCTGCTGGATGGTGTAGGCCAGCAGGGTATCAGGCAGCTCAGCGTGATCGCCGACGGTGAGGCGATAGCTGGAGCTTTGGCCGGGTATGGCGTGCATGATGCCGAGATCGAGCAGCGGGCATAGCAATGGCTCATCGAGCAGTGGCGCGGCGCGGCGCGGGCGCACGTAGCATTGCTGCATACAGGTGACATCGCGGGTGAGAGTGGTGTCGGCGGGGACGCTCCAGTCTCGTTCGCGGCAGGCATCAGCGAGCGCACGCACGAGGTGGGTGCTTGTCCATTCACTGCCGCGCAGCAGATTGAAGGTGTAGTACCACGTAAAGGCGGTACTCGGCTGGCTGGTCAGCTGCCAGTGCAGCAGCCACGCGGCGAGTGGTGTGGTCAAGAACGGATCCCAGCCATCATCGGCGAGCAGCTGGTGGCCCAACACGGTAGGGGTGAGGCGGGTTGGCTGCTGCGGATCACGCACGGCGACACCAGTTACGCGCAGCCAGTGGCGGATGGATTGGGCCATGTTCTTGCCCACGCCCAGCCGCACATAGGCATCGGGGGCCGCAAAGAGGGACGGGTCCGTGCAGAGCAGGTCGTAGCCTTTTTTGAGCCAAGCGGCCCGCAGGACAAACGTCTCGTGACCGCTAAAGTGTCCTTGTGCTGGAGCGGATATACGGGGGGGGGGTACTGAAGAATTGAATGTGGTCATAGTGTCCCTACCGATTGGCCCACTGCCCGGAAGCACAGCGCAGGGATGCGGGGTGATGTGGGGCGTGAGCGGTATGTCATTGGTGCTTCCATATACAAATACATCCTAGACAAATATCATACCTGCGATAAGTATGCCGTACATTAGTATAGCATAGGTTTTAGGTGGCAGGTGTCGGGTGATAGGTGCGCGAAGGGCACGAAGGCGGGCAGGGGGTGGTTGCGTGGGGAGGAGTAGGGGCGGGGGGCGTTCCCATTCGAACGCCCCCTTCTTGGATGATTGGTTAGCGGACAATCAGCGGTAGGTACACGCGCGTCCGATTTGCGGTAGGGGTAGGTATCGCCGTCGGCATCGCCGTCGCATTCACCTGTGCAACATTCCAGCTACAGCCTTCGGTGCGCACCGGAATCTCTGCAGCTTGGCTATCCCCCAGCAATGCTTCGACAAAGCTCACGGTGTAGGTGCCCGATGCACTCGCCTGCACCGCAATCCGTCCCAATTCACCCCCTCCAGATGCGCCGCCCTGCTCGCCTTGCTGCGATATGCTCAACGTAAACTGCCCATTCCGTGTATGATTCTCGATCACTACATCCGCTTGCACAAACGCTCCCACCGTCCACGTCGTGTTGCGTGCGTCGAGTTGGGGCGCACTCTGGAGTACAAAACTGTAGCCATACAAATCGTCCACATCTGCTACCTCCACAATCAAGGTGGCTTGACCAGCCGTCGTGCTGGGTTCAACCCGACAGCTCAGGGTAGCCGTAGCCTGTGCCAAGCCAACAGCAGGCTGGTCTTGTTGCGGCAGCACGGGGGCGGTAGCTAGGCGGGCAAGCCGTGGCTCAAACGGCTGGAAGCGGCTGGCGCGGAAGTTGGTGGTTGTGATGGTGAGATCGGGCAGGTCAACCACCCCATTCTGGTTGAGGTCAGCGCACGCCTGATCGCTCGGCGCACGATTGAACAATCGCCCAATGGTAATCACATCGAAGATGTTGATTTGCTGGTTGCCGTCTATATCACCCCCAAGTAAAAAGGCATTTTGGTCGCGGGCGGGAGCGGTGATACTGAGCTGTCGGGCTGGCACGTGGCACGGGCACGTGGCAATCACGCTGTAGGGATTGCCAAAGCGTGGAGCCGCGAGCGCATAGGATTGACCACTCGCTACCGAGGTTAAGCTGGTTGGGGCACCTGTACCATCATCGGTCGAGGCAAACAGATTCGCTCGCCGGTTGGTACCCGCCTGACACGTTACGCTACCTTGAATCGTGTCGGCTGTAATCATAATCGGGAGCACAGCGTCGGGTGTGAGTGTGGCAATGGATTTCCCATCACGGTCGGTGTACTCAACCGTGGTCAGGCGCAGGGAGGTTTGTCCTGCGGCTGCGGTGGAGCGAAAGATCACGCGGGCTACGGCACCGAGCTGAATGGTATCGGTGCGGTTTTGAATGGTGCCGACAAACTCGTAGCGGCCATCACGACAGCCATTCGGCAGAATGAAGGTGGACAACGGCTGGGGTGGGATGGCTGGGTTGCCCGCGGCGCGGTCATCGCAGGTGATGAAGGTGGGGTCATAGGTAACGACAAAGCGCACCCCACTTGCGCCAACGACATCGAGGTTATTGAGGCGGACCTCAAAGTTGGTGTCTGGCTCGACTGCGAGCATGCGAGCTGGGCTGAAGAAGCCGTCCGGCGGTGCAGGGGTGACACTGGTCGGGGTGTTGGTCGGGGTGGGGGTATCAGTGGGGTCAACCACCACAGGCGTGTCGGTTGCCGTGGGCGTGGGGGTGACCGTCGGGTTGGGCGGCGGCGGTGGTGCAACCTCGTTTAGGGGCCAAAAGCCGCTCGTCAGCTTGTAGCGCGGGCTGCTCACCGGTTTGTCACTCGCAATCGCTTGCCCGCTGGTGCTGCCCACGCGGTAGTTCGTGGAGCCGCTGCGTGCGCCGCCCGTGCCCTGCACATCCTTCTGGATGCGATAGCCGGCCGACGAGGGCTGCGCTGGGTAGAAGTCCAGCATCACCGTGCGCTCGGCAGTCGCCGAGACATTGCCCGCCGCGTCGCGCACCTGCACACACACCCGCGCCGTGTCGCCGTGCTGCCCGCTCAGCGTGACGGTGCTGCTGGCGCGGTAGGGTTGCCACGTGTCACCCAGCGCGGCGCAGGTG
>JAAUTZ010000015.1 GCA_012031225.1 Chloroflexaceae bacterium
ATCTGCCCGTGTGCTTGCCAGCATCCTAGTATGTGCCCTATTGCTGACCGCGTGTGGCGGCCCAGCCGCCCCACCCGCCGCGCCCGCCACCGATGCCCCACCCGCCGCGCCTGAGATTATCCGGCTAGGCTATGTCCCTGTGATGATTTATGCCCCGCTCTTTATCGCCCAAGAGCGGGGCTACTTCGCCGAAGAAGGCCTGCAAGTTGAACTGACCCCGCTTCAGGGCGGGAGCGATTCCGTTGTGCAACTGGCGGCGGGCAACTTCGATGTTGCCGTTGGCGGTGCAGGAGCCGGGCTGTTTAATGCAGCCCAACGCGGCGTGGAATTTACGATTGTGGCCCCGATGCACAGCGAACGCCCACCGCTCACTAGCCCGCTCGTGATCAGTGCCAGCCGTGCCGATGAACTGACCAGCGTAGCCGATCTGAAGGGCAAGCGGGTGGCGATCAATGCCACCGGAGCCGCAACCGAATACTGGCTCGCGCAAGCCCTCGCTCAGAATGGGCTGACCCTCAACGATATTCAACTTGAAGTCGTAGCGTTCCGCGACGTTGGGGCAGCATTGGAAAGTGGCAGCCTCGATGCCTCCATTCTCGGTGAGCCACTCGTTACCATCAACGCCGATCAGGGCTTGGTGCAGGTGCTTGCCGATGATTTCATTGATGGCTTCACCGCCACCTACCTGTACATGGGTGCGCCGATCCTCAACGAACGCCCGCAGGCCGCACGGGCATTCTTGCGCGCCTACCTGCGAGCAACCCGTGATTTGCAGGGCGACTATATGAATGCGGAAGTTGCCCAGATTATTGAGCAGTACACCCAAGTGCCCGCCGACGTGATCCTGCGGGCATCGCCCGCCCAGTATGATCCCGATGGAGCCGTGCCGATCAATGATCTCCAGACCTTGCAGGCCTACTTCATGGAGCGCGGCGATCTGGAATACACCGAACTCCTCGACGTGACCACGTTTGTCAATACGCAGCTCGCCGCCGATGTTGCCGCCGATCTGGACGCATCCAGCACGGCTCCTGCATCCGGCTCCTGAGAGGAACGACATATGGCAACGATCACTGCTGAGCACCTCACAATGACCTACGCCGGACGCACTGCACAGGATCCCATCACCGCCCTAGACGGGATCTCCTTGCAGGTTGCGGAAGGCGAACTCGTCAGCCTCGTAGGGCCTAGTGGCTGCGGCAAAACCACCCTGCTCCGCATTCTGGCAGGGCTAGAACAACCGACGAGCGGGCACTACCAGATTCGTCAGCGCGATCCTGACCGCCCGCCGGTTGCGATGGTGTTTCAGCAGGCGGGGCTATTCCCATGGCTCACCGTCACCCAGAACATCACCTACGGGCTACGCCTGCGCGGGCTAGCGGCAGCCGAACAAGCCGCCCTCGCGCAACGCTGGCTCGCCGCAATGAGCCTTGAACGCTTTGCCCACAGCTACCCCGCGCAGCTTTCGGGCGGCATGCAGCAGCGCGTCGGCTTGGCGCGAGCCTTTGCCTACAACGGCGAGGTGCTCTTGATGGATGAACCGTTCGGCGCACTCGATGCCCAGACGCGCCTGCTGTTGCAGCAGACCTTGCTCGAGACGGTGGCCCAGACGCGCCAGACGCTCGTGTTAGTAACCCACAGTATCGAAGAAGCCTTGACCTTGAGTGACCGCGTGCTGATAATGTCAGCCCGCCCGGGGCGGCTGATCGGCGAGATTGGGGTGCCCTTTGCCCGCCCGCGAGATGCCATCACGTTGCGCGCAGAACCGGCATTCAGTGCGCTCGTGGCGGAGATCTGGGGCAGTTTGCGGGCAGAGATAGAACAGGCGCGGCAAGCCGAATTGCACGCCGCCTAAGTGCGAGAGGAGCCGCACACGATGAATCGGAACCGTTGGTTAAACCTGTTATCGCCGTTGCTACTGTTGCTGCTGTGGGAGCTTGCCGTACAGCTTGGCTGGCTCAATCGCATCTTCTTCCCGCCCCCCTCAGAAGTGCTCGTGACGCTCTGGAACAACCTCACCTCTGGGCAGTTGCTCTACCACATGGGCATGAGCCTGATGCGGATTATGGCGGGCTTCCTGATCGGTGGCATCCCTGCGATTGCGCTCGGCGTGCTGATGGGCATCAGCCCTACCGTGCGGGCCTTGGCCCACCCGCTCGCCGCCGCAATCTATCCCATCCCGAAGATTGCCCTGCTACCGCTTGTGATTGTGGTACTCGGCTTGGGTGAAGCGAGCAAGATCGCTACACTGGCGATCAGCGTCTTTTTCCTCGTCGTGCTGAATGTTGCCGCCAGCGTCCTGCAAGTAGACCCGCGCCACTTCGAGGTTGCCCGTAGCTTCGGCGCACAGCAGCGCGATCTGTTCTGGACCGTTGCGCTCCCGGCCAGCTTGCCGGGGATCTTCACCAGCATCAAATTAGGCATGGGCTTCGCCCTCACCTTGATTGTCGGCGTAGAGTTTGTGGGAGCCAATGAAGGCATTGGCTGGTTTATTTGGCGGGCATACGAGCTGTATGCAATTGATCGCATGCTCGCCGGGCTGATCGCCGTGGCCCTTATGGGCTGGGCACTGACGACACTGCTAGATGAGCTAGAACGGCGTATGTTGCCGTGGCAAACGACGCGGACACCGCGCACACCGCGCACCGCACAGAAGAAGGGGACACATCTCATGGAGACCATCCGCAAGTGGTATCGGCTATCCCGCCCGTGGAGCTACACCGCCGCCATTATTCCGGTGGCACTCGGCACGATAGTCGCGGCGTATCATGGCGCATTCAGCCTGTGGCTGTTTGCCCTGACGCTAGCCGGAACAATCCTGTTGCAGGCAGGCACCAACTTTTTCAACGATTACTATGATTATGTCAAAGGCACCGACAACAACGAATCACTCGGCACTGGTGGGGGCATTTTTCAGGGTGGTGTCCCACCCCACCACACCCTCATCGCCGGGATGATCTGCTTTGTAGTCGGCTCGCTCATCGGGCTGTACCTCGTTTCCGTCGCAGGTACAATGATCCTATGGATCGGCATTGTAGCCGTGCTGGTCGGCTTCTTCTACACTGCCGGGCCCTTTGCGCTGGCGTATGTGGGATTGGGTGAAGTAGCCGTGTTTATCTTTATGGGGCCGATGATTGTGATTGGCGCGTACTACGTGCAGATCCAGCAACTCTCGCTGCCCGTGCTGCTGATCTCGCTGCCAATTGGCTTCCTTGTAGCGGCGATCCTGCACGCCAACAACCTGCGCGATTTGGACAATGACCGCAAGGTAGGCAAACGCACACTTGCCACTGTGCTAGGGCGCACCGGCGCAAACATCGAATACTACGTGCTGATTATCGGGACGTACCTATCGCTCTTGGTGGTAGTGGTCTTGGGCATTGCGCCGTGGATCACCCTGATTACCGTGCTAACGATCCCCACCGCTTTTCGCCTGATGCGAATTGTCTCCGCCGAAACCGAGCCGCACGCCTTGCAGCCGGTGCTGCGCCAAACTGCCAAGCTGCATATGCAATTCGGTACGCTGCTTGTAATGGGCTGGTTGATTGCATGGGTGCTGGAGCAAGTCATTTGACGGCTTGTTTGATCCTAGTGCAGGCTGGTAAGCAGAGATTTGATTGATGGTTGGGCGGCGTTCGCTGTGAACGCCGCTCGCTGTGTTTGCACCGCACACCTGCCCGCGCCCATGCTATAATGGCTGTATATCATCCTGAGAGCTACCGTGTGAGTCTGGCAATGTATGAAGTAATCACCTCACAGCCTCCCGATCTGATTGATACGCTGCGTGAAACATGGCCACGCATGGCTGAGTTGTTGCTGGAGCTAGAGAGCGATCAGCCCGCTGAAACGCGCATCGGGCGGCTGCGGCATATCGGCGCACTGTGGTATGTACAGGGCGGTGCGGCGGAAGTGCTCGCAGAGGTGGGCATCGCCCTCTCGGAGCGGCTCCGGATTCCGCAGGGCCTGATCGTCAGTGAGCTGCTGCTTGCCTACGGAGCCGCCCAAGAAGAGGAGCGCACCCGCGAATGGGAAACACACCTGCTCAATCGGGTGGCTGAACTGGATGGCTTGCACCGCATCATCTGCGCCGCCAACTCAACCCTCGATCTCTCCTCCTCACTGCAAGCTGTCACCGAGACCGTATCGCAGGTGATCGGCGTGGAAGTCTGCTCAATCTATCTGTATGAACAGCACCGCGACGAACTGGTGCTGCGGGCCACGTTCGGCCTCGATCAAGCCGTCGTCGGGCGGGTCGTCACGCACTTGGGCGAGGGTGTGACAGGTTGGGCGGCACAGCTCGGCTATCCCGTCTCAATCCACGATATACTCTCCGACCCGCGCTTTGCAGCCGAGCCGCAGCTCGGCAGTGAGCCGTTCCGCTCAATCCTCGCGGTTCCCGTCGTGCTCTACAATACCGATCCGAGCCATTTGGGAACCGGCAAGCTACAGGGTGTCATCAACATTCAGACACAGGGCCCCCGCACGTTTGCCCAAGAGGAGATCAACTTCGTTGAGGTGGTCTCCGGTGAATTAGCCTTCTTCATTGCCAATGCCCAACTGTACCAACAAACCGACGAACGCTTGCACCAAAAGATCCGCGAACTCTCCACATTGCAGCAGGTCTCCAAAAGTATCGCCGAGCAACTTGACCTGCACGTCGCGCTCTCATTGATTGCCGAGAAAGCCGTCGAACTCTCGAAGGCAGATCGTGCGGATATTTTCCAGATTGATGATCTGCGCGTGCTGCAACCAGTCGCCACCTGCGGCAAGACGGAACCGGTGCAGGTGCATAATTTCGTGTTGCAGACCTTTGCTGAGGGCAAGCCGCTTTCGGTGCTGGATGCGTTCCAAGACTCGCGCTTCCCCGACTTGCCCGCGATAGCCCACGCCGAAGGCTTCCATTCGCTGTTCTGCATCCCCCTCCAAGCACGCGGCAATACGATTGGCTGCATCTGTCTGTACACCCGCCAACCGCACCACTTCGACTATGATCAGGTGCGCCTGCTGAATACATTCGCCGATGAAGCCGCGATTGCGATTGAGAATGCCCGCCTGTATGCCGAAAGCAAACGCGCCTTGACGGTCAAGTCTATGATGCTGCTGGAGATGCACCACCGCGTCCGCAACAATTTGCAAACCATCTCGGCGTTGCTGGCGATGCAACTGCGCCGCCTTGATCCCGATAACGTTGGCGCACGTGCCCTGCGCGAGAGTGCCGCCCGCATCCAGTCTATCGCCGCTGTGCATAATTTGCTGTGCCGTGAAGATATGGGCTACACAACGGTAGATGCGATTGCGCGGCAAGTAGTCGAAAGCACGGCGACGTTGCTATCGGTGCCGGGCCACCCGATTGAGATGGATGTGAGTGGCGAAGCGGCGAAGATTGGTTCGCGGGAAGCGACGGTCCTCGCGCTGATTATCAACGAGTTGGTGAGTAATGCCTTCACGCACGGGCTGGCTGCCGAAGGTGGGCGCTTGCAGGTCGAGTCGCGTATTCAGAATGAGCGCGTGATGGTTGAGGTGCGCGACGATGGCCCCCTGCACCCGACGGTACCGCGCCGTTCAGGAGGTAGCGGGCTAGGCTTGCAGATCATCGAGACGCTCGCCCGCGAGGATATGAAAGGCGGGTTCGAGCTGCTTTCCGACGGCGAGTGGATGCGGGCGCGGGTCTACTTCCCGCAACGCTTCCAACCCTACAACGATGAGGGCTTGGTGGCGAGTGTGTAGGGCCGGGCTATAGCAAGCGCAGAGGCGTGCCAATGACACAATGACACGCCTCGTGACGTATATCCGAAATAGCGCGGCGGCGGCTCCCCTTCACCGCCACGCGCTCGCCTATCCGTGCCGGTGGCTGACGCGGATCGGGGCTTGCAGCCGCGCCAGTGCCGCTACCAGATCGCCGCGCACATGGAAGCGCACCACGCGCCGCCCATTGTCCAGCAATGCCTGCCGGTCGCCCAATACCTGCGAGATCACCAGCGTCCCGAACGACATCCCCGACGTAGCTGCGCCCGCCTCATCGGGGATGGGCAGATCGTGTTCTGGCTCGTTGGTGATTTGGATGAATAAGCCATTGCCGCCATCGCCCTTGTGCAGCTGCCCTGTCGAGTGCAGAAAGCGTGGCCCAAAGCCGAGCGTCGTCGCGGTTTTGTAGGCATCGCGGATCCGGAGCCGTAGCTCTTGCAGGGCTGCAATGGTTGTGGCATTCATCGGCACATAGGCTTGAATTGCGACATAATCGCCAATGCCGACTTGTTCGAGGAACATTTGCAGCAGTTCAGGGGCAGTGTCCGCATCCACATCGGCATAGCCCAGTATGTCATCGTCAGTCACGGTCGGCGTAAGTTCGGGCAGCTTCCCCTCTTCTTGATACGTGACGAGCATCTTGCGGGCTTGCACCTTCGCCGATTCGACGTTGGGCTGATCGAAGGGGTTGATCGCAAGGCGTGCGCCCGCCACCACTGTCGCCATTTCCCACAGAAACATCTGCGCCCCTAGATCATAGACATCATCTATGTGCATGTGGATCACCGGTTGCCCCACTGCATTCAGCCCCCGCACAGCGGCGGTGTATGTCTGCGCTGAGCGGCGGTGCAGGTAGACAAACAGGCGATCATCACCATAGACACTCGGCGCACCGATAGGCTCACCGACTACGGGCAATACGCCTTTGCCCAATTTACCCGTGCTTTCTGCCACGAGTTGCTCAATCCAATCACCGAGACTCTCGATGGCAGGGGAGAGAATCAACGTGAGCTTATCGCGCCCCACCAACGACAGCTCGCCCATTGCCACTCCCAGCTGTGCGCCATAGTTGATGCCGTTGGGATTGGCACAATTGGCAAGCATCACATCTGTGCGATCAAGCAGGGTAGTCAGGTCTACGCCGAGCAATGCCGCTGGCAACAACCCGAAGTAAGACAGCACCGAGTAGCGTCCGCCGATATTCGGATCGTTTAGGAACACGGCACGGAAGTTGAGCGACTGGGCCATCTTTTCGAGTGCGCTCCCCGGATCGGTGATGGCGATGAAGTGTGCGCCCGCCTGCTCAGCCCCGACTTGCTGCGCGACACGGTTGTAGAAGAATTTGAAGAACGAGAACGTCTCAACGGTGCCGCCGGATTTGGTGGAAACAATGAACAGCGTGCGTTCCAGATCAAGCTGATCAACATAGGCCTGCACCGCGTCGGGGTGGGTGCTATCCAGCACTCCCAGATCGAGATAGCCCTCCTGTACGCCAAACGTCTTGCGGAACACCTCCGGCGCAAGCGACGAGCCACCCATGCCCAGCAGCAGCGCGTAGGTGTAGCCGTCGTTCCGCACGGACTGCACCAGCGCATCAATCGCCGGAATGTGTTCGCGCATGGCTGTGGGGCTGTGCAGCCAGCCCAGCCGATTGCTGATCTCGGTTGGGTCATCACTCCAGACGGTATGATCAATCGCCCAGATGCGCGAGATCGTGCGCTGCTCGGCTAGCTCGGCTAGGGCCCCGTCTACGGTGCGCTGGTAATCGCCGAGCAGCAGCACGAATGATTGCTGCTCATCCAGCTGGATCTTGTGCCGTTTCGCCTCGATGCTTGCCATCAGGCTCTCGAACGACTGCGCGAATGCGTCAAGTCCTTCAACCTGCAACTCCTCCGTCAGCGCATACAGGTCTACGCCTAGCTCTTGGAGCGTGGTAATCTCCTTACGGGCAGTGCTGATGTGGGCCTCTAGCGTGGGCGCAATGGTGGCGTAGTCGAGCGTGGCTTCGAGGGTGGCGGGCGGCATTGTATTGACCGTATGGGGGGCAATCAGGCTATCCACATACAGCGTATCGGGATAATCAGGATTCTTTGTGCCTGTGCTAGCCCACAACACCCGTTGCACCTGTGCGCCTTTCGCCGCGAGTGCGTCCCAGCGTTCCCCATCGAAGACCTGCATAAACCGCTCATACGCCATTGCCGCATTCGCAATGGCAATCTTGCCCATCAGTCGTTCGCCGCCGGGGAGCTTGGCGAGGATCGCATCGAGCTTGGTATCTACGCGGCTAACGAAGAACGAGGCCACAGAGGCAACGTGGCGCAGATCGCCGCCCGCCGCGGCGCGTTTCTCTAGCCCACTCACGTAGGCTTCAGCAACTGTTTCATAGTGGCTCATCGAGAACATCAAGGTCACATTCACACTGATCCCATCCGCGATCAAGGTCTCGATTGCAGCGATGCACTCTGTTGTAGCAGGCACTTTAATCATCACGTTCGGGCGGTTGAGAAGGGCAAACAGCCGCCGCGCCTCTGCCACTGTGCCCGCCGCATCGTGGGCAAGGGTTGGGCTAACCTCAAGGCTGATGTAGCCATCGAGCCGTTCGCTCGCTTCGTAGAGTGGCAAGAGCAGATCGGCGGCTTGGGCAATATCAGCGAGGACGAGGGCTTCGTAAATCTCGCTCGCTGTTTTGCCCACGTGTACCAGTTCGTGCAGCGTTTCGTCGTAGTCGTCGCTGCCGCCAATCGCCTTTTCAAAGATCGTCGGGTTAGAAGTCATTCCGCGCACGCCGAGATCAAGCAGGCGTTGCAAGTCGCCCGATGTCATCAACGAACGCCGGATGTAGTCATACCAAACCGCTTGTCCTATCGCTGCCAATTCGTGCAATTTTGTCATGGCTTTGCTCCTCTCTGTGGCTGGTTGTTTCCTTCTTAAGTGTACCGCAAACCGGCTACTTCTGGAATAGTGCAGGCGGTGCGCTTGACGTATGCTCGGGCCTGCGTAGCGTAATCCTTTCCGCCCCTACAACCGGATGCCCCAGAATAACCACAGCCCGCAGATCAGCACCGCAAACCAGACGACGACTAAGCCGCCGCCAACGCGCAGGAAATCGGCTCCGGTGTAGCTGCCGGGTGTGACCATCAGCAGATTGACGGGGTGGGCAATGGGGGTGAGGAATGATGCAGAGCAGGCGATAGCGACGGCGACGGCGACAGGCACCGGATCAATCGCAGCCTGCGCCGCCGCCGTGAGCGCAAGGGGCCCGACTACGAGAGCCGTGACTTGCCCGCCAATCGCCTGCCCAATCAGCATGGCAAACAGAGCCAAGCCGCCGACGAGGGCAAGTTCGCCATAGGGTGCAGCCAGCTGCACAATCACGTTGCCGATCCGCTCGGCTAAGCCGGTGCTGAGGAACGCGCTGCTGAGGGGGGTCATACCTGCAACCAAGAAGATCACGCGCCAGTCAATCACGCGGTACATCTCCTGCATCGAGATGATCCCCGTGATGACGATCAACACCGCCCCCAGCAGCATGGCAATGGATGTGGGCAGCCAGCCTACCGCAGAGACCCCGATCACGGTGAGCGTGATGAGTGCGGCAAGGATCGCCTTGCGCGGATCGGGGTTGTAGCTACGCGGCATATCCAATACGATAAAGCCATCTTGATCAGCAAGGGCTTGGACAGCTTTAGGGTCGCCCTGTAGCAGCAGCGCATCGCCTGCTGCAAGCGGCATCTTGCCCACATCGGTGCGGTAGCTCCGGTTGCCCCGCCAGATCGCAATCACCTGAATGCCAGTACGGGTGCGAAACTGTAGCTCAGTCAGGGTCTGCCCCTCGAAGGGCGCACGCGGCGCAACAATCACTTCAGCCGGATAGATTGCACGGGTTGCGACGTGGCGCGACGCTGCCCCCGATGGGAACACCTGCACCCCGTGTGCGGCGAGCGGCATGACCCGTTCCTCGCGCCCTAGAATGAGCAACGTATCGCCAGCGTGGATCACGTCCTCGTGCGTCGGCGCACTCATCAACTCCTGCCCGCGCTGGAGAGCTAGCACCGTTACGCCGTGCGTTGCCCCGATCTGGCTGGCATGCAGGGTGGTGCCGATGAGGGCCGATTCATCGGGCACGAATACATCCCACAGCCGCTCATCAAGTTGGTAGGTGGCGGCGAGGTCAGGTGGTGGATCGAACTGGCGCATGATGCTGGCTGGCGAGGCGCGGTTCGGCAGGAGATGTCGCCCGATCAAGGCGGTGTAGGCAATGCCCGCCACCGCCACCAGTCCGCCGGTTGGCAGGAAATCAAACAAGCCGAGCGCACGGTAGCCCTGCTGCACGAGCAGATCGCTGAGCAGGATGTTGGCAGTGGTGAAGATTGTAGCCATGCCACCGAGCAGGGTTCCAAAGGCAATCGGCATGAGCAAACGCGAGGGCAAGACATTGACGCGCCGCGCAATCTGCATCGTGGCGGGCAACAGCACCGCCCCAGCCGCGATGTTATTCATGATCAGTGAGAGCAATCCGCCCGCACTCATCACGACTGTCAGCAGGCGCACTTCGGAAGTGCCCGTAAATTGGGCTAGCCATACGGCACTGCGGGCAATCACCCCCGTGCGTTCGAGGGCGTTGGTGAGGACACTCAGCCCCAGAATGATAATCACGGCAGAACTGCTAAAGCCCGCAACGGCTTCTTGGGGCGAGACGATGCCGGGCAGGGCGAGGGCAAGCAACACCAGCAAGCCCACCAGATCCGGGGCGGTGCGCCCGCGCAGAAACAGCATCAATGCCCCACCCACCACTAGCACCAGATAGAGTTCTGCCCCTGACATTCCGCCCATGCCTGCTGCTCCTGTGTGGCTGCTTCCTCAGCCCCATTATACCGCGAGATTAAGGATGCGCGGCAGGGCCCGCACTATGCCACACTTGACAGTCCGACCGGGCTGTGCTATAGTCGCAGGCAAGAAGTAATTTTACGAGTAGTCTGGTACTTTTCGTATGCAACCTACCTTCAGTGTCTATTTTGCGGGCTTTTACTTTAGCTGGTCGAACTACATACCGACTGGTTGCTTCCCGTTGCATTCGTAAGTAGACACCTAAGACGAGCATAAATGGGCGTGAGGCAACCAAGCCTCACGCCTTTTCAGTGTGTTCGGCGTGGGTGCGGCGGTTAGGCGGAACAGGACATAGCGGTGCAGATCACACAGCGACAACAGAAAGGGGTTATGCCAATGAGTGTTTGGTGCCGTGGCGTGCGGGGAGCCACAACAGCGCGTGAGAATAGCCGCGAGGCAATACTGGATGCAACCCGCGACTTGCTCCAGCAGATGATTGCCACGAATGGTCTCCACGCAGATGATGTGGCGAGTGCCTTGTTCACCACCACCACCGACCTGAATGCTGAGTTTCCAGCGATTGCCGCCCGTCAATTGGGCTGGACGAATGTCGCATTGATGTGCGGGCACGAGATGAATGTGCCGGGTAGCCTGCCCATGTGTATCCGCGTGCTGCTGCACTGGAATACCACTCGCACCGCCAGCGAGATTGTCCATATCTATACCAATGGCGCAGAGGTATTGCGCCCCGAATTGGCCCAGCCCAGCCGGCCTGTGCCACCATCTAGCGAATCATTATAGTGCGCTTCAAGCTGCTGAGGCGCAACCTGTAGATCAAGGAGAACCTAGAGATGCTCGCGCATACGCTACAGACCCATTCCATACTGGTTGAGTCGCCCCAGCCGCAGAGTGCAGTGCTACCCTACCCACAGTATCCCGTATTTCAGGAGGAGGATCGTTCAATGGTTGTTGTGATGCGAACAGAAGCAACGGAAGCCCATATCGAGGGCGTATTGGAACGGCTGCATGAACACGCCCTCAAAGGGCATCTGGTACGTGGTGAAGAACGCACGATCATCGGCGTAGTCGGGGCCATGATCCCGCCCACGCTGCGCGAGGAGATGGAACACTTTCCGGGTGTGGCCCACACGATCCGCATTACCCAACCCTACAAGCTCGCCGCACGCGAGTTCCGCCCGCACGATACCGTCGTGGATGTGCGCGGGATTCCCGTCGGCGGCGGCGCGTGTGTTGTGATTGCCGGCCCTTGCACCGTCGAGAGTGAAGCCCAGATTGTGCAGACCGCGCACGCCGTGCGCGAGGCCGGCGCAACGATGCTACGTGGGGGCGCATTCAAGCCGCGCACCTCGCCGTATGCCTTTCGCGGCTTGGGCGAAGAAGGGCTACGCCTGCTAGCACTTGCCCGTAGCGAAACCGGCTTGCCCGTCGTAACCGAAGTGATGACCCCCACGGATGTTGATCTGGTTGCCCGTTACGCCGATGTGTTGCAGATTGGCGCACGCAATATGCAGAACTACCAGCTACTCGAAGAAGTCGGGCGTACAGGCGTACCGGTGCTGCTCAAGCGCGGCATGTCGGCCACGATTGACGAGTGGCTGCTGAGTGCCGAATACATCATTGCTAAAGGCAACCCGAACGTGATCCTGTGCGAGCGCGGGATCCGCACCTTCGAGACAGCAACGCGCAACACGATGGACATTAACGCGATTGCGGTGGTGAAGAAGCGGAGCCATCTGCCGATCATTGCCGATCCAAGTCACGGCACAGGCCAGTGGTATCTCGTGCCATCGGTGGCATTGGCCGCGATTGCGGCGGGTGCGGATGGGCTAATCATCGAAGCGCATCCCGATCCAGATCGGGCTGTGAGCGACGGTGGGCAATCGCTGACGCTAGAGAACTTCGCCGCGCTGATGCCGAAGATCGCAGCTGTTGCCGCCGCCGTCGAGCGCAGCATCGCCGTGCCGCTGGAGTTGGAAGTCGCCTAGCTCCGGTAGCGGGTGGCCGGTAGCGGGTGGTAGGTGATCCTGCCACCCGCTTGACAGGTTTGACCCTTGCTTGTACCATTGCTCTATTATCGTGTTAACAATACAAGAAAGGGAAGGTCAATGCCAGTCTATGATGAGGTGCAAGCTGCGAACGCCGCTTTTGCCGCCACCTTTACGGCGGGTGATCTGCCGATGCCGCCCGCCCGCCGGGTGGCTGTCGTGACGTGTATGGATGCCCGCATCCACCCCGAGCGGCTACTCGGACTCAACATTGGCGACGCGCATGTGATCCGCAATGCAGGCGGGCGCGTGAGCGAGGATGCGATCCGTTCGCTGGTGATCTCGCAGCAGCTACTCGGAACCGGTGAGATCATCGTCATCCACCACACCGATTGCGGCATGCTCACCTTTAGCAATGCCGATCTCGCGGCGACGATCAAGCGGAATTTGCAGGTGGATGTCGGCGAGCGCGACTTCCTGCCCTTCAGCGATCTGGAGCAGAGCGTGCGCGACGACGTAGCGACCCTACGCCAATCGCCCCTGATTCGGGCCGATGTGCCGATCACCGGTGCAATTTACGATGTGACTAACGGGCGGGTGATCGAGGTGGTGCGTAGCCCCGCTGCTGCCTAGCCTACCCCTAAGCGGCAGCCTGCTTGCCCAAGCCCCAAGCCTTTGCTCACAGCAGCTCTGCCAGTAACTCTAGCGGGTGCTGGCAGATTGCATCCGTACTAGCCCTAAGCTGCATACGCCAGCGCAAATCAGGATGCACCACCCGATCATACGGAGCCGCCGCCACACACACCACCCCCGCACACTGGTGCAGCAGCGGAGCCAGTGTCAGTGCCGAAGCGGCATCCGCCAGATACACCCGCAGGGGCGGCTCTGGGCGGCGCAGGGGCAGGCGGTGGGCGTGGCGGGACAGAAACGTGAGCAGGTCATCCGTCTGGCTGAGGACGTGGCGCGTATCGGAGGTGTTCAGCGGGGCATACGTCTGCACCGCATGGCGTAGCTGCTGCACACAGCCCGCACTCACGCCTACGACAGGAATGCCGCGCCGGGTATACCACCCCAAGCGGTGCAGCGTGTGCTGAGCCATAGCCTGTGCCCCTGCCGTATCGCCGTAGCAGGCGTGCATGGCCCCGCAGCAGGCATGGCGCACAGTGAGCGGATTCCAGCCGCCTGCTTCGAGCAGTTGGATTGCCGCCACGCCTACCGCCAGATCGCTATACTGCGCGGCACAGCCGAAAAACAGATACACCGCCTGCGCGGTGCGGGCGTGGACTTTATCGTGCGTGCGCTCTGGGACGCTTTTGTCGTGGCGGTCCCGCACCCAGCGGGTAAAGCGTTGGCGGGTGAGCGGGGGCAGGGGCAACGTGCGCGGGATGCCAAGCTGCCGCGCTAGGACGGCTCGCACGGGCGCAAGCGTGAGCAGCCAATTAATATGTGGCGCAGGCTTGCCCGTCAAAGCATGGATCAAGAATTGGTGGCGCGGCAGCAGGCGCAGCACAAGCGGCGTGGGAGTCAGGCGGTACGGGCAGGCGGAGCATGCGAGACAGGCGGGGCATGCTGGGTTGTCCGGTAGGGAGGTATGGCTATTGTTCATGGCGGCTAGTGTACCATGTTTCGGGGTAGCCCCAAGCAGTCGCTTGAGGGGGCTACCCCATGCCGCCTACAGGCAACGTACCCGCTTGCGGTGGGCTATTCGCCCAGCGTGAACTGGTCGAACAGGCGCACTTCGCCCGCCGGGTTGCGTGTATCAAAGACGTAGCTACTCACGACACCGGTGCCCGTGTCAAGGATGCTAAACGCCGTCAGGTTGTTGCTACTCAAGTAGGGCAGCGGGCGGTTGTTTTCGGCGAGCGGCTCTAGCTCAGCCATTGGGTTGAACTCGGTGGGGAAGATCGGCGCACGCCCATGCCCATCGCCGGTGCGCGGATAGTTGACCGGATTCCAGCGCGAGTTGGGCGACTCTAGCTCCGCCCAGAATGTTTCCACATAGTCGGCGCGTGCCGCCACAATGCCCCCATCATCGGCGTAGTAGCCGCCAAAGCTATTACCCACGTTGGAGGTTTCGAGGTAGTGCATGGCTCCCACTTGGGCGCGGTTCCACAAGTGCGAGTGACCCGTCAGAACCAGATCAACCCCGCTCTCGACGAGCAGCGGTTCGATGTCGTTGCGCCACACATCATTCTCAAGCGGGTACTCATAGCGGATCTCGGTGATGCTGCCGAGCAACGGCATCACCGTCTCTTGCCACTGCTCCGGCGTAAAGGGGAGCGTGGCTTGCAACGTTTGGGTGATGCCGGCGGCATCCGTGTAGAAGATCGTGGCGACCGGATCAGCCATCACCGGAATGACGTTATCGCCCACCCCAAACGGACTCTGGTGAGCCATCACCACGCGGTAGCGGGCATTCTGGAAGGCTTCGCTAGTTAAGACTCCGCGCAGCCACTCGTATTGCTCCGATCCCTCATTAAATGTCTCAAACCACATATCGCCAAAGCCCCACGCATCCGGGTTGCCCAGTTCATCTTGGTGTTCGCTGAACTTGCCGCGTGAGTCAGGCTTGACTTCCCATGTGCGCCACACCCGCGAGACGTTCATCGAGATCAAGAACACATCCCCGATCTGATAGGCGTAATATGTTTCACCTTGCGGGCCTTCGTTGGGGTGGTTCCACATAGCCAGATAGTTACTATATTCGTAGGAGTTGTCTTGGATCCACTGCTCCCGAATAGCCGGATCATTGTTGGGGTTGATCTCGGCTTGCTGCTGCTCATAGCGCATTTCGGCATACCAGCGCGGCTGCGGATCGTTGTCCATCTGGTTGATCGGGTTAGTCTCTGGCTTCCAGCGGCCCGGTACTTCGTGGTTGCCAATCGCGCCAAAGAGCGGCGCGTGTTGCAGAATCGCGCCCCCGTTGTAGGGAAACTCTGGGAATAGCTCTTGATAGTAGCCCTGCATTGAGGGGAAGAATGCCGGACGCGCACTGGCAAACGCACGCTGCCCCGCCTCGCCCGGCTGTTCGAGCCATGCCGGATCATAGCGATCAAACCACTCGGAGGCGCGGTTGGGGAAGTCTATGAAATCCCCTGCGAAGAAGACGGCATCTACCATATCAACGGTCTCGACTACCTTCTGGAAGTTGGCGGCAGCCATTTGGCGATTCTGCTGGTCGGAGGTAAGCAGGATCTTAAGCGGCGTACCTGCCGTCGGGAGCGGTTGCAAGGTAAACTCAGCACTCGCCAGCACCGTGCCATCGCTGGTGGTGCTACTGACGGTATAGGGCACGCGGGTATCAGGTGCAAGCTCGGTGGCTTGAGCTTCGTGCCGCCAGACCTCACGTTCCGTCAGTTCGGTAAACGTCACCCCGCGCATACGCGAGTCGGCATCTTCGTAGAGGCGCGGCAAACGCGAACTGCTTGCGGCGACGGTAACGGGGGTACCATCTTGGGGCGTGTAGGTCAATTGATGGTCACTCCCTTCAAAGCTGGTATACCACACCACAATCACGCTGTCGGTAGTGGGCAGTTGCAGCAGGGGTGCGCTGAGAAAGCGTTCGGCGGGGAGTGGTTCATCTGCACTTGTGACGGGAGCTTCGGTCGGGGCTTCCGTTGGCACTTCGGTCGGAGCTTCGGTCGGAGCTTCCGTTGGCACTTCCGGCGGGGCTTCGGTCGGGGCTTCCGTTGGCACTTCCGGCGGGGCTTCCGCAATAGGTGCGGTGGTGGGTACATCTGTTGGGGCGGGCGGGCTTGCCTGTCCACACGCGGCAACAAGCAGGGTGAGCAGCGTGAACAGGGTGAACAGACGGAGACGTTGGGGCGCATAGAACAAAGGCTGTGATTTCAAGTTGCACCTCAGCATAGGTTGTTTTTGGCAAGATACACCTAACGTATCTGGCAGTATAAAGGGTTCGTGTTAAGGTATGATTAAGTCGAGGGGGGGAATTTTCCCCGTTGTGCAAGGAAACATGGAGCTTCAGTGCAGGTAGTTTACAATCTGTGTCACCCAGCGGATCAGCCCAAACACACTGATCGCCGCGAGGGTTGCACCGGCCACCACCCGCCCCGCACCGCCGCATCGCCAGAACCGGTGCAAGGCAATGCCTGACCCCAAACACAGCGCAGGGTAGAGGAAATGCTCCCAGCGCACACCTTGCCGGGCAAACAGGAACAGCCCCAACGAGAGCAGCGTGCCGCCCCACCACGCCAACACCACCCACGCTAGCAATGGGCGTGGGGTGCGCCGCCAGAGCAGCACCACCCCCGCTAGGCCTACGCCAAGCAGCGGTGGGGAGAGAAAACTCCACGTTTGGAACAGATTGCCCCCGATGCCGAGCAGCTGCGCGAATGGCTCTTGGGGGGGGGTGCTGACCGCCGGATCGCCCTGTAGCCGTTGCGCGAAGATCTCCCCGAAGAGCGGCGCGGAGTAGTAGATCGCTACCGCCGCTAGCCCGCCTGCTGCTGCCGCCGAAATGAACACGGGCGGGCGGAGGAGCGTCTGCGGCGGTAGCCACCGCCCGCCAAGCACCCCAATTGCACCCGCCGCCGCGAGGAGCGCAGCGAACGAAATCGCTACGCCGAAGTGTCCTAGCAGCCCTAGCGCAATGAGGATTGCCAAGATCACAGCGGCGGTGTGGGTAGGGCGGGCAGTAGGATGGGGTGCGGCGAGGGCAAGCCACGCGAGCGCAGGCAGGGCAAGCACCTGCCCGCCCAGATTGGCGTATTCACCGATAGAGAAGGATGCCATCATCGGGGGGGGCACGAGGTACAGCGCGGCTCCCGCGAGAGCCGCCCCCTGCCCCACCCCCGCGCGGCGGAGCAAGCCCCACAGCAGCAGGATCACCGCGCTATCGAGCAGGGCTGTGCCCACCTGCACAATCTTGACGCGGGTGTCAATATCGCCGGGTAGCACCAGCAGCGCAGGCGCAAAGATCAGGTATGTGCCGGGCGGGTAGGGGGCTTGGCCCCCACCTGCGCGAGCGGGCAAGCCTTCAGTGATGAAGATCATCCCGATTGCCACCTCAAACAAGTTGTTGGCATTCAGGCGGTGATCGCTGAAGCGGGCGTGCGGGTGCAGCATACCGCCGGTGCGGATCACGAATGCCAGCAACACCAGTACCACCACTGCACCACAGGCGCGGGTCGTGGCGAGTAGGCGCGTGGGCGGTGCGCCGGGCAAGTGCCAGCCCCACCGATTGTGGTGGCGCATGGGCCAGCCGCCAAGCAGCAGCCAGACCACGCCCGCCAAGAGATTAGCCCCCAGCAGGATCGCCAGTAGCTGCGGTAATACGAGCGTGAGGGCCATCCGCTGGGTGGCTAGCACAATCGCTAGCACAGCCACGCTGGCCACACACACGGCGCGGGCCACGCGGCGCGGCAGAGCCAGCCAGCGCAACGGCAGATAGCCCAGCGTTACGAGGGCGAGCATTGCCCCCACTACGCCCCACGCCGGCGCACGCAGCCGGGCCGCGGGCGGCGTGATCTCGACTGAGCGGAGGGTGAAGCCGAGATCACGCGGATCGTTGCTGGCCACATACGGTTGCGTCTGCATGATCAGACGTAGGTCGCCCTGTGCATCGGCAGGCACAACGAGCGTGTAGCGGCGCGGCGTGGCACTCACAGCCAGCGCATACGGCGGGCGTGGGCCAGCCTGCCACACACTCGCGGCGGGGAGACCATCGGCGTGTCCACTCGCCGCAAAGAGCGTCACCACCCATTGCCCGCCGCCCGTGCCCGGTAGCCACAGCTCCGCATCACTAGTTGCCCAACGGTAGGCGTAGCCGGGCGGCAGCGTCCACCATTGCCACGTCGTGGTGCTAGCTGGCTCAGAGGCGTTGAAGCCGTGCAAGAAGGGCGCGTCATCTTCGCGGCGGTGGCTCACCGGATCGCCGCCTATCGCTACGGTTGTGCGAAAGGGGACTTGATATGCGAGCAACGTGAGCAGCAGCGTGGCAAGCAGCAGCCATAGCAGGGTGCGTAGCTCGGTAGCCCACGCTCGCCCCGTAGCGCGGGGGCCTAGAGCCATCTGTGCCAACGGATCAACACGAACTGGATCGTCACGAGGACGACGATAACCACCAACAATACCGCAAACCCGGTTGGGTTGCCATCACCGGGAATGCCGCCCAGATTCACGCCGAGCAAGCCCGTGATGAAGCCGAGCGGGAGGAAGATCACCGAGAGGATCGAGAGGACATACATGCGCCGATTGAGGTCTACTGAAAGCTGATTGGCCAGCTCCTCACTAACAATCGTGGCACGGTCGCGGATGGCTTCCAAATCCCCGATATAGGCGGCCATATTGTCGCTAATCTGGGCCAGTTGGGTGAAATCATCCTCGCTGAGCCACCCAAAGCGCGAATGGCGGAGCTGATTGATGGCGGTGCGTTGTGGCTCCAAAAAGCGTTGCAGCACAATCGCCGTGCGCCGCACCACCAGCAGCCGCTGGCGCATGGATTGGTAGTTGCCGTGTTCCATTTCGTCTTCCAGATCATCCACCGTGTCACGCATCCGGTTGACCGTCTCATACAGAATCGTATTGACCCGCTCAACGGCCAGCAGCACAATCGCGGCCTGATCCTTAGGGCCAGTGCCTGCATTCAGGGCATAGCGCAACTGCAAGCCAGAGAGGATGCGGCGCATCCGGGTGATGATGATCCGCCCCGCATCTACCCACATCCGCAGCGAGATCGTGGCTTTAGGGTTGGTGTCAAGTTCGGGGCTGATCCCGCGCAACACCATCAATAAGCCCTCGTTGTAGATCTCGCAGCGCGGGCGGGCTTCGGGATCGAGCAGCTGATCGGTGATTGCACGCGGCAAGTTACTGCTATTCAGCAACCAGTTCCGCGCATCATAGCGTTCATAATCAATATACAAACAGAGGACTCCCTGTGAAACCTCCCACGCTTCAATTTCCTGCCAATCTACCTCTCTGCCGCCGCCGTGTCCATCCAAAATATACGCAAGAATCAGCCCACTAATCTGCACGTTGGTTATCATGGCTGGTACGCCACCTCGATTGGTTTGGGTTAGCTCCGTTGCAAAACATACACCCCGTAATCACAGATGCCGCTCCGCATCGGGTAGCTGCGAACCACCGTGTAGCCGCTCCCAAACAGGGTGCGATAATCAGCATCGCTGCGGATGTGCCCGCCACGATCAAGCCAGTGCATGGCATGGCCTGCAACATTCCACTGATCTGGCGGGGGCACATCTTCAATCACGAGCAGCGTTGCGCCTGCCCGCAACACGCGGTGCAATTCGGCAAGGGCCGCCCCGGCTACGTCGTCGGACAGGTGGTGCAACACGCCTAGCACAAGCGCGGCATCGAAGCTGGCGGGGGCGAACGGGAGCTGCTCACCGACGCTGGCAAGGTAGCTCCCGGTACGGGTGCGCCCCGCAAACTGGATGTAGACCGTTGCCGGATCAATGCCCACGTAGTGCTGCGCGGGGAAGCATGCCGCAAATGCCCCCGTACCGCAGCCGAAATCGAGGAACCGCCGCTTGCCCACATCGGCGAAGGGCGCAAGCTCACGGGCTATCACGGCCTTTTCGCCGCGATAGCCTGCCTCCACCAGCCACCGCAGGCTGTTCCACAGGTACGGGCTGTTGCTCAAGCCATCGAGAGCCTGCTGCACCGGAACCGGATTAGCCGTCATCGGTAGATCGCTCACAGCGTCACCTCCTCAAGTTTGCCACTATGCGCCAGACATAGCACCGACAACCCGTAGGGCAAGCCCTGCCCTAGCTCTAGCCATACCGCCTCAAGTGCAAACGGTACACGCAATGCCGCATTGATTGGCGCGGCGGGCAGTGTCAGGTCGGATGTGGCGGGCGGTGGCTCGCTGGGCCGTGCTTCGAGCGTGCGTTGCAGCAGCGCAAACGGGAACAGCAGCGTATTCGCGTAGCTCCAGCGTTCGACAATGAAGCCCGCCGCCGCCAACATCTGCTGCACATCAGTGGCGCGGTAGCGACGGCGCGTATGCACCGCCAGATCGTGCTTGCCGCGCAGTCCATCGTAGGCGGGCAAGCGCAGCAGAATGCGCCCACCATGCCGCAGCACGCGGCGGGCCTCGCATAGGGCGGCGACTTCATCGGGCACCCCGCGATGGTACAGCACATCGAAGGATGTGACCAGATCGAAGCTGTGATCGGCAAATGGTAACGCCAGCACCGAGCCTTGCAGCAGTGCGCCCATGTGCGGCGGCTGGGCTAGCTCCAGTGCGAGCCGCTCCCGATCTAGCCCCACCAGCCGGCCACCCTGATCGGTGTAGCGGTGCAAGAAGTGCAAGTTGCCGCCCGTGCCACACCCCGCATCGAGGATCGCCAGATCGCGGCGGTGCTGGTAGAGCGGCTCCAACATCGCCCGCGTGAGCGCACGCCTGCCGCCGTGCCACCAGTGGCGATGTTCGGTTTTGGCGAGCACCTCGTATTCGCTCCGTTCCATATGGTTGCCTCAGTAGGTCAGTGGCCCAATACCCGCATCACCTGATCCCCAACCCGACACTGAGCCGCGCACCTGCTTCATGGCTGATACGGCGTGCGCTTCAGGTCAAACAGATCACGCACATAGCAATAGCTCAAGCCCGCTAGCCGCCCAATCGGTTGCAGCGCGTGAATGTCAATGCGATAGCGATCATCAATGATGTCCTCGCGCACATGCACGAACTGCACCGTGCCCAGAACGAGGGTGGCACTGCCTGCACCCGTGCCTACTGGAACAGTTTGCAGCAGCGTGCATTCCAAGCTGATCGGCGACTCGGCTACCCGTGCCGGACGCACGCGCACACTCGGCGCACGGGTCAGTCCAATTTCGGCAAATTCATCTACGTGCGGGGGATACTCTGCCGCCGATTGATCCATCGCTGCGGCAGTTGCTTCGGTCGTGATATTGACGACAAATTCACCCAACTCAACAATATTGCGGAGCGTGTCTTTGCGGCCTGCATCGCGCTGCGAATGGTAGGTAATCGAGATCGAGATCGTCGGCGGCTTGGCGCACACCACATTGAAGAAGCTGAACGGAGCCAGATTACCCACACCTGCGCGATCCATACTTGAGACCCACGCAATCGGGCGCGGCACAACACTGCCGATCAGCAGCTTGTGCATATCCGGCGAGCTAAGGTCATTCGGATTGATCTGTTTCCACTGCATACACCCTCATTTAGCATTATGCTACTGTTGCAACCGTACTTGTCAATGTGCCCATCCCAGTAATCTCCAACTCAACGTGATCGCCCGCATGCAGCATGATCGGTGCAGGCGGCTTGATCTCATACGTCAGCAACATATCCCCGGCGTGCAGCATCACCCCCCGACTGGCGTGCGCGATCATAATTGGCAGTGGGTAGCGTTGGCGCATCAGGTTGGCGTGCCAGCGTTCGACGGCATTGATGCGGATGGATACATCCATCGCCACATAGCCGTCGCTATCGGTGTAGATTTCCAGTTCATCTGGGGTGAAAAGATACGCCCCGCACGAGGTTGCGAAGTCGTAGGCTTTGGCGAGGCTGATGCCGAGACTGCGGGCTTCCTCAACAATCAGGGGATTGTACCATTGCAGAGCCATGCCCAAAGCCGCAACATGTTCAAACGCATTATCGGCGTGAATATCCTTGCCGCGCTGCCCAATCACGCAAGTGAGCGCAGGCAAAACGGCAAGCGAGCCGCTATCGGGGGCGGGCAGGGGAACATCCGGCGCAAGGATCGCGTGGTGATTGCCAAACTGAAACACGGGCTGCCAATAGCCGTGCAGCGTATCAAATAGGCGCAGACTGGCAGGCTGGGGCAGCGGCGCATAAAGGGTGACTTGGCTGAGCGGGAGCAGCATCTCTGCCCCACCAATAGCAAGCGTGCCCGCCATGCCGTGATCGTAGCTGCCATTGCCGGATGGAGGGGCAGGGTCTGCATCGGTTCCCGCTGCTTCCAGCACCACCGCGACAATCTCGGCGGCGGTAGCCAGTGAGACTTCCGCCTGCTGCCCACAGAGCAGATCAAGCATGCCCCACGATAGCTGCTCCGTCTCCTCTAGCACCAGTGGTGCGGCGGCGGCAAGATCAATCACGGCATCCCCCACCACCACGCCCGCACGCGGGTTGCCATCGGGCGGCAGAAACGTGACGAGTTTCATGCGGGCTGTTCCAGAAAGGTACGCAGTAAGGTTTTGCCGGCCGTTGTCATAATTGATTCGGGGTGGAACTGCACGCCATGCACGGGTAGCGCGCGGTGGCGCACGCCCATAATCACGCCGTCGTCCGTCCACGCATTGATCTGCAACACATCGGGGATACTCTCACGCTCGATGATTAACGAATGGTAGCGCGTAGCGGGGAAGGTTTCCGGCGCGGCGGCAAACACACCGCTGCCATCGTGATGGATCTGCGAGAGCTTGCCGTGCATAATCCGCGTCGCCCGCACGACGTTGCCGCCGTAGGCTTCACCGATGGCTTGATGCCCGAGACACACGCCGAGGATCGGGAAGCGGCTGCCGAGTTCGCGGATGAGGCGAATGCTGATCCCGGCTTCGGCGGGGGTGCAGGGGCCCGGGCTGATGACAATCCGATCCGGTTGGTGGTCGGCAATCTCAGCGACGCTGATCTGATCGTTGCGGGCTACGGCTACAGCGGCTCCCAATTCGGCAAGGTACTGGTATAAGTTGTAGGTAAACGAGTCGTAGTTATCGAGCAAAAAGACCCGCATGGCACACGCTCCTTGTCTTGCTTACGGCTGTATTGTAGCACAACCTGTAGGGGGCGCGGGGGGCGTGGGGGCGCGGCTAGCCCGTTCGCGTCGCTGCACATGTGTGCCGCTGAGCGTGGCAATCAGGACGTGCGTAGCCATGCCCAGAAATAGCCCATGCTCTACTACCCCCACCCGCGCATCCAGCGTGGCAGCTAGGGCCGGAGCATCGTGGATGCCATCGGGGAAGTGGCAATCAAGGATAAAGTTGCCATTATCGCTGAAGTAGGGCGTGTCATCGCTATGCAGGCGCAGGTGCGGCTCACAGCCCAATTGGGTGAGCGGGGCAAGGTGCGTGCGCCACCCGAACGGGAGCACCTCGACGGGCAGCGGGCTACAGCTCCCTAATTTCTGGACCTGCTTGCTCTCATCCACAATCACCAGAAAGTGGGCCGAAGCCGCAGCAACCACCTTCTCGCGCAGCAACGCCCCCCCCAGCCCCTTGATCAGGTTCAAGTCTGGGTCTACTTCATCTGCGCCGTCAATCGTCAGGGCAAGCTGCGGGCTATCCTCTAGCGTAGTCAAGGGGATGCCCAACGCCCGCGCTGCGGTGGCCGTCGCTTCCGAAGTGGGCACGCCCAACACAGCATACAGCGTGCCCTCGTGCAGCCGTTGCGCGAGGGCCTCAAGCGCAAATTGCATTGTCGAGCCAGTGCCCAAGCCGATCACACTCTGGCTTTGGATGTAGGCAACGGCGGCTTCGGCCGCTTGACGTTTGAGCAGTTGCTGCACCCGCAGGCTGAGGATCATATACTGCGTCCCCTTCGCGTGCGGATTGGTGCGAGCCGCCGCGCCAGAAAGCGCACCGGACGCGGGCGGGCAAAGAAGAACGGGCGCGTGCGAAGGGTGGGGTAGGTCTGCTGTTCGCGCCCATCGGTTGCGCCGAGCAGAAACGGGATCGCTTCGCGGGCAATGCTGCGGGCGGCAAACAGAGGCGCATTGTGCGCGGCATCGAGCAGGCGATCTTGGGGCAGGAGCCGACGCGGGCGCGGCTGCACCAGATCGTAGCGGCCCCAGATGAACAGCGTGCGCTGATCGGGCAAGCCGACCTCGTGGCGTTTGTAGGCTGGAATATCCCGCAGGGTGTTCTTCAGTTCCGCTACCGATTGGGTGCTGATCTCGCCCAGCCAGTCGTGCAGGTAGGCTCCGCCGCGCCCATTGAAGCCGAGGATTTGCACCATTGCCCGCAGCCGCCCCGCTCGCAGCATCCAATCGCCCCAGCGTGGGGCGCGCTGATCGAGGAAATCTACCACCTGCATATACACCGCCCGCCCGCCTTCGGGATAAACTGGACAGAGAAAGACCACCCGCTCGACGAGATGCGGGTAGCGCAACACGAGGGTTTCGGCGGCGCGGGTTCCCGTCGAGTAGGCAAACACGGACACTTGTTCATACCCCAGATAGTCAATCAATGCCGCGAGTTGATCGGCGCAGGCTTCGTAGTAGGGCTGATCGGGCGGCGACGGGGGCGACTGCCCAATGCCGGGCAGCACCACTTTAATCAGGGTGAAGTAGGGCTGGAGCAGGGGCCCAAGTACGCGCCAGATGTCATACGTTACGCCCCATCCGTGAACGAGGAGGAGGGGTGCGCCACGCCCTTCAAGCGAGTAGGCAAGCACTGGTATATCTCCTGTGTAAGCGCGGGGATCCGCCCCGCGTGCAGATCATTCCATCGGCGATAACTCGCAACCGTTGCCTGCAAGCCCGCCAAGATGCGCGGGCTATCAAGCAATGCCCGTACCTGTTGATACTGGGCGGCATGCGTCAGGGCTACCCCGCCGAGCCGATAGCGTTCAATAAAGGCGAGATTGCCCGCCTCTTGGCCCGGAATGTAGGTGGTTGCCAGAAACGGCTTGCCCAAGCTCACGCTCTCAAACAGCGTATTCGGGCCCGCTTTGCCCATCACCAGATCAGCCGCCGCCATGTAGCGGGCAATCTCCGGCGTAAACTGCAACACGCGCAGCCCAGCAACCCCCGTGTAGCGTTCGATGAGGGCGGTATTCGTGCCCGCCGCAAGGATAATCTGAAGCGGCTGGCCAGCATCGCGGCCCGCCGCTTGGATGCTGTTGAGCGTATCCGCAAAGCCTGCGGCACCTTCGCCGCCGCCCTGCACAAAGATCGTCAGGTGTTCGGGGTGCAAGCCGAGTTCGGCACACACGGCAGCGCGGCTGTAGTCGGCAGCATGCCAGAACTGGGCCCGCACCGGCCAGCCGCTCAGGTGCAGGCGCGAAGCCTCAAAGCCCGCCTGTGCCGCCTGCTGCTGGACTTCGCGGGTGGGCGCGAAAGCCCACGCCTGCCGCGCACTGAGCCACGCCTGATGCACACGTTCAGGATCGGCAAAGAGCAGGATCAGCGGGGTCTGTTCGCCCCGTTCGCGCACAATCTGAGCCACCTCCCACGTCAGGAAGGGGTAGGTGGAGATAATCATGTGGGGGGCCACCGCATCGAGCAGGCGGTGCAGGCGCGAGCGACTGAGCAGGGTGTTGGTACGGTGCGCCAGCATGGCCAGCGCGGGGCGGTCTGTCAGGTTGTACTCCAGCGACCAGACCCAGCGTGCGTGGCGGCTGACGACACGGTAGTGCCAGCGTACCACTGCCGCAATCGGATCGGCGATAGTTACATCCATCGTGGGATGCAACCGATCCCGCAGAGCTTCGGCAAGGCTGACATGCCCGCCGCCGGTGCGTGCCATGAGAATAAGGACACGCGGGCGGGGCGGGGCTGCGCGGGTTGGCGTTTTGCCATTCGTTGAAACGTGTGCTACGTCCATGCGCCTCAGAAACTAGTTCGAGCTACAGCACGCCGCCCATCGGCGCACTGTTCATGCTCGTCTGTTTATTTATACCACACTCACCCCAAAGGGTGTCAAGGTTTCGATCTCGGTGATCTGGGCCGCAGTCACGCCATACAGGGCATACACGGCTTGATCGAGCGAGCGGCGCAGCATTGCAAGGCGCGTATTATGCTGTTGGTATGCCTCGCGTTGGGCGGCAAGCCACGCTCGCCATTCGGGGTGGAACGGCTCCGGCAAGGCTCCGTGAAAGGCAACCTGCACCTGCTCAACAAACGTCTCGAAATCGAGTTCCCACCACTGCCAGAGGGCCCGGTTCAGGCGTGCGCCTGCGGGGCCAAGGTTCTTGCGGATGTGGGTGCGGGCGGCTTGCTCTAGCTCGCTGCGGGTGTGAGCCAGCGCACCGAGCTGCTGCGCGAGATCGCTCAGGGCGAGGTACTGCGCTGGGTCAGCCGCAGGGATCGGCAGCTGCATAATCAGATCGGCGGGCGATGCGGCGGGCAGGTAGGCTTGCACCGCACCGAGTAGGCGCGATTGGAGCAGGGCCAGCAGGATCGGGTTGTCATCGGGGATGAGGACGAGCGGGGCGGCTACGAGGGTCGGCGCACGCACGGGCGCAAAGCGTTGTGGTGCGGTGGGGCTGGCAAGGCTACCAGCAATACCCGTAACGACGTGCAGCAGCGGTGTAGCTAGCGCGGGGAGCTGCCATGCGTCGGGCGTAGTGAGGCCCTGCTCGTGCAGATGGCGGGCGAGGGCAGGGTGGGCTTGGGCGAGCGCGGCAACGTTGGCAAACTGTCTCGCCGCAAGGCAGATCTGCCACTGCTCTGGGGCAGGGTGATACCACGCCCGTGCATCCGCGATGGTGAGCAGCGGGCGAAGCATCGGTGCAAGGGCGGGATCGTGCATCAGCAAGCGGGTGCGCGTAGGAGCATCGAGCAGGAGCGCAGGCGATGCCGCTAGCCCTAGCACAGGCGTAGCCGCCAATTCGCCCGCAATCCGTCCGGCGTGTTGCATCAGGCCCGCAATGATCGGCGGCAGGTTCGGTTCAGGTGGATGCATTCAGGTTTCCGGTTCAGTGTCAAGGATCAGCCGCCCCACTCGGCCGAGTTGGTCTGGCTGACCCCTGACACGCGCTATGTACTATTCAGCCGCAACTTCTGCCCAGAGCGTCGTGTTGACGAAGGGTTGCAGATCGAGCGGCGCGGTGTATTCCAGCGATCCGCGCTCAAGGAAGAACTGCTGCAACGTCTCTAGATCAGCTACGGGTATTGTACCACTCGCATCGAAATAGGATAACGCGCTGCGCTCGATCACGGCGGCGGGCACTTGGGTGTACTGCTCAATGATCGCCGCAACTTCCGCGTTCATGTAGTCGCCCTGCAAATCGCGCACCGCCCGCAAGTAGGCTCGCAGGAAACGGCGCGTGACATCCTCGTTCTGCGCGAGCCAATCGCTATTCACAAAGACGTAGGTTGCGGTGAAGCCATCCAGAAAATCATCTGAGAGAATCTCGACAAGGCCCTGATCGCGGTTGATCGTGACGAGCGGCTCAGACAGCACCGCGCCATCGAGGGTGCCGTTTTCGAGGGCGGCTCCCATCGCCGGAAACGGCACCGCTTGGATCGTCACTTCATCAATGCCAACCCCGCCCTGCGCCAGAGCCTGCGCCAGCCAATACTCAATCGCCGTGCCGTTGCCATTCACGCCAAGCGTCTTCCCGCGCAGGTCGGCGACACTCTGGATCTCGCCGGTGCGCTTGGAACTGATAATCAGGGGTGTGGCAAGCGGCGGGCTTTCGCGGTGCATCGGCGCAACCACCGTCAGGGCTAGTCCGCGTTGCAAGGCATTAAACACGCCTGCATTGCCACCCGCAATCGCCACCTCGAAGTTGCCCGCCCCAAGCTGCACCACCGCATCGTTGGTGCTTTGGAAGGGGGTTAGCTCGACGGTGATGTTCTCCTCTGCGAAGTAGCCCCGCTCGACGGCTACATACATCGGCGCAAAGATAATCACCGGGACATAGCCCATACGAATCGTGACTGGGGTGGCCGCCGCAGGGGCGGCAGCCGGCGGCGCGGCGGGCGGGCCGCGGTGGGGCTGGCACAGCTAGCCAGCAGCAGCAGAATGAGCAGCCCGACGGAAGTGATCCGGAGCATGGCGTAACCTCTCTTGGTATTCAGAATCGTTCCAAAGTAAACACGTTCACCAGTATACATTCAAGGGCAAAACAATGCAAGTGGCAGCATGCGCCTAGCTGATGGAGATCTGAATTGTGATACGAATCTCATTCTGTTTGGGCTGCCTATGGTGTACAATAGAGCATATCAGAATACTATCAGGTAGTGGAGGCTCAGTAGCATGATCAGTGGACGGTATCTGCTCCCGCTTGTGCCCCTCATTGGTATAGCCCTCGCACTTGCGCTCTACAGCGATCTGCTGCTAGAACAGACTGGCCACGCCCAAGACCGGGTGCGCTGCTTCGATGAGACCGGTTTCTGCCTGCGCGGAACCTTCCTCGATTACTGGGAACGCAACGGCGCAGAGCGCGTGTTTGGCTACCCGATCAGTGCAGTGCAACTTGCCACCAGCGAGGATACATGGACTGGGCAGGTGCAGTGGTTTGAGCGGGAACGGCTCGAAGATCACGGGCTGAGTGGCATAATGCGCGGGCGGCTGGGAGCCGATTTGCTCAACCTGCGCGGCGAGAATTGGTGGCTTCAGCCGCATCAGGGAACGATCCCCAACGGCTGCGAACGCTTTGAGCAGACGCGCCAAGTGCTGTGCGAGCCGCTCCTGAGCTACTGGCGCAGGAATGGCGACGTAGATCGGTTTGGCTTGCCGCTTACCGCCCTCCGCGAGGAGACGATTGAGGGCTGGACTGGGAACGTGCAATACTTCGAGCGGGCCCGGCTAGAGCTGCACCCAGAAGCCCCAACCACCGCCCAAATTCAGATCGGGCGGATCGGCAGTGCCATCCTTGAAACCTACGGTACACCCGGCACATGCCCGGTTGCCATCCACCCCGACTTGTACGACAGCTATGAGCGGCTGCCATTTCGCAGCAAGCTCGGCTGCCCGCAAGAGGTGCAAGACATTGCTAGCTCAATCTCGCAGCCCTTCGAGCGCGGGCAGATGGTTGGCTTCAGTAGCAGCACAGGCAACTACATCTATGCGTATACCACGCTCCCCACGCTCAACCAACGCCGCTATCTCGATACGTGGCGGGCGGGCGAGCCTGTCGTGCAGACGCTCCAGCCGCCGAGTGGCTACCTCGCGCCGCAGGTCAATCTCGGCAAAGCGTGGTACGCCGATCCTGAACTGCTCCGCCTGATTGGGTGGGGCACCCAGCCCGCCCGCATCAGCCGTGCTACGGTGCAACGCTTCGATTACGGCTGGCTCCTGTGGGAGCATGACACCAGCATGATCTATGCCTTCGGGGCGGCAGCCGATGCCGTTGCCGCCTTCCAACGCCCAACCCTGCTGGCCGATACCGGTGCGCTGGCTGGTGTGCCTGCCCCCCAGCTCGGTGGTGATCTCGTGGCCCAGACCGCGAGTGTGGATTTCTACCGCTTGCCGGGCGGCTTATCGGCGGCTGACATCCGCACCTTGAGCAGTGCTGTCGAGGAGGCGATTGCCAGCGGCGCAACGATGCTCGGCACATCGCTACGCGGGCGGATGGCGATCCAATTTGAGCCAGCCCAAACTGGCCCGTGCGCGATTCGCGGGCTGACGCTATCGGGCGAACGCACGATCCGTATGTTCTACGAGCCGGGCTTCGACCTGCGCCGCATACAGGTCATCCTCGCCCATGAGATCATCCACCAACTCCAGCACGATTACTACGGCGCACCCGCCCATCTCCAATCGGATGTCATCCTGCTGGAAGGAATGGCCGTGTGGGCGAGCAACCCATACTACCGCGACACGACCAATCGCCCCTACTACCACACCGCAGTCGAAGCCAAACGCGACACAAACGGGATGCTGCCACTTGCCCTCAGCCTCGAAGCTGACTGCCGCACAACAACCCGCGTTTCGATCTATGACCAGTGGGCATCCTTCACTGAGTACCTGCTGATCCGCTATGGGCGTGAACGCTTCGATGCCGTCTACAGCGACTCAAGCGGGCGGCCAGCCGGCTCTGCCAACTATGCGGGCGTATATGGCAAGTCGCTCGCAGAGCTAGAAGCAGAATGGTTGACGTGGCTTAGTACGTACTAGGCTCGTCGCCGATTTCCAGCACTATGGCATTGAAATGCTTGCCGCGAGGGGTAACTCGCGTATAATACGGGTAATCGGTTGGATGATTTGGATCGGTTGGATCGGTTGGAACAGTTGGTGGTTTCACTGCAAAGCGAAAGGAATGGTTGTATGCGCCACAGACGTGTTGTCCTGTTGACCCTGCTAACAGCGATGTTGGTGGGAATGTTGCCGTTTGCGACACCGGCCCGCGCCGATATTGTCTCGGTTCCTTATGTAGATGCAGGGCCTAATGAACTCCCGCCAGTGCTTTCCGAAGATGAGGCAGGCTACATCAAGTTTATGCAGCGTGCGGGCTACCGCTATCAGTTCCTCAGCCCGGCTAGCCCAGATGGATTGACCGTGTTGGTGGGGGCGTTTCAGATTGGCGGCGGTGGCGAAGCACCCATCGTAGGCTTCTTAAATACGCTTGATGGTTCGTTTGTACCCGTACAAGGTGATGTCCTGAGCTACCTATTCTTTGGCTTCACCAACTTTGCGTGGTACGACAACAACACCCTCACCTCGATTGGCTTCGACATCAACGCCTATCTTGATGCGCTGTTCAATGGCGGCGACCCCGATGCGATTGGGTTTTCGCAGGTCGTTGTGGATCGCAACACCGGCGAGATTGGGAGCCAGCCTATTGGAGCATTGCCCGGCTTCCCAGCGAGCCTCTCGCCGGATGGCCGCAAGGCGTTGCTGCTAGAGTTTCCTGAAGGAATGGATCTTGCCGTTGCCCAAGCCTTCCCAGTGAAGTACCAAGTCACGCCGCCAAAGGTGCATGGCTTCCGTACCCCCGGCGCACTGCCGACGCTTGCCTCGCAATTGCAGCAAGGCGTGTTGCAGGCTTCGGTATCTGAGATGGTGATCAGCTTTGTGGATCTTGAGACGGGGCTGTACCTGCCCCTGACGCGCCTGCCGGAAGGCACGATCCCGCTTGATCAGGCGTGGTCGCCCGATGGCTACCGCGTGGCAATCAGCTCGATGGGCTTCGATGCGGCTGCTCGCGGCAGCTATGCGCTCGGCTTGGTAGCCACGCAGGATACGCTCGGCAACCTGCCCCCCGAACGCAACCCGTTCTTCCAGAGCAATCAACTCCAAGCCTTCAGCATCAGCGAAGCCGGCATCCAACAGATGACCTTGCGGGCCGCTGATGGCAACGGTGATCTGTTTATGGGCGCGGCGTGGAGTCCCGATGGGCAAACGCTGATGACCACTATGGCCCAACCCCCGCGCCTGACCGGACGACAGCACCCGATCTATACGCCACAATTTCTGGAACGTTACTACGCCCGCTTCTACGATGTGAACACGATGCAGCCAACGGGTGAGCTAAATGTTTCCACAATTGAGGCTCCCTACAAGGCGCAGTTCATCACGCCCGATGAGGTGTTCTTCACGGCGGTAGCGGGACTAACGGAGCGGATCACCTACTTCAACCGTTCCTCAGGCGAGGTGCGGGATCTGACCCCAGCTGCCGGATCATTCAGCGATCCGATCATCTCGCTTACCGCGCCAATTGCGATCCCCGCCTTCCGCCAGCTGATGTTTGTTCACTCATCCTACGTCCAGCCGCACGAAATCTTCCGCATGAATTGGGATGGCGGCGATCTGACCCAGATCAGCTCCTTGAATGACGAACTGCGGGCCCTGAACGGGGTGCAAGCCAACGAGGTAAGTTTCACCCTAGCTGGCGGGCAGGTGCGGCAAGGCTACCTGATCCAGCCGGCTGGTGCGCCCTTCCCGCCGCAACAGGCGCGGATTGTGCTGTGGCAGGAGGGTGGCCCGACTGGCTCGATCTACAACAAGTGGGCAACAAATATCGAATCCCCATTCAACCTGCTGCCCAATCTGGGCATCTCGCTGCTCGTTATGCCGCTGCCCGGTCGCTACGGGTGGGGGGCAGAATTCAACAATGGGCTAGCCGATGGGCGCAACTTCGGGCAGATTGACATTGACGAATCAGCTGAGATTGCCCGCCAGTTGCTCACGCTGGGCTGGGCTGCGCCGGGCGGGGTCGGCATCACAGGCTGCTCGTATGGCGGCTACTTCACCTCGCAGAGCATCGGGCGATACCCCGATGTGTACTCCGCCGCGATCCCCCAGTGCAGCTTGCTCGATAACTATGTCGAGTGGCAGAGCGGCTTTCAAGGGCTGATGAGCTACTTAATCGGAGCAACACCGGCCCAAGAGCCGCTCGAATACGCGCAGGATTCGCCGCTCTACATTGCGAACAATGTGCGTACCCCTACGCTGATCTTTCACGGGAGCGAGGACTTCCTGCCCATCAATATTGCCGAGACGTATCACGATGCGATACAGGAGACCGGTGCGCCCGTGCGGATGTTCCGCTTCGAGTTTGAGGGGCACGGTCTGAGTGGGGCCGCCAATCAAGCCTATGGCGCACAGCTGATGGTGGATTGGTTCCGCACCTACCTGAACGGAGAATAGGCTTGCCGCGCTAGAGCCGTGTCAGGGGCATGGCTTTAGTGGCATTATGTTAACCCGTATTGCGTGGCAACCAAAAGCCGACTCCATGCAGGAGTCGGCTCTGTCATCGCAGTCAGGGGTGGTCTATCGGTACACTTACCACACGTTGCTGACATGGCTTGCGCGGCGTACAGCCGTGTAGCCGGACATTTCGCGTAAGATGTGATGCATCATCGAGCGGGCAATCGGATCATCGTAGCTATTGATCAAGTCATTGATCGGGACGATGTATTCCGAGCGGGGCTGGAAGCGATAGGCGGGGCTACTGCCAGCGATATTCAGCACTTCTAACAGGCCATCTTCAGCCATCTCGCGCAGGGCTTGCGATACACTCCACACATCCCGACAGAGCCGCTCAGAGAGCTGTTCTGCATTGATCCTTCCCTGCACTTGAATGTGCAATGTGAGCAGGATATGGAGCTTAACTGGTGAGTCAATAACCGACCGTAGTAAATACTGTAACCGTGTGTCTAACATTGACGAATCTCCTCTTGTATTGATCATCGTTGATCAACTATTCTCCGTGCTATACAGTTTGCGTCGTTGGGTCTCTGCTGTGCTCGCTCAGAGAAGAATTGGTGCGGGGTTACACTCAACTCGTGAATAATTATACAACATAAATCTAACTTTGTGGGGAAAGAAATGTAGGTATTTTGCATCTCAGATTATATGATTCTTTTCACACTCGCTTAGGCGAACCGCCCAATCGCCCACAAAAAAGGGAGCAGGTGCAAGCCCTGCTCCCAATCTGCCCCCTGAGCAATGCCGCTCAGGGGGTTCCGTTGCGGTAGTTCCTACTCCTCGATGCGAGCCGCCACCAGTGCCAACGGCTGGCTGGTAGCGGTCGGCACGGGCAGCAGGCTACTTACGCCAGTGAGCATTGTGCTGGTCATTTCCGGCGTAGCCGTCGGGGTCACGGTCTCCGTCACTGTCGGCATCATCGTGGGCATTATCGTCGGCGTGACGGTCGGGGTCTGCACTTGTGTCGCGGCTGGCCCAATCACGATGGGCAGGTACAGGCGCGGGGTGGGTGCGGCCAAGCCAAACAGGGTCAGGTGGTCAATCTTCACCACCAGCGTGTTCGCAGCCGGGCTGCTGCTGTTATCCCTGCGGCTCCCGTCGGTTGTCCACTGCTGCGTAGCGGGATCATAGGACGGGAATTGCAGCAGCAGTTCGTTCACGGGCGTAACCGCACCTGTCGGTACAAGCACGCTATCGGCGTAGTCAATCGTTGCCGTGATCGCGGGCGTGAAGCGGATCGGGCTGATCACTTGACCGTTTTCGTCAAGCACCTCAATCTGCAAGAAGCGGTCGAGGCCCCCCGCTAGCACCGCCGACTCACTGACGATGCTGGTGCTGACAACAGGGGTCATCCGCAGGCGGGCGTTGGTCAGCGTCGGCACGGTGGTCGTGCCGGGCGCAAACAGCAGCGTCACCGTGATGCCCGCAATCGCTGGGAACTGCTCGCCCGAAATCGTTAGCGTGGTCAGTTGGCTCAGGTCAATCGGCGTTTCGACGAACTCCGGCGCGACGGGGGTAGCCTGCACGATGCGCCCTTCACCCTCCAGTTGGTAGCGTGGATCGTCCGCTTGCACCACCTGCAAGTCTTGCAGGTACTCGCGGAAGGCCTGCTCGTAGAGGATCTGCACGCCATTGTCCAGCAGCGGCGTGTTGGGCTTGGCGGCAAACTCAACGTAGCCGTCGCCACCCTCAGCCGTGAAGTTCACCGTCACCACGTCCACGTTCGGCGCACCTGCGACCGGCGCACCATTCTCCACCAAAGCCTGCCCAGTGCTCCGCAGGCGCAAGCTCTGCACGCGGCTGCCTGCGGGCTGCTCAAGGTCATACGTGACCGTGATGCCAGAGACCTGCAAGAAGCCACCCGACTGACTGGGCAGTGCCGATCCAGAACGCTCGAAGGCGGCCTTCAGTTCAGCCGGAGTCATATCCTCAACAACCACGAGGCGGTTATCGAAGGGCAGCACGTTCAGGGTGTCGAGGCGCGAAATGCCACCGACTTCCAGTTCGTCACCCGCGTTCTGGCGGATACCGCCACCATTGGCAACGGCGATCACGTTGTTGGGCAGATTGCCCTGTGCCTGCTCATACTTGAACAGGTAGCTATCCGTTACGAGGTTGCCACCGTTAGCTTCGCGGGTGCGCACCGAGATGCGCGACACGTCAATCGTGATCTGGGTTGTCGCAACAATATCGGTGGCTAGCCCTTCCAGACAGGTGCTGATCGGGGTCACGACACTGCTCTCGAGTGCCATGTTGCGCGAGACAACATCCGTCAGCCCCAGCGTGGCGGCTTCGGGTGACTCAGGGATGACCCGACGCGGGAAGCTGGTTTCGGTGATCACGCGGGCCACGTTGCCCATTGCGTCGAACTCGACATCAAGGCGGCCAAGGTAGCGGTAGTTGCCTTCCGATGTCACCAGCGGCACCTCGTTGCCGTCCTTGTCGGGCACGAGGCGCGGGTAGGGGCCTACGATCTTGTCTGCATCGCCGGGGATGACCACATCGGGCGTACCCAGCAGTTCATCGCCACCACCAGCCACAGCGATGTCAATGTCGCTGACGAGGGCGATCAGTTGCTCATCGAAGCGCACGCCTTGTAGGTGGCCGACGAAGATGATCTTGTTCACGCCGAAGTCGGTTTGCAGGCGGTTGATCTCGCTCTGCACCAGATCCGCCGTCTCGGTGACATTGGCGGTTGTGACTAGCACCGTGTCGGGCGAGGAGATCGTGGGGAGCAGCTCGGTGGTTGCGGCCACCACGCCGAAGCGTGCGCCCGTCAGTTGGTCGGTGTGGATCATCGAGCGTGCTACCACATCGCCCTTCGTGCTGACCCCCACCACGACACCGCCTTCGCGGATCAGCCCATTGAATGCGGGGGTCTCGCTGAAGTCAAGGTTGGCACTCAGGAAGGGCTGCTGCAACACGCCGTTGATCGCAAAGTTGCGGATGAAGCGGGCGAGGAAATTGGGCCCAAAGTCAAATTCGTGGTTGCCGATAATGTGGGCGGAGTAGGGCATCTGGCGTTGGGCAATGGCATCATACACTGGCTCGGTCGTGCCCGTCAGCGGGAAGCTACACTGGATCGCGGCACTTGCAAGGTAGGAGTCACCAGCATACACACCCAGCACCGCTTTGCCGCTGCTGCGGGCATCGCGCACTTCGCGGTCAAACACCGACTTGAAGGCGGACACACCTGCCACCGGTAGGCTCACCTCGCCGACCGGCTGCGACCCTTCGAGCAAGGCCGACTCGCCGTCGTTGTTGTGCATCAGCGACAAGGTGGCCGCCCCGTTCGGGTCGCCAATCTCATACACCGTAGTGGTGCCGCTGACTTCGTTCGCAACCACGACCAACGGCTGCCCGTTGGGGCTGTCTTCAGCCGAAATGAAGATGATTCCTTCTGGGCTGACATCCCCGACCGTGCCGTCTTCAATCGTGCCCTCGAAGTCCGTGTTGTTCACATACTGCACGAAGGTCGGGGCGGTGGGCGTGGTGACATCGTAGACCATGATGCCGCCCTGCCGCTCCAAGCCCACGAAGGCGTAGGTGCGTCCAGCAATCACGCCGGTCGTCACGGCTTCTGGCTCAGGGCCTTTGTCGTCGCTGCGCTCATCGAAGCCGCCATAGCGACCTGCCTCAACGTCGAAGTTGGTGTTGAAGGCTTGGGGGAACATGGCCGCGGCGATCTGCTCAAAGTCGTTGCCGCTATCGTACACACGCTCACCGCTGCTGTTCCAGATCGTGAACGAGCGGGCACCAAAGCTGTACAGCTCGCTGAAGCGCAGTGGCTCCAGTGCAGCGGTGATGCTGACCAGCTGCCCAATCGCAAACACGCTGTAGGCGATGTTGGCATTTAGCTCGGTGCCAAGCAGGTCAATGGCGACGGTATCCGTGCCCGCAACCCGCACCTGTAGGTCGTAGATGCCTTCCTCGACTTGGAAGTCGTTGCTGGCATTCGGGAAGGCCAAGTCACTCACGAGCGTCACGTCATTGTTGGCAACGACATCTACGGCCGGGGCATCCGGCGAGAGGTGGTACACCCGCACTTTGGCGTTGTCGGGCTTCGTGCCAGCGATGTTGTCCACAAACACGCGAGCCGTGATGTTAGTCAGCACGTCAGTCGCAGCCAGTGTGTAGGCCGCGCCACCATCGAGCGTGACCGTGCCACTCAGCACGAGCGTGTTGGCATCGCCCGCAGGGGTGACCGCGTAGTTGTACGTACCCGGATTAACGCTGAGGTAGTTGCTCACGGTGAAGAAGGGTACGTCCGCCAGCACGCGGGTCTGGGTGTAGACGGCATCCGCAAAAGGCGTGAGGTATACGTCTACGTTGGGTGCATCGGGTGAGGCATGCACCACGCGGACCTTCGCCGTGCCCAAGAAGGCCGGCGTGTTGGTGAGGCGGAGCCGCCCAAGGTTTTCGTTATCGCGGATGGTGCTATCGGGGAATACGGTGCTGTCGAGCATGATGTCGCGCACGCGCACTTCTTCGGTAAAGCCATCATAGTCGCGGGCATCGCCTTCGTTGGCAGTGGCGATGTAGGTTTCGCCGCCTACCGTGAAGGTGGCAATCGCATCCGGCTGGTAGATCCCGCGCACGGGCCAGTTGCGGATGTTGATCGTATCGTCGCGGTCGCTGGCATCCAGCTCGTTACCGGGCAGGCTGTGGTCCTTCGTACCCAAGCCGATCAGCGTGTCCACCGTTGCGGTGGCAATGTCAATGATGGCAAGGGTGTTGTTCTCTTGCATCGCAACATAGGCTTTGCTACTGTCGGCTGAGAGGGCGATGTACTCCGGCTCAAGGTCTTGAGCCACCGTCGAGGTGCCGGGGTTGGGCGTGCGGATGTTTGCGGCAACCGCTTCGGCGTGGCGCGGGCCACCCTTGTTGAAGTCGGTGAAGCTCACTTCGACCGTATTCAACACCGTTGCAGGCGTGATCGGGGTAGCGGGGATGTCAATAATCGTGACCGAGCCTTCGGGGTCAATCGTGAAGTCGGGGTTTGGCTCACCCTCGTTGGCAACCAGTGCCTTGTTGCCATCGGGCGTGAACGTGACCATATCAGGCAGTGCGCCGGCTTGCACCGCATTCAGCAGGGTGCCGTTGGTGTCGTAGAACAACACCGCGCCGGGATCCGTGCGAACCGCCCCGTTTTCAACGGCAATGGCGACCAAGCCATTCTTCACGGCCACACTGTTGGGCGTGCCGCCGTAGGGCGGCAGCTCCGTCGTGGTGGTGATGGCACTGATGAAGGTGAGGTTGGTCGGGTCGCTCGCATCCAGAATCTCGACGGAACCAGCCGCATTAACCACAAACAGCCGCTGGCTGTCCGTGTCAAACGCAACGATTTCCGCTCCCTGCCCTTTGTAGGTCCCAATCGGGCGCAGGGCAATGCTTGCCGTCGGGGTAATGGCCTTCGTCACACTTGCCTGCACCTCAGGTGCAAGATCCGTTTCGACGGGCGTGACTGCCTGCACGGGGGCGGGCAGGGTGGCGAGCGTAGCCGGGGCTGCTGTGGTTTGGGCAGTGGGGGCTACAGTGGCAAAGGTGCTAAGCAGCAGGGCTACTAGCACAAACAGCGAAACAGGGCGTAAGGACATGTTTTCCTCCTAAGAACAATTCACATGTTTTCAGACCGCAACTTTCGACCGTATGCCGCACTACAACGCATCATACCTGAGACAGGCACAAATTGCGCGTGAGACACGTAAGACCAGAAGGGGTTCCCGGACAAGACCCCTTCTGGTGATACCATGCGCGTGTTAAGGATTGGTTAAGAATATGTTTACCCCATGTTAAGATTGTGTAATTCGTGAGTGCATGCGTGATGGGAGTTGGTGGGCCATACCAAGAAGAAGTGTGGTAGCTAGTGTTAATTATGTCATGTTACATAGGCAATGGTATTTCTATTGAATCAGCTTGACAAATTTCTATATATTTGCTATGCTCCTAATGTAGTAAATACTAACAATCATCTTTAGCACCCTATATGGTGTGCTCCGTAAGTGTGGCGTGTGTGCCACTAGCAAGGACAAGGAAAGCTCCATGATTACACCCCATCTCTGGCGTTGGGTAAGTGGTCTGCTCGTGATTGTGCTGCTTGCAGCGTGCGGTGGGCAAGCTCCGGCTCCCGCCCCCGCTGAGGCTCCCGCCCCCACTGAGGCTCCGGTCGCTGAAGCCCAACTGAGGCTCCCGCCCCAACCGAGGCTACCGCCCCCACTGAGGCTCCCACAGATGAACCTGTCGCTGACACAGGTGGTCTGACTGGCAACTTGGTGGTGTACACCACCCGCAACGAAGCCCTCTTCAATCCGGTGATCGCCGCATTCCAAGCCGCCTACCCCGATGCACAGGTGACGGTGCTGAACGGGAGCAACAGCGAACTCGGCGCACGCCTGCTGGAAGAGCGCGTCAATCCGCAAGCTAACATTTTCATCAATAGTGATACACTCTCGATGGAAGACCTGTACAACGAAGGCGTGTTTCAGCCGAACGACTCAGCCGCCGTCCTCGCTTTGCCGGAGCAGTACCGCGCCCCCGACGGCGGTTGGGCGGCCCTGACGCTCCGCGCACGGGTGATTATGTACAACACCGATTTGGTGGACGAAGCCGATTTGCCGACTTCGGTGACACAGCTTGCCGATCCGCAGTGGGCGGGCGGGCGAGTTGGCTCTGCCAATAGCACCAACGGAGCCATGCTGGGCAACATCGTTGCCGTGAACCGGCTGCTCGGCGAGGATGCAACCACGACATGGTTGCAAGGCTTGGTGGATAATGAGACCGCCTTCTTCGGCGGGCACACCGATGTCCGCAAGGCAGTTGGGTCTGGCGAGCTAGAGTTAGGGTTCGTCAACCATTATTACTACTTCCTTTCCCTTGCCGAGGGCGCACCGGTTGGGATCATCTGGCCCGATCAGGGCGAAGGCGAGATCGGGCTAGTGGTAAACTCAACCAACATCGGCATTGTGGATGGTACTGAAGGCGATACGTTGGAGCTTGCCAAAGCCTTCGTGGACTTCATGCTTTCGGAGGAAGGGCAGACGATCTATGCACAGGGCAACTACGAGTGGCCCATCGTGCCGGGCATTGCCCTAGCCGAGGGTGTCCCCTCCCCAGATGAATTTACGATTGCCGATATTGATCTAAAATCACTGGTAGATGGGCTGGAGACAGCCCGCGAACAGGTTCAGCTTACGGGTATGCCCTAGGAATGTTATAGCAATGAAGCGACCACCGTTGTTGCTGGCGGGCGCGGCCCTCACAGTTTGTCTGCTTGCCGCGCTGCCCCTGATGTATATTGCGCTTAATGCGCTCCGTGCCGATCCTGCGTTGTGGCAGCGGCTGTCGGCAGGGCAATACCCGCGCCTCGTCGGGAATACGGTTGCGCTACTCATCACGGTGATGAGTAGCGCAGCAATGATTGGGGTGGTGGCGGCGTGGCTAGTCGAGCGCACCGATCTGCCGGGGCGCGGGCTGTGGCGGTGGCTATTGGCTCTGCCGCTCGCTATTCCCGGCTACGTCTCGGTGGTGTGTTACCTGTTCCTGCTGCGGCGCGGGGGCTGGGTAGATCAGATCGCTATGCAGCATTTTGGCTTCGGGCGCAATGAGTTCCCTTTGCCGCACCTGTTTAATCTATGGGGCGTAACGGCCATCATTGCCCTGTACACCTACCCGTTTGTGTTTCTCGCCGTTGCAGCTGCACTGCGGACCCTCGATGCCACGCTCGATGAAGCCGCCCGCATGTCGGGGCGCGGGACGTGGGGCCTCTTCCGCACGCTCACCCTACCCCTCCTGACACCGGCGATTGCGGGCGGCAGTCTCCTCGTGGGGCTGTATGTCCTCTCCGATTTCGGTGCCGTTGCGCTGCTCCGCTACCAGACCTTCACGACAGCCGTCTATCGCCAATTTGCGGGCGTAACAGGCCGCGAAGCCGCTTCGGTGGTGAGCATGGGCTTGATTGCCCTGAGCTTCATCCTGCTCTACGGCGATGCGTGGCTGCATCGCCGCGAACGGCACTACACCCGCTCAGCCAATTGGCGACCACGCCGCCTCATCCGGTTGGGCGCGTGGCGGTGGCTGGCTTTCGCAGTGATCCTCACTATCGCCACCCTGTCGCTGTTCCTGCCCCTAGCAGTGTTAATCAGCTTGACGTTACAGGGCATCTTCGCCCCCACCCAAGTAGATTTGGTGTGGAGTGTCGGTGCGGCAACGCTCTGGCAGCACGGGTGGAATAGCCTGCTCTTATCGGTTCTCGCCGCGACGCTCGCCTCACTGCTGGCGTTTGCGCCTGCATTTGCGGCGGTGCGCTATCGGGGGGCGTATGCGGTGCTGCTGAATGTGAGCAAGATTGCCTTTGCCCTACCCGGCATCCTGATTGGCTTAGGCTTTCTCATGTTTTTCCTCCGCACGCCGCTCTACGCTACCGTTACGGCACTCGTCTTTGGGCTGGCTTTCCGCCTATTGCCAAAGACGATTACAAGCAGTGAGACGGCATTGGCGTTTGTGTCGCCCACGCTCGAGCAGGCATCGGCAACAATGGGCGTAGGAACATGGGCAACCCTGCGCCGCGTCACCTTGCCACTGGCTGCACCGGGCGTGCTGGCGGGCTGGGCACTGGCATTTGTGACTGCGATGAAGGAGCTACCGCTACTCGTGATCCTGCGCCCGCCCGGCTTCGATACCCTCTCGATCCGCGTGTGGGAAGCCGCAAACGACTCGGTGTATACCCAAGCGGCACCACCCGCCCTGCTCATGATTGGGCTGACGACGCTCACACTCGGTCTGGTCTACCGTGCTGGCCGCTTCGGGGTAGAGCGGGTAGTACGCGAACGTGACGACCAACCCCGTATCACTGTGCCCCACACGCTACCGAGCGGCGTGCCTGCCGATGCACTGCCCCTGCCTGTGGCACGGGTACGGCCGAGTGGGTTGTTCGATGTCACGGCGGAGCGGCTCAAAGATTAGCGGTAGCCCTCCGCCTGCATGTTAAACAGGCGGGCATACGTCCCATCGCAAGCGAGCAGGTCGGCATGCGTGCCCATTTCGATGAGATGGCCATTCTCTAACACCACGATCCGATCCGCCATCCGCACCGTGCTGAAGCGGTGGCTAATCAGGATTGCAATGCGCCCGGCAGTCAACTCGCGGAAGCTCTGAAAGATCTCGTATTCGCGCTCGGCATCCAGCGCGGCAGTTGGCTCATCCAGCACCAACACCTCGCCTTCGCGCATGAATGCCCGCCCTAGCGCGATCTTCTGCCACTGCCCCCCGGATAACTCCTGCCCTTCGGTAAACCACTTGCCGAGCATCGTTGCGTAGCCATCCGGCAGCCCCGCAATCACCGGCTCTGCGCCGCCGCGTATGGCGGCACTGCTGATCCGCTGCTGATCGCCGAGATGTTCAATCTGCCCGAAGCCGATGTTGTCACTGACGGTGGCGTGGTAATGCACAAAGTCCTGAAAGATTACGCCGATGGTACGGCGCAGATCGTCAAGGTCATACTCACGCAGGTCTACCCCATCGAGCAGGATCTGCCCTTCGGTCGGGTCATACAGGCGCGTCAGCAGCTTGATCAGCGTGGTTTTGCCGGCCCCGTTTGCACCCACCAGTGCCAGCTTCTCGTTGGGGCGAATGATGAGATTGATATGGCGCAGCGACCACTCCTCTTTATCTGGGTAGCGGAAGGACACATCCCGTAGCTCGATGCCGTGCTGCAACGGGCGCGGTACACGCTGCGGGTTGGCACTGATCGCCATGCGCGGCTGGAGCGCGAGGAAATCGAACAGATTGTTCAGGAAGAGGCCACTCTCGAATAGCCGCCCGAAGCTCCCGAAGATGCCCTGCATGGTCATCTGGCTCTGCCGAAAGACAGTTAGGTAGAGTGTCATATCGCCGAGTGTGATGCGCTGGGCGATGGTCTCCCAGATAATCCACATGTAGGCGATGTAGTAACTTGCGGTTGCCAGCAAGCCCCATAGCACACTCATCAGGCTGCGCCGCTGGGCAAGGCGCACATCCTCGTTGTGGAAGTATTCAAACGTCTCGCGGTAGCGTTGCAGCAGGGGATCGCTTAAGCCAAACAGCTTGACTTCTTTGATACTGCTATCTACGGTGAGCAGATATTCCCAATATGCCATCTGCCGGAATTCGGGCGCACGCCACGTCAGCAGGCGGAAGTACAGCCCGCTATAGTGGGTTTGGGCAAGGAAGGATGGAATCGTCGCGCCGAATAGGATCAGGGCGATCAACGGGTTGAAGGCAAGTAATAGCACCGCAAACGAGGCGAGCGTGATCATACTCTGCACGAGGGTGAAGGTCGTCTCCACCGTGCCGAGTGCGCGGTAGTCGGCTTCGCGGCGGGCATTTTGCAGCTTGTCATAGAAATCGGCATGCTCGAAGTAGTACAGATCAAGCTGCTGCGCCTTCTGCATAATCTGCACATTGATCGCATGGGCCATGCGCCCATGCAGGATGTGATCAAGCAGGGTGCGCCCCTGACTTAGGACTGCGCCAAGCGTGAGCAAGCCGAATTCAAGCAGCAGGAAGGGCGCAACCTGCCGCACCCCCTGCTGCACACTCACGCCCGCATTGATCGCATCCACTACCCCATCTACGATCAGCTTGGCCACCCACGCCTGCGAGACGGGCAGCACCGCCGCCGTAAGCGTGAGGAGCGCCATGAAGATGGTGCTAGTGCGATCTGCCTGCCACACAAGGCTAAAGGCTCGCGGGATGTTGCGGTAGGCGGCGGTGAAGTCGCGCCGCCGCTCGGCCCATGTACGCGGTGATTGATCATACGGCTTGGCTTTCTTTGCGCCGCTCCGCCGTTTTGCTGGTTTTGTATTTACCATATGCTAATGTGCTTCTCCCCGTTTCAGCATGCCGAAAACCCCTGTGATGCAGTGTAGCACGCACAGCGGCAGAGCGCACTAGTCATACGGGCAGGGGGTATCTTCGGGGGTGGCGGGGGTGGCGGGGGTGGCGGAACAGCCCCAGAACAGCACGCCTGACGGGTAGCCAGCACGTCTCGCAGCCTGATCATTCCAGCTGCGAGCTGCTGCGAGCGAGCGGCGGGCAAGGGAACCAGTGTCCTAGCGTGTATGTCAGTCCAGAAATGGGCGGATGGTAGCCGGATGGTAGCCGGATGGTAGCCGGATGGTAGGCTACCCCTGTCGCAGATTGCATCAACAAAATGCACGGGGCAGGCATCGCTGCCCGCCCCCAAGATCGCTACGTACCTAATGTCCTGCCCCCCGCTATGCCGGTTGCAGTTCGCGCCCGTTACGCGCCGCCGCCGCCGCGCTCGCTTCCGTTGCGCTTTCTTGCGCGGCTTTGAGCTTTGCCACCATCTCTTTCGGCATCACCCGCACGAACTGTCCGCGCACGAGATCCCAATCATTCAGCAGAGCTGTTGCGCGTGGGCTGCTGGTCAATTCGCTGTGGCGGCGGATCAGGCTCAGCACCCGCTCGGCATCGCTATCACTGAGCCGATCAAGCTGCACCAGTTCAGGGTTCAGGCGGGTTGCCAATGTGCCCGCGTGATCCCACACATAGGCTACCCCACCGGACATGCCTGCGCCGAAGTTGTAGCCGGTCTGCCCCAGAATCACCACCGTGCCGCCCGTCATATATTCGCAGCCGTGATCGCCCACGCCCTCAACCACTACCGTCGCGCCGCTATTCCGCACCGCGAAGCGTTCGCCCGCCGTGCCCGCCAGATACAGCTCGCCGCCCGTTGCGCCATACAGGATCGTATTACCCGCAACCACATTCTCGTGCCACGCATACGTGGTCGTATCCGATGGGCGCACCACCAGCGTGCCGCCCGCCATGCTCTTGCCCACGTAGTCGTTCGCTTCGCCCGTGAGCAGCAGCGTTACGCCGGCAATGTTGAATGCGCCGAAGCTCTGTCCGGCACTGCCCCGCAGATGCACCGTGACGGTATTCTCCGGCAGCCCCGCATCGCCGTAGCGTGCCCCAATCTCGCCCGATAGAGTCGCCCCGAAGGTGCGGTCACAGTTGCGGATGGGATAGTGTAGCTCAACCCGGGTACGGTTGACCAATGCCGGAGCCGCATCCTGCACGAGCTTCTGATTGAGCGTCGGCACGGGCGGCAGTGGGTTGCGGTTGCCCATATGCCGGATCGCTACCGTTGGATCTTTCGGGTAGGCCAGTAGCGGCGATAGGTCAATCGAGTCGGCTTCGTAGATCCCGATCTTCTTCTGGCGCAACAGGTCGGTGCGGCCAATCGCCTCTTGCAGGCTACGGAAGCCCAACGCCGCAAGATGCTCGCGCACCTCTTGGGCAAGGAAGCGGAAGAAAGCCATCACCATTTCGGGCGTGCCCGGAAACTTCGCCCGCAGATCGAGGCGTTGCGTGGCAATCCCTACCGGACAGGTATTGGCGTGGCAGGCACGGGCCATCAAGCAGCCCTCTGCCACCAGTGCCGTTGTGCCAAATGAATACTCATCCGCACCGATCAACGCCGCAATCAGCACATCGCGGCCCGTCTGGAAGCCACCATCCGAGCGCACCCGCACCCGCCCGCGTAGCCCATTCAGGATCAGCGTTTGCTGTGTTTCGGCTAGCCCTAGCTCCCACGATACGCCCGCATTCTTGATGCTGCTGAGCGGCGATGCGCCTGTGCCGCCCGCGTGCCCACTGATCAGGATCGCATCGGCGTAGCCTTTGGCCACACCCGCTGCAATCGTGCCCACGCCCGCCGTTGCTACCAACTTCACCGAGACGTAGGCTTGCGGGTTGACCTGCTTGAGGTCGTAGATCAACTGCGACAAGTCCTCGATGCTGTAAATATCGTGGTGCGGCGGCGGGCTGATCAGCGATACGCCGGGCGTGGTGTGGCGGATGCGGGCAATCTCCTCGCTGACTTTGTGGCCCGGCAACTGCCCGCCCTCGCCGGGCTTGCTGCCCTGCGCCATCTTGATCTGCAACTCGTGCGCGTGGGCGAGGTAGGCCGGTGTCACCCCGAACCGCCCCGATGCAACCTGCTTGATCTTGCTGTTGCGCTCATCCGTAAAGCGGGCTTGGTCCTCGCCACCTTCACCGCTATTGCTCATGCCGCCGAGCCGATTCATCGCAATGGCCAGCGTCTCGTGCGCTTCGGTGCTCGTGCTCCCCAAGCTCATCGCAGCCGTGCTGAAGCGGGCAAGGATCGCCTCAATTGGCTCAACCTCGTTGAGCGGCACGGGCGCACCGTCGGGCAGCACCTCCAGCAGGTCGCGTAGCTCCGTCGGCGAGCGGTCATCCACCAGCTTGGCATACTCGCGGTAAAACTCGTAGCCCATCAAAAATTCGGGCAGGCGGGTGTCCATCGAGTGGTATGTGCCGCCAGTCACGCCCGTTTCGTGGCGCACCGATTTGTGCAGCGCGTGGATCACGCTAGGGCTGTAGGTGTGAACCTCACCGTTCTTCTTGAATTTGTACAAGCCCGGATGGGTGAGTTCGAGCTTCTCGCCTTCAGGCATGTGGAAAGCGCGGCGGTGGCGTTGGTTGACTTTACGGGACAGCAAGCCATAGCCTACCCCGCCCACCCGCGAGGGCGTGCCCGTGAAGCACTCATCAATTAAGCCCTGATCAAGCCCAACGGCCTCGAAGATCTGCGCCCCGCAGTAGCTATCGAGGGGCGAGATGCCCATCTTCGACATAATCTTGAGCAGCCCCTTTTCTAGCGCATTGATGTAGTTCGTTTCTGCTTTGTGTTCTTCAGCAGGCACTTCAGGCAGTGCGCCGTGCCCGTTGCTTTGCTCAGGGCGGCGCACCTCTCCCAAGCCGAGCGCACGCACCGTTTCAAGGGCAAGGTAGGGGTTGATCGCTTCTGCACCGTAGCCAATCAAGCACGCCATATGATGCACTTCACGCGGCTCGGCACTCTCCACAATGATGCTAACGTGCGTGCGTAGGCCAGTGCGGATCAGGTGGTGATGCACCGCGCCAAGTGCCAGTAGCATCTGGATTGGGGCGTGCTCAGCATCTACCCCTTTATCACTCAGGATCAACAGGGTTGCCCCATCGCGCACAGCTTGTTCGGCAGCAGCGCGGAGATCATCCAGAGCCGCCCGCAACACCCGCCGATGCACCAACGGATCATCACTGATTTGCACCCGTTGGAGCACCGGGATGGTAACAACGGTGAAGCCGGGCTGACTGATAGATCGGATTGTCGCCAATTGCCGATCCGTCAGGAACGGCGAAGCGAGCCGCAGCATCCGGGCGTGAGCGGGCGTTTCCTTGAGCATATTCTCGCGCTTGCCGAGCGAGATGTTCAGCGACATCACAAACTCTTCCCGCAAGGGATCCATCGGCGGGTTGGTCACTTCGGCAAAGCGTTGCTTGAAGAACTGGTAGATCGGGCGGCCCGGATCAACCTGCGACAGCACCGCGAGCGGCGTATCATCGCCCATCGAGCCAACCGGTTCTTTGCCGTCGCGCTGCATCGGCTTGAGGATCACGCTGACTTCTTCGCTGGTGTAGCCAAACGCCATTTGCTGCACGAGCCGCGCCTGCCCATCGTGCCCAGCAACACTCTGATCGGCGGGCACGGGCAGATCGGCAAGGTGCAACATATTCTCGGCCAGCCACGCTGCGTAGGGCTGGCGGGTGGCGAGCGTGTGCTTGATCTCGGCATTGGTGAAGAACTGCCCCGTCTGCGTATCCACCGCAAACATCTGGCCGGGGCCAAGCCGCCCACGCAGCTTCACCCGCGCATCATCAATATCAACCACGCCCGCTTCGCTGCCACTCACCACCAAGCCATCGTGGGTGACGAGGAAGCGTGCTGGCCGCAAGCCGTTGCGATCCAGTGCCGACCCGACGATGCGCCCATCCGAGAAGGACAAGCCCGCCGGGCCATCCCACGGCTCACTCAGCCCCGCGTGGTACATATAGAAGGCCTGTAGGTTCGGGTCAATATCGGGGATATTCTCCCACGCTTCCGGCATCAGCATCGCCACCGCGTGGAGCAAACCCCGCCCCCCACGCACCAGCAACTCCAGCGCATTATCAAGCGCAGCCGAGTCGCTGCCGCGCTGGTCAATCACAGGGGCAACATCACCGGACAGATCGGCGGGCAAGCCATCGGTGGGGAAGTGCAAGATCTGCTCGCGGGCGGCCATCCAGTTCTTGTTGCCCTGCAACGTGTTGATCTCGCCATTGTGCGAGAGCATGCGGAAGGGCTGGGCCCGCTCCCACGTCGGGAAAGTATTGGTGGAGTAGCGTTCGTGGTATACCGCTAGCGCAGTCGTATAATCTGGGTCGCGCAGATCGAGGTAGAACTCGCCGAGGTTCTCGCCGATCAATAGCCCCTTGTAGACTACGGTGCGGATCGAAAGCGACGGGATGTAGGTGCTCAGGTCTGCTGCGAGAAACTGCTGCTCCATAGCTTTGCGGGCAAGGTAGAGGGCCCGCTCAAAGGTCGCTTCATCCATGCTGGCGGGGCGCGTGCAGATGACCTGCTGGATCAGCGGGCAGGTCTCGGCAGCCCGTTCGCCGAGCGCATTGAGGCTAACGGGCACGTCGCGCCACATCAGCACCGTTGCCCCGATCCGTTCCAGCTGGGCTTCAATAATCGCGTGGCTGGCTTCTACGCCGGTGCTATCCTGCGGCAAAAACACCATCCCTAGCGCAAGATCAGCCGCCTCTGCGTGTAGCCCTTTCTGTTTCAGGTCGCGCAGCAGCAGCGTGCGGGGCAGCTGGGTCAGAATGCCGGAACCATCGCCGGTTTTGGCATCAGCAGCTACAGCCCCACGGTGTTTCTGATTACCGAGTGCCGTGAGTGCCATGGTCAAAATCTCGTGTTCGGGGCGACCATTGATCTGCGCGACGAAGCCGATGCCGCATGCATCGTGTTCCATCTGAGGCAGGTAGAGCGATTGATCATACAAGCTCTGGGCAGGGTTTTGCATCGTTTGTACCTTCTCTTACGTTTATGACTTCTCCTGATACACACCAAGTATCGTGGCAAGCGCAAAAGGCAATCTGCCTACACGCTCGGAAGCAGTGCGCTAGATCCAGTCCGCACGCTTCAGTGCGCTCGGCAGTTGAGCGGGGTGAACAGCATTGTTACCGCAAATTTCGGAGCGTCGCATGGGGCGTGTACGCCGGGTATAGTGTGCCTAAGCGACGGCAGACGTGACGGATACGACAGTGCCTACGGTGGGCCCTATGTGCGAGGGCGGAGCAGGTATACGCAGTGCGCTAGCCCCGTACTTTGAAGCGGGGCAGAGTGATAGATCACAGGCCACATTCAGCTACACTACTGTCGTTAGAGATGCAGGGGTCCGGGCTACACCGATTCGACCAACTGAAGTCGGTGCATTGATCTGAGCTGATCTGGACGAAGCATCAATCTGAATATACAATGTTGCTATTGTTCTGTCAAGCAACGTTGCTGTATCAGCAACGATACACGGGGATCTGCATGCCACGGCTCGCTTTCTGTTCACCGTTTAATCCGGTGCCATCGGGGATTTCAGATTACAGCGAAGAACTGCTCACACACCTGTGGCAATACGCCGAGCTTGTGGTGTACTACAACAGCGACACCCCACCGACCAATCCGGTGCTGCGCGAACACTTCACGCTGCGCCCATTGCGCCGCCTAGCCCATGACCAGCGTCGCCGCCCATTCGATGGGGTGCTGTATCATCTGGGCAACAGCCCCGCCCACAGCGAAATCTGGCACACCGCGCAACGGGTGCCGGGCGTGATTGTGCTGCACGATCTGGTGCTGCACCATTTTATGCTGCACTACTATGCGACCACCCTGCGCGATATACGCGGCTATGTGGCGATGATGGCCCAGAGCTACGGTGAGGCCGGAGCGCAGATCGCGGAACTGATGATTCGTGGCCGCTTCACCGATACGGCATTTGACTTCGCCTGCAACGCGCCCGTAATTACCGCCGCCCGGGCGATGATTGTGCATAGCCGCTACATCCAGCAGCACGTTGCGGCGGTGCGCCCCGATCTGCCACTTGCCGTCGTGCCGATGGGCGTACCGCTGCCACCCGCCTATCCGCGAGCGGCGGCGCGGGCGGCAGTGGGGCTGCCCACCGAGGCCCTGATCCTTGCCAGCTTTGGCCATATCAATGCCTACAAACGCCTAGAGCCAACCTTGCGGGCGGTGCAGCAGCTACGGGCCAGCGTGCCCCAGTTGCGCTATGTGCTGGTGGGCAGCGTCTCACCCAACTACAACATCACCGGCTTGATCGAGCGGCTCGGTTTGCAGGATGTTGTACAGGTTACAGGCTACGTCGAGCGGGCCACATTCGATGCCTACGTTGCCGCCGCCGATGTGTGTGTGAACCTGCGCCACCCAACGGCGGGCGAAACGAGTGCCAGCCTGCTCCGCCTGCTAGGGGCTGGGCGGGCGACGCTGGTTAGCCGCACGGGAGCCTTTGCCGAACTACCGCCACACGTTGCTGTACAGATTGACACCGACGACAGCGAGCGTGAGCAGATCCTCGCCGCGTTGCACCTGCTGATCAGCCGCCCAGAGCTAGCAGCCAGCATCGGCGCACACGCTCGCGCCTATGTATCCACGCAGCACACGCTCGCACAGGCGGCGGCAGGCTATGCGCGGCGGCTAGCTGGCTGGTATGGGTGGCAACAGGTGGTGCGTCTACGCCCGCCCTTGCCCCTCCCCACCGCCCTCGCGTCGCCACCCGCCGCCGCCGCTACGC
>JAAUTZ010000204.1 GCA_012031225.1 Chloroflexaceae bacterium
GGAGGGCAACAATGAAGACAGAGCTAGAGGCAAAGATCGCCCAGTGGCACACGGAAGCAAGTGAGGCATTCAGCACGTACCTCGCAACCGTGTTTGAAGGGGGGGATGCACTCGCAGCCTACCTGCATTGGCAGCAGTGTGAGGGGCAAGTGCAGCAAGGCTATGCGTTCTATGAGCGGCATTTTGCAGATCAGGCAGCAAAGGGGGATTCCAATGCGTAGAACGATCTTCGTCCCAGAGAGCGACACGCAGGGGCACCCGCCCAGCCGCTTGGGGCTGGTAGAGGCACGCATCACGCGGGTGCTTGCCGATGGCAGCCAGATTGCCCAAGCCGACAATGGCCAGACCTACCGCGTGCAAGCCGATGGGCTAGCCATTGAGCGGATCGAAACCCCGCGCCGGAAAGGGGGGCGGCTGTGAGCATTGCCCAACGACTCCGCGAAACCGCCCAGCTCGGCATTGCCATAGCACTGGCAGAGGGGCGCAAGCTGACTCGTACCGAGCAAGACCGGATCGCAACGGCTACGCAGGCTGCCAACAGTATCGAGGGCGCGGGTAAGCCGCGCCGGAAGGATGGGAGCAAATGACACTTGACTGGGATTTGACTACAGCGGCGGGCGTACACGCATTTCAGAAGCATATGGAAGTTGCCATAGAAGATGTGTTGTGGGCTGACTGGGACAAGCTGGACTTTGATGGATGGTGGGACAGTTACCGCCCTGAGCTGGTACTGGCAGATGAGGTAGCCGCCAAAGCGCGGGCTAAGCGTGTCTGGGATGGGATGGTATGGGAGTATTCGAATAATGACTAATGCAATGACAGAAGAGCATATCATCTCAGGGCTAGCGTATGTGCAGCTCACTCGTGTTGCGAGTGAGCTGGATATGACATTGGAGCAGATGCTAGACGGCATCGCATGGGAGACGCTGCTGGTGGTGCGCCATGATGAAGAAGTCGTTAACATCCCATCAGAGATACTACACGGTCTGTATCAGAATGCACCACGCATTACGGCACGGGAAGCAGTGAGGGGCGGGCAATGACACGGTTAGACCGTGAGCTTAAGCGAATGCGTGCGCGTCAACCCGATTTTGACCTGTCTACAGCATCGGGTTTAGCGGAGTACGCAAACCATCTTGATTGGGCAATCACATCCGCCCTGCGTAACGGTTGGGATGTAGATGACTTTGACGGGTGGTGGGTGTACTATAGCCCGCTCTTCGTGATGGAAAACGAAGAGGAATCGCGGGGCATGCCCTACGAATGTGGAAGGAGCTTGTATGGGAGATGGATGTATGACAGAAACCGAGATTTGGCAAGAGGTGAAGCGCATCGAAAAAGAGTAGCCCACGATTGGGTTGCGGGATGCCTACGCACTGGCAGTGAAACGCATCCGAGAGCGTGAGGGCACAGTAAGACGGCTACTAGCACAAGTTCACGCGGCGTAGGGGTATCCAGTGGCAAAGCGGCGGGCAAAAGGGGAAGGAAGCGTAAGCCAGCGATCATCTGATGGGCGGTGGCAAGCGAGCCTGAAAGACCCCGCTACAGGCAAGCGGGTGTATGTCTATGGGCAAACCCAAAGGGAAGTGACCGAGAAGCTCAGGGAGCTGCGCAAGCAGCTTGAGCAGGGTGTTAATCTGCAAGCGGGCAAGCAGCCGCTTGCAGATTTTCTTGCTTATTGGTTGAAGCAACAGTCTCACTGGGGACGGCGCACCTACGCGATTCACAGCGACATGGTGCGCTTACACATTGTGCCGTACATCGGCACGATCAAGCTGGCCCAGCTCAGTGTGCAGCATGTCCTATCGTGGCAGCAAGAGTTGGTTGATCAGAAGAGTGCATCTACCGCAAAGTTTGCCTTGCGGACCTTGAAGCAAGCCCTAAGAGCAGCGGTGCGTTGGGAGATGATCGGGCGCAGTGTGGCCGAGCCGGTAGACCCGCCCTACCATGAGGAGCGGAGCGGGCAAGCGTTGACCCCGCCTCAAGTAGAGAAGATGCTGAGAGCAGCGGAAGCGTACCGCTACTGTGCGCTGTTTCATCTGGCAGTGCAGCTGGGCTTGCGGAAAGCGGAGCTGCTCGCATTGAAGTGGGCTGATCTAACCCTCGACTCTGATCGCCCCACGCTTACGGTACGCAAAGGGAAGACCAAGCATGCCAAGCGCACCTTACCGCTTAGCCCTGATCTAGTGGAGCGGTTGCGGGAGCTGTGGCAAGAGCAGCAGCAGGAGCGGCATGGACCGCGCTGGCGTGAGCAGGGGGCGGTGTTTGCCACAAGGAACGGCTCCCATCTGGTGGATCGAAACTTGGATTCGCTCTTCAAGAAGCGCATCCTACCCCGTGCAGGCTTACCCAGCAGCATCCGCTTTCACGATCTACGACACACCGCGCTCACGCGCCTGCATGAGGCGGGAGTCGCCCCTGCAATAGTGCAGGCCATAGCTGGTCATAGCAGCCCGTCTATGTCGCTTAGTGTGTATACCCATGTGGACACGGAAGCAATGCGGCGGGCGATGCTTGGGTAACAGTGTGTCAAATAGTGTGTAATCCGCTAGACGGGATAAAAATGCGGGGCGTTTTGACTGATTAGGAAGGGGAATAATCAAGTTATCATTGACTATTGAGCTATTGTACCACATTTCCAAAGCGGATCAGGGCTGGTCTGGGGGAGTGCGCCAACGCACCAAGCGGCGCAGCCAGCGTACTATCTGGCGCACTGCGCCACGCAAGCCGCGCCGTTCGCGGGCGGTACTCGGATCTGCGGCGGGGGCGGGGCTAGCAGCCACTGGCGGCACAGGCGACGGCTCCATGAGTGGGGCGGCAAGCTCCGGCGCAATAGGCACATCCAGCGCATCCGGCAGGGCGACAGACGGCGGCGGCAGGTCCGGATGCGTGCCCGGGGCAAAGCTTTGGGTAGTAGTCGGTCACTGGCCGCCTTACCTTCCACCAGCGCGACGCGCTTGTTGTACCAGTTCATGATCATGGAAATGATCAACGAGAAGGACAGGTAGATCG
>JAAUTZ010000205.1 GCA_012031225.1 Chloroflexaceae bacterium
CAGCGACCTTGCTGCCAGCCAGTCCCCCACCGATGGCGGAGCAGCCCTCGACAGCCCACCGCACCGAGATCGCGCCAGTGGTGGCACAGGCTATCGCCCTGCTGCACCAACACCCAACGTTGGCCGCTAGTGTCATTGAGCTGATCGAGATGATGGCTGAGGCTGCGGATGATCTGGATGATGCGCCATCCACGGCTGCCGATTGACCGGCATTGCAGCCTGCGCCCGCCCCGCGCTTGCTTCCCCTTCGCGTTATTCGCACGGAAGGATTGACACGGGGGTGAGGGGAGTGGTGGTCATCTTACTCCTTAGCTAACATCACGAGGAGCAGGTTAAATAAGTGCGAGGAGACAATATGCTCCTCGCTGTACAAGCGTCGTCGCATCGCGGATAGGCTCGCACTGCGAAACAGCAAAAACGGTATGCTGGTGTAATGCCCACCAATCGGGAGAATACCCCCGACACTATAGAGACGGCGGATCTGCTTCACAAGGAGTTCACGGTCTTGTGTTCCAACGGATTCGTCTTGGGCAAAATGGGTTGCCATTGTATCACTCGTCACAAATCCGAACTTCGTTGATCAGGTCTGCCGCTTTTCGCACCGCTGTCCGTAGCGGGTCTGGATATTCGTGTTCATTGTTGCTGATTTATCCACCGAATAGCATGTAGGGCAATGTCCGCCCACACAGCAGCCCCCGCCCACCCCACCCCTACTCCGCTGGCGGTGCGCCGGCCCCACCCGTGTCGTCCAGAAACAGCCTGAACAGGGCTTCGCGCAGCTGCTGGGCTAGCTCTGGGTTGCGCTTGATGTGTTCGTAGAGCCGTACATTGTCGTCAATGAAGCCCTCGATCAATTCGCCCACGCGCTCATCAAAGACTTCGCGGGCGACGTTGGGCGGGTTGGCACGGAAGGCTGCCGCGACAGCTGCATCGCTCCCCATTTGCTCGCGCACATGCTGCAACGAGGCGATGGCGGCCCCATTCAGGTTGACCCCGAACTGCTGGTTGAGGTGCGCGATGATCTCCGAAAGCGGGTCTTTGGTGGAGAGCAACGGCTCGCTGCTGCCCACGCCGCCGTGGGGCGGGGTGAGCGGTGTCACCTCAGGATCCAGCTGGATTGCGCCACTGCGGACTTTGCGGGTCTCGTAGCTGGCGAGGGCTACGTGCTGGTAGATGTCGGTGGGCACCCCTGCCCCTGTTGCCGGTAGGTGGCGCAACAGCAGTCGTCCGTATTGATAGAGCCGCTCAAGCTCAGGGGCAGGGAAGGAGCTAATCTGCGTGACAAACGCATACAGGCGCACAAAGCGATCTAGCGTCTTGCGGAACTCTTGCTGCACGTCGGCTGCGTGCTGCTGATACCGCGCTACAGCCGGCTGCAATAGGCTTGGGATGCGTGCTGCGGCCACGGCGGGTGCGGCGGTAAATAACACGTCGGTGACGGCCGTGATCTCAGCGGGCGTGTAGATGTGGCTGGCATCGAGTGCGGTCTGCATCTCGAAGAGCAGGTTGGGGTCGGTGCCTTCGCTCAAGATGGTGGTGGTGTAGTAGGGTTCAAAGGCGTTGCGGATCGTGTCTACGTCGTTCACAAAGTCTATCACCTGTGGGTCGCATTTGCCGGGCGCGATGCGGTTGAGGCGTGAGAGGGTTTGCACGGCATTCACGCCGCCGAGCTTCTTATCCACGTACATGGTGTGCAGCAGCGGCTCGTCGTAGCCGGTTTGGTATTTGTTGGCGACGATCAGCAGGCGGTAGGGGTCGGACTTGATGCGCTGGGGGGTCTCGCTGTCGCTGAAGCCGTTCATGCCGGCCTCAGTGTAGCTCTGCCCGCCGTCGCGCACCTCGCCCGAAAAGGCGATGATGGCCCGTTCGGGGTAGCCCTGTGCGGCAAGGTAGGCATCAATGGCCAGCTTGTAGCGCACCGCTTGCCGCCGCGAACTGGTGACAAGCATGGCCCGCGCCTGCCCGCCAATCTGCCCGACCACCGATGCACGCAGATGCTCGACGATGATCTGGGCTTTCTGGTCAATGGCGGTGGGGTGGTCGTGGACGAAGGCCGCCAGCAGCGCACTGGCTTTGCGGGTATCGTAGCGCGGGTCGTCGGCGATGGTCTTGTGCAGCCGCCACAGGCTGCGGTAGGTGGTGTAGTGCGCCAGCACGTCGAGGATGAAGCCCTCTTCGATGGCCTGCCGCATGGTGTAGAGGCTGTGCGCTTGATACGCGCCGTCGGGCATGCACTTGCCAAACAGTTCGAGGGTCTTGGTTTTGGGGGTGGCGGTGAAGGCAAAGATGCTGATGTGGGGCTGCTTCCCGCGCTGGCGGATCATCTCGGCGATCAGCGTCTCTGAGTCGAGCGTGGGCGGCGCGTCGGGGTCGTCGGGGTCGTCGGGGTCGTCAGGGGCATCCGGTGCGGCGGGGTGGTCTGGGCTGGTGGCGGGCACGGTGAGGTTGAGTTCGGTACGCAGGGCTTCGCGCACAGCCCGCATCTGCTCGCCCGATTGCGAGGAGTGGGCTTCGTCTATGATGAGCGCAAAGCGTTTGCCGCGCAGGTTGATGGTGTTGGCATGCAGGGCGTAGCGCGTGCCTTCCGGCAGGCTGTCGGGGTCGCTGAGGTAGCGCACTACGACGGGGAACTTTTGGAGCGTGGTGACGATGATCTGCTTGCCAGCGGCGAGGGCTTGCAGCAGTTGTTGCGAACTCTCGTTAATCACTTGGATCAGCCCATCGGGGGCGGGGAACTGGCTCACGGTCTGTTGCAGCTGGCGATCTAGCACGCGCCGATCCGTGATGATGATGATGCTGTGGAAGAGGCGTTCTTCGCTGCTACCGGCGGGCGGCGTGGTGTAGAGCGTGGTGAGCTGGTGGGCTAGCCACGCGATGGTGTTGCTTTTGCCGCTGCCGCGCTGTGCTGCACCAGATAGTGGTGCCCGGCTCCGTCGTTGCGGGCTGCTCAAGCAGGGAGCGCACGGTCTGGAGTTGGTGGTAGCGCGGGAAGATGAGCGGCTGTT
>JAAUTZ010000079.1 GCA_012031225.1 Chloroflexaceae bacterium
CTCGCCCAACGGCACCGCAGTCCCGCCCACGAGTCACCGCCGTTCCCAGCGGGCAACTGCCACCAGCACGCCCGGTTGCTACCAGCTACGTCCATCCCGCCCCACGAGCACCGCCCTCCCAGCGGCAACTGCCACCAGCACGCCTGATCCGCAAGCTAGCCACCCGCGCCTGTTCTTCACCGCCAGCGAGATTGCCGCCGTGCGAGCCAAGCTCGCGCACCCGCAGAGCCAAGCGATGTGGGAATCGATCCGCACCCTCACCGATCAGCACATGAACAAGCCCATTCCGGCAAGCTCACCAAGCACCTACGATCCGAACCAGAATCTCTATACCGACTATCGGGCCTACGGCGACTTGCTCGTCTCGTTTGCGTTCGCCTGTGTGATGACTGACCTGCCCGCCGACTGCAACCTCGCCAAGCAATACCTGCTGACGTATGCGACGTGGACGAACTGGGAAAAGGATGATGTGCGCGATCTTGGGCTGGCCCATATGCTGATGGGCAACGCCACCGCCTACGATTGGCTGTACCCCAAGCTCACCCCGGCTGAGCGCACCACCATCCGCACCGCTATCGGCTTCCATGCCGAGCGGATGTATGAAGCGAGCATCAGCCCGATGAACACCACTTGGAACAACTGGTGGCCTAGCTCCTACATGCAGAACCACTTTAGCATCAACCACAGCGGACTCGGCATCGCCGCGCTAGTTCTGCACGGCGAAGATAGCCGCGCCCAGAAGTGGCTCGACCGTGTGACTGACCGGATTACCCGCTCTACTTCAATTCACAACCAGATTGTGGATGGTTCGTGGCACGAGGGCACACCCTACAAAGATTACCTGCTAGGAATGTTGTTGCCCTTCACCCACAACTTAGAGCGGCTGCACAATATCAATCTCACCCCAGACCCCTATATTGAGCGGCTGATTGCCTTCCGCGCCTACAACCACCTGCCCAATCGGAGCCTTACCATCCTGACCAACGGCAGCTTTGGGTGGGATTGGATGGCGGGTGGCGAGCAGCTGTTCGTCGGACGCTACATCGCCGCCCGCACCCAGAACGGCATGGGCGAATGGCTGGTGCGCGAGTGGGAGCACGACATGGGCCGCTTCTCCAATGTCTGGAAAACCTCGTGGTATGTGTTCGAGTACCTCACCTACGATCCTGACCTCGAACCGGTTGCCCCAACCGCAGCGATGCTTGGGCAGGCATGGCACCTGCAAGACCTCGATGCGGTGATCTGGCGCACCGGCTGGAGCAACGACGACCTGATCTTTAGCCTCAAGAGTGGGCCCTTCGGTGGGCGGGCTGCCTTCAACAATTTCATCAATCGCCAGTTCCCGTGCAATACGTCTTGCCAACTTAATATTGCCCACGATCACGCTGATGCTAACAACTTCAACATTGCGTGGGGCGGGACATGGCTCGCAACCGAGAACGAAGGCGAGTGGAGAGTTGGCACGAGTAGCTACCACAACACCATCTTGATTGATGGGCAAGATCAACGCTCACCGCACGCCTTCCAATACTACCGCACACCGAGCGCGATGGTTGGCTCAGATGGCTTTATTGAGGCCCTCGCCGATAGCCCCTCATTCAACTATGTGGTGGGCAATGCCACCCGCACCTATGCTGTTTCAGGGCTACAGGAATTCACGCGCCACGTTGTCTTTGTGCGCCCCGGCTACTTCGTGATGCTGGACAATCTGGAGTCCACCACCAGCCGTAGCTATACATGGATTAGCCACTTCTCCCAAACCGCTAGCGCAACCCGTAGCGGCAGCTGGATCCGTGCCACCAATCCAGACAATCGCCAGCTAGGGGTCCAAGTGCTTGCACCGGCCTCGTTCAACCACACCTTTGGCAAGCACAGTGGTAGCTTGGGCAAGCAGTACGTGCGGATCACGCCGAGTAGTGCTAGCCAGAATGCCCGCATCATTACGTTGCTTACGCCTGCCACCAGCACCACATGGGATAGCCGCCCGCAGGGCACGCTCCAAGCCGATAGCGGGCAGGGTGCAGTGGTGCGGGTGACGCACGCCAATAGTGCCTATGATGATGTCATCTATGGCTACAACGTAAGCAGTGCCACCACCATTGGCAATTACACACTGGATGGGCGCGTTGCCGTCGTGAGCCGCGATGCAGGCGGCAATCTGGCCAAGCTGTTTGTTGCCCATAGCACGTTCCTGCGGCAGGGCAGCACCGATCTGGTCAGTGGGCTGCTGAGTGGAGCCGAATTTGAAGCTGCCTACAGCAACGGCGGGACGCAAGTTGCTGTGGCGGGCGCGTTCGGCGGGACGGTGCAGCTGTATGCACCGGCTGCTACGAGCCTGACCGTCAATGGCACAGCGCAGACATTCACCCGCAACGGTGACAGCATCAGCTTCACACCGTAGGCGTGGGGCGAACAAGTTAACGCATACAACACGGGCGGGGCGCGAGCCTCGCCCGTCGTTTTGGCGGCGATGCTGGAAGCCCTGTTACCAATTTGACATTGGTTCTGAAAGCGAGTATGCTTATCTGTGGTAGCCACTATACTACTAGATGTACTTGACCTATCAAGGAATTACTGATTGTGACGTTTGCACTGCCCTACATCTGTATCTGCCTAGCACCTGCGCTAGTTGGCTCTACGCGAGCGCAACGGCGGGTACGCATGGCATCTTCGGCAATCGTTATGCGGTGCAACGCTCGTGTGCAAAGGATGTTCAGCGTACCGCACATGCGTACCGTGTGCTATCACGCTGGACACCAGCAAGCGCAGACAACCCGTGCGCGACAGGCGGTGTCTTCCGCCAGCCCCTGTGTGTTAATGGCTCTCTAGGCAAGGTGCTGTACCGCCTCCTGTGAGAGCCTTGTTGTAGCTTAGGTACGACAATGGTTCAGTGAGGAGGTTTGCCTTGCGTGTTCTTGTTCTCAATGCAAGCTACGAGCCACTGCAAATTATCTCCGTCCGGCGGGCAGTCATCCTACTCCTGCAAGAGAAAGCGGAACTGGTCGAAGCGGCAGAGCAGCAGCTCCGTGCGGCTGGCTTCTCGATGGATGTGCCGCTGGTGATCCGCTTGGTGCGCTACATCCGCATTCCGCGCCAGATGCGCCTGCCCTGCTCCCGGCGCGGCGTACTCGCCCGAGACCGCGAGACGTGCCAATACTGCGGCTTCCAGCCGGGCCGGATCAACCTCACCATTGATCACGTTATTCCCCGTTCACAGGGTGGCATTACCGTCTGGGATAACGTGGTGACAGCCTGCCGCGAGTGCAACCGCAAGAAGGGCGGGCGCACCCCCGAACAGGCGAATATGCCGCTCCGTACTGTGCCGCGTCAGCCGCAATACGTCGCCTTCGCCTTACTCGGCGAGCTGGAACGCCACGACGTATGGCGCAAATACGCCTACACCTAAGCCCCGATCCCAAGAGCCGTGCTGTTAGTGGTGCGGCTCTCGCCCAGCTTTCCACAGCCACACGCCTACGGTAAGCAATTGTTGACGAATGTAGACTAGTTCTCTACCGGTGCTCACCATACTGCGACTAAGACTGTACCCGCTCTTGACTGACACGCCGCAACGAGCGTGCTATGCTTGTTATAGAGTCAATTAGCAACCGCAAGTTTCACGCTGATTGGCATCACAGAACGGAGCGCAGATGTGATAGCCCCCCCTGAGCATCTGCCCTCCGTCTTGCTTTGCCCTGCACCATTCCCAGCCTCAACACAGCACAACAGCCAGCACGAATGCTGGCTGCTGCTCCGAACGTTCTATCGGTGTTCCACTCAATCTCTACATCATCAGCAATTGGATGAACGTAAGCCTATGGTGCGCGGAACTGCTTCTTGCGGCGGTTGCGCTCAGCACGGCGGCGTTTCTCTTTACGCTGCTCGCTCTTGGAAATGAAGTGCATCTTGTCGCGGTAGATTTTGGTGATGCGCTCAGAAACTACCCCCTTGTTAAAGCGGCGTAGCATCTGGTCAACTGTTTCGCCTTCGCGTCGTTCTACTTTCATCGTTGCGTACACTCCATACAGCCCTGTCCGGTGCTATATGGCGGAATCGTGCGTCACCTCCTCTCGCATCCGCGTGATAATGAACGGTACACCTTGCACGGGTAGAATCCCCTGCCACTGTACCCTAAGCCTCAATTATACCGCAGCGCGGCTCAGGCTGCAAGGCACACACGGCTACAATTCGGGTGCATCACCCGCCTGCCGCTTCGCCTGCACCACCTGTTGCAGCAGCGCGTGAAACGCCGCCAACTCTGGTGGGTAGGGGTGGATGTGCGTATCTGGCGGCAATTCGGTGGCAGTGCGTGGGGCGTGGGGATCGCCGAGCAGGATCGGAACAACAACGTGCGTTTGGCGCAACTGCTCACACACGACACATACATCGCTGAGGGATGCGTTAGGGAGCATCACAAGGATGAGCGTGGCATCACTGGCGAGCAGGCTAGCGGGGATACCGGTACTGAAATCTACCCGCACGCACGGATGCTGCAATCGCCGTACTGCATAGCACAGCACATCGGAGAGCAGATCGTCACTTGACCAGAGCACGACTAGATAGTCGCGGGTTATCATATGGGCGTGGTGTTTCTAGTCTCCGGCGGTAGGCCAATGCACCCAATTGACGAAGTAGTCGTCAATCTGAGTTGCGCCAAAGTAGCTCTGGTGTAAGCCATGCTCAACAGATGGCAACCCAAACGCATTCGTCACAAACTCAGCGCAGATCCGCAAGCCAAGCCCCGTACCGCCAGTCGTAAAGCCGCCCAAAAAGAGCTGTCCCAGATTATCTTCGTAGTGCTGCTGCAAGCCCGCGAGATGCGCTGCGGTGGTGCGATTGTAGACGACAAAGCGTAACACCTGCTCAGTCTCATCGAGCGGAAAGATAGCAAGACAAACCTGCTGATCGGAAGTGAAGCGCACGGCATTATTGATCAGATTGTACAGCACGCGATCCAACGCGGCAAATTCGAGACAGCTCTCGGAGATACTGCCGGCATAGTGGCATTCCACATGGATCGTCGCCAAGCGATCTTGGACGTGGTGCGTCACCCCCTGCCACTTCTCAACAATCAAGGTAATATCGTGGTAATTCTCTTGGGCATCACGAGCTTCGCCGATAAGGTCTAGACCCTGCACCGCATTCCGCATAATCTTCAGATGATCGCGGGTCAGGTAAAACAGGCGCGAAATATCGGTCTCATCACTCAAGTCCATCTCGATCAACTGGAGAAAGATGGAGAGGGCGGTAAAGCTACTCCCGCGTATGTCGTGAATGACCCGACCCAGTTGGGGGTGATGGGTCGTTGCAAGGCTCGTGTTGCCAAACTTCTGCATCTGGCGGACGACGTGCACCCAAGCTGAGGCGTTCAGGTACGCTTGTACAGCGTGCAGCGTTGCATCAGCGTTGTGCCAATGCTCTTCTAAGATCGCCATCAGCTCTACCAAGCGCGGGTATACCGCACGCAGCAACGCCTGATCCGCCTCGGCGAAATCCGCGAACGGTACGCGCAGTGCGTCACCGTTGAAGCGAAACTGCCGATAGGTGGGTAGGTGCAACGGGGCAAGCTGGCGTAACGCCGTAACAGCGAGCGGCAAATGGTCCATCTTTTGGGTTTCGTTCATACGCGGGGCTTCCATATATAATCTAGCGGCCAATTGGAGCAGATTCTGTTGCGCCCGCTTTGCCTTCAAAATCGCGGCGATCCAGAATGTAGTTCTCCAATTGCTCGATCATGAATTCACGCTCGGCAACGACGTGCTTGATCGCATCACGAATTGAGACGATCCCAAGCAACTGATTGTCCTCGAGCACAGGCAGGTGGCGAATGTGCTTATCGTCCATCAACACCATACACTCATCCAGTGTTTGTTCCGGGCGCACATACAGCACGCGGCTCGTCATAATCTCTTGGGCACTGGTGGTGTTCACATCTTTGCCGCGTGCCAATACCTTCCGTACCACGTCGCGCTCGGTGATGATGCCTACGACCGCGCCATCATCTACCACCACGATTGCACCCACATCCTTCTCGACCATCAATGCCACAGCTTCACTTACTAGCGTTGCAGGGGCAACCGTCCAGACCCCTTTGAGCTTGTGGCTCAACATCCGCCGTACTGTATTCATGCTACCGCTCCATTTCTATGTGCATATCCCAATCAGTCCCCAGACCTGAGCCACACTTGGAATGACTCTCATACGCATGGTACGGCAGAAGGGCAACAGCTGTCAAGCGACGTACTTATGGCGGAGACTTTTGGGAAGGCATATACAGCTTAAGGTGAGCGATAGCGCGGGACAATACTTGCTATTGGTGGAATACACGCAATATTCATCGTACTGAGATAAACGTCGGATACGATCTATTTTTCATATAGTACGTTTATTGTAGCACAGAAGCATATGGTGGAAAATGAGAAGTACAAGAAAATCGCGTTGCATGTCTGGTTCAACGGAATCATTTCTGCAATGTGCCAGAAACTGATTACAGTTCGCTCGCTTTTCTTTGCCCAAAACTGTTATAATAAAATAGAGTCAGTGCAAATTTGCCTGCCCCCCCGAACTGATTGTGATGATGCGGAAAGGATGTGTATGAGTAGTGAACTGACCCGGAGCAGTTGGACGATTAAAGACGAAGCCGTTCTTGCAGAACTCATCAGTTTAATGGATCTGAATCCCACTGATACAGCCCTGCTCAGAGATCTTCACGTACATGCCCGCACTGCCGCCCCCCAGATGGCACAGGCATTCTATACGCGCCTGATGGCTCGCAGCGAAACGAGCGAATATTTTGTCGGCAAGCCGATGGCTGCCCTGCACGGAACCATCGGTGATTGGTTTGTTGATCTATTTTCAGGCACGTATGATGTCGAGTATGCCCGCAAACGGCTTCAGATCGGCTCAGTCCACGTCAAGATCGGCTTGCCTGTGCGCTACCCACTGGCTATGATGGATGTTATTCTGGAGTATGGGCAGCAGCTGGTGGCGCACAGCAGCAGCCCCACCCAAGCCCTGCGGGCATTTCACAAAGTCCTCGCTCTTGACCTTGCTATCTTCAACCAAGCCTACGAAGATAACCAGCTCAAGCATCTCGCCGAACTGGTAGGTGGCGAACGGCTAGCGCGAATTGTATTAGCGGGGATTACGTCCTAGGTCCCACCTACGACTTGAATCTGCGTACACCCCAGTATCAGAAGGAGGTCTTATAGTATGAGTGTCATTCCTGAACGTGCGAGTTGGAAGATTAAAGATGCTGCAATTCTGCCCGAACTGCTCGCGCTAATCGAACTCGGTGCAGATGAAGCCGCACTGTTGGGCAGTGTGCAAGCCCACGCCAAAACTGCTGCGCCCCAGATGACAGCGGAGTTCTACCGCCGCTTGCTGGCGCACCCCGAAACAAGCGAATACTTCGCGGGCAAAAGCATGGATCACCTGCATGGCATGATCGGCAAGTGGTTCATTGAGCTATTTGACGGAACCTACGACGAAGCCTACGCCCGCCGCCGCATGGTGATTGGCGAAGTCCATGTCAAGATTGGGCTGCCCGTGCGCTACCCGCTGTCAATGATTGACGTGGTGCTGCCTTTCGGTGAGCAGGTAGCCCGCGAGAGCAGCAACCCCGATATGGGTGTCGGCGCGTTCCGCAAAGTTCTCTCATTGGATGTGGCGATCTTCAACCAAGCCTACGAAGACAACCAGCTCAAGCATCTCGCTGAGCTAGTTGGCGGCGAGCGGCTAGCACGCATGCTGTTGGCCGGAGCCGGCTAAAGCGGAAGCGCGGCGTAGCGGGTGTGGGCGGCATGGGCAAGCGCGGCTTGCTCGGCGGCTGTCCACTCATCCGCTACGAGGGCAACCCCGTGCAAGTACTCCAGCGCATCCGCAAAAGCCACCTGCACGCGGGATAGTACGGTGGCGCGTGGCTCTGGCGGCGTGAGTTCTGCCAAGCCGACCACCCGTGTATGCAGGTGGGCTGCAAGCTGTGCTTGCTCTGCCGCCCTGATTGCGAATAGGCGCGTGAGATCCGCCGCCCGCCAATCCACATACACCCCCGCTTGCAGCAGGGCCCCCGCCTTGCGCCGCACCTGTGCCAAGCCCACCAGCTTGCGTTCATCCGCGAGGACCTCATACGGCGAACGCCCACCATAACATGCCATGCGCGTGTGAGTATCGAGCGCACGGGTATCGCTCCGGGCTTCCTCGATAGTGACCAGCCGCGCCGCAATGCCCAGAGCCGCCAGAGCCGCCACCCACGCCGCCCCAAACCACTGATACGAGGCAGTGACATCGAATAGGTAGCGGGGATCGTTGGGCGGTAGGGCAACGTCAAGCATCAAGAGCTGCGGATCGGTATGCACCGCCGTGCCGCCACTGCTGCGCCGATAGAGCCGAACCCCGTGCCGGTGCAGGGCATCCGTATCGAAGTGGCTGAGCGGTTGCCCAGTGCCCATAATCACGGCAGGGGCGTGCATGGTATACCAGCGTAGCACCGCACGCGGCGGGGCGGCTCCGTCCGGCGGCTCCAAGCCGGTGAGCATAGCCGTGCCCCCCGCCAGTTGCCACGCGGCAGGCGCAGCGGTAGATGGCAATTGCCGCCATTGGGTGGGTGGGTGCATCATACGAGCCTTTCGCGGAGTACACGATTAAGTGATCGCGTGGCTTGCATCAGTGGGTCAAGGGGCGCAGCGAGGGCTTGATCGCCTCGACTACCCCGCTATACCACAGCCCCAAGCCCGCCCACGCCACCAGCAGCACAACCGCCGCAACGATAGCCCACGCCCAACGGTGGCGGTGCAGCCAGCCTTCGAGGGCAAGGGCTAGCCCGGCACACACCAACGGCGTGAGGAAATAGGCGTAGCGTACCTGCAAGCCAAATGCCAGATCTACGGCGAGGAACAGCAGCGCACTGCCCAGCCACGGCAGCACCAACCGTCGCCCGCGCCAATCGGTCTGTACCAGCAACACCAGCAATGCCGTGAGCGGGATGGCAAGGCTGAGTAGGACCACACCAATCTGGGGCAGCACCGTCGCCGGATCGGTGCCCGGCCCAAACGCATCACAGCGCGGCGCAAGCGGCTGCCATGAGGCACACAGGCTACCGAGTGTCCACTTCACGCGGAAGATGTCCTCTTCGGTAAAGGCGAGGCGGTCATTGTTGGAGACCCCCGCCATCTGCAATTGGATCACATCAATGTAGAGCAACGCTACGGCAACCCCTGCCGCCGCTATGCCAAGCCCAATCCAGTATAGGCGATTGCGGCGCACCGCTGGCGCAAAGAGCCAATCCAGCACGACGTAGCCGCCGAGCCAAATGCCGCCCAGCAGCGCAACTCCATTGTGGGTGAGCAACACGAGCAGCACCACGACACCTGCGGCCCACCACAGCCACCGGCGCGGCAGATCGGGCTGGATCGCAAATACCGTGAGGATCAGGATCAGGGCCTGCCCCACCACCTGTGGCCCAAAGCCCCACCACAGCGCAGTGAATTGGATTGGCATTAGCCCCAGCAGCAGCAGCGCCAACCGCCCCGCCCACACCCCGCCCCCAAGCCAGCGCACCAGTATTGCCAATGCCAGCACCGCGATCCCATCAAAGAAGGCGTATATGCCCTGCGTCGTCGGCACGGTATTCAGCGTGAGCAGCGAAAGCGGCGCAACAAGGATGTAGAACGCAGGCGGCACAATCGCCGTCTGGGTGCTGAACTCGGCGGGCTTGTCGAACAGCAGCAGATTGCCCCACTGCAAGAGGTGTTGGCGATCTTCGTGGATATACCAATCGTGCGAATCGAAGGTGGGATAGACGGCAGCGAGCAAGCGCACACTCAGCACCGCCAGCGTAAGCAGCAGCAGCACCCCTAGTTCGTGGCGGGCGGCGGCGGGGCTTGCCGCCGGTATCAGGCGGCTGAGGCGCGGGAACAGCCCCCACACCACCACCAGCAAACCCACCCCCACCATCAGCAGGCGTTGTTGCCACACCCCCGCCGCGAATGGCGCGTAGCCCGTAAGCATGGCCAGCACGGCCAGCACGCCCGCCCCGATCAGCACGATAGTGCGCGGCTTGCGCTGGAGCCGCCACGCCATCGCCGCCGCCAGCAAGACGATGCCCCACTGCACCGCGAGTACATCCCACGCGGGCAACACCCACGCCTGTGGCAGCCACGCCACACTGACGCTATCGAGCCGGAAGCCGACTGCGCGCCGATCTGGAGGGATGCTCGCGGCTTCGTTGCGCAAGCCGATAAACAGCCGCCCATCCCGCAGCGCATCGGGCGGCAAGAGCAACTCGTAGCGGCGCGGCGCGGCAGCAACCGGTAGCTCAATCCAGACCGCCGGATCTGCGTGCTGGGCCCGCTCCGGCGTGTTGCCCACCCGCACCGCAACCATGCGCGGCGCGGGCGCACCCTCCGGCAAGCCGCCAATGTCGAGCCGCAGGCGGGGTTGCGTCGCTGCCGGAAACGGGGCCAGCTTGAGCATACTCTGCCCCGAAGACCAGCGATAGTCGCGCCCCAGCACGTCTACCTCCCGCGCAAAGAAGCCATCGAGGTAGTGCCGATCTGCGCGGTAGCCAATATCGAGCGTATGCACACTGCCCGCCACCCGTAGGCTCACCAGATTCGCTAGCACGAGCAGCACCAGTGCCAGCCCCGCCCACAGCCCAAGATGGCGCAGCCGGTGCGCCCCTACCTGCATCGTTGGGTGTGCGTGGGCCGCCTGCGAGCTAGGCGTTGCCCGGCCTGCTCCATGCGGAGCCGGCGCGTGCGTTGGCGGTTGCGTTGTAGGGAGCCTCATCGTTGCGTTACCAGATTCACCAGACATGGTACAATGTTCTTCATATTCGGCATTATACCTGTATTTACTGGTTTTGCTTCATGTCCACATCGGAAATCTCGCTGCCGCATCGCCGTGCAACCCAACCCGCCACCCTTGCGTGGCAGCACGCCCTACCCCCACAGGGGTGGCAGTTGCCAATCTTGCTGCTGCTCGCCCTGCTCATCACCTTGCTGGTGTTTCAGCAGGTCCGTAGCGTTGCGCTTGCAGTCGGCCCCGCCGATCAGCGCATTGTGGTGAATGCGTATGAGCCAGAGCCAGACCTCGACGGCAACGGCTTTGTGCGCTGGACAACCGCCGCTACCCGGCTTGATCTGCCGCTGGTGGCAGCCCACACCCCCTTGATTGCTAGCGTGACCGTGATCAACAGCTACCCAGATGGCGTGCCCGATCCGACGCTCCGGATCACGGCGGGCACGACCAGCGTGCGCTCGAGTGTGCCGCGTGAAGCAGGCCAGCCGCGCACCTACAGCCTGCTGGTGGCACCCAGCGATCAGTGGGGGCAATGGAGCCAGTGGAGTTGGGCAATGCCGATCACGCTTGAGTCGAGCACCTACCAACCCGGCGGCGAGGATACCCGTGCGCTGGGCGTGATGCTGCACAGTGCCAGCCTCCGTAGCACGGCGAGCCTGTTTGTGCTGCCCCCGCTCTGGCAACTCACCGCCATCGCGCTGATTGCGGCAGCAGCTTATCTCGCGCTGCGCGGGGTGGGGCTGGGCTACTGGCTGGCGTGGGGCGGCGGGCTGCTGGTGGTTGCCCTGATCACTGGTGGGTTGCGCTGGAACTTTCTCGACATTGCGCCCTACACCATGCGCGTAGCGGGCATGCTCGGCTTGGTCGCCCTCTATGGGTTGGGCGTGCATCTGCTCAGCGTGGTGCTGCCAGCGACCCGCACCGCCCCCATGCTGGGCCCGCCTAGTCGGGGCGCGTGGGCCCACATTCCGGTTAGCCTGTCGGCACTGGTGCTGATGATGGGGCTAGCCTACTGGCTCATGCCCTTTTACCAAGTGCTGCAAACTGCCGACGGCGCACGCAACCTCTCGCCCTACCCGCCAACGCTCCTCGTGACGCTAGCGGTGGTGCTAATTGGCGGGCTAGGCGTGACGGTGCTGTGGGATGCACGCCAAGCCACCCCACGTCCGCTGGAGGCGGATCATCGCTGGGTGCGCTGGGTGTTGGGCGTGCTGGCAGTAGCGGCGGTGGTACATCTGGGGGTGATGCTCGAATTTGCCTTCCGGCGCAGTGGGCCCGATTTCTGGATTTTGTTTCGGGGCGCACGCGAGTGGGTGCGCGGCGGCTCGCTGTATAACCTCGAAGCCGTGCTGACCAACCACTTCGGGCATGTGTTCAAGGTGCCGCCCTTCTACGGCATGCTGTTCGTGCCGTTTGTGCAGCAGGAGGGGCTGACGATCCTGTTCTACCATCGCGTGCTAAATACGCTCTTGCTGGCGGGCAGTGCTGCACTGGTCTTTTGGGGCTTTGGGGTGCGGCTCGCATCGGTGTTGGGCGTGGGCGTGCTGCTGCTCTTTAATATGCGCCCCATCGCGGATACGGTGGCGTATGGGCAGATTGACATTATGCTGCTGTTCCTGCTGCTGCTCGCGCTCATCTCACTGCGGCGCGGGTGGGGCATGGTGGCGGGCTTTGCCGTAGCACTGGCGACCTTGTTCAAGCTCTATCCGGCGGTGCTGCTTGCGCTCTTTGTGGTGCGCCGCGAATGGCGGGCGGTGGTCGGCTTTGGACTCGGTATGCTGCTCTGCAATGGGCTTGCGCTGGCGGTGATCGGCTGGGAGCAGCACCGCATCTACATCTTCGAGGTGGTGCCGCGCATTGGCGGCGGTACGGCGTGGGTCGAAAACCAAACCTTGAATGGCTTCGTGGCGCGCTTGCTCGCCGATAGCATTGTCTCCGAGAAGTTCAACCACCCGCTGCTCAGCATCATCACCTATGGCGGCTTTGGGCTAGCGTTGGCGGGCACGCTCTGGCTGGTGTGGCAATCTGCCCGCCCTAGATTGGGCAGCCCGCTGGCGGTGACTGATCCGCGCTTTGCGCTACACTTTAGCCTCTTTGTAATCTTGATGGTGCTGTTTGTGCCTGCCGCGTGGATGCACTACCAGACGATCACGCTGGTGCCCATGCTGGCAATTCTGCTGTTTGCTGGACGCGAGGGCTTGCACCGCTGGCAGGCGGCGCTCTTTGGTGGAGCCTACGCCCTGATCGCCTTTGGCAATCATTGGAGCTTCTACGACATTGCGATGCTCGATATACTCTCGCTGCTGGGAACTTCCTACAAATTCTACGGGGTGGTGCTGCTCACGCTGGTGGTGCTGAGTTGCCTCCTGCGCCGCTACCCGTCACACGCGGTAGGGCCTGCCGCAGCAACGGATGGGTAGATCGCAAACACCTGCGCGAAGCCGGTGAGATCAAATACCTCACGCACCCGCGGCGACAATGCCGCAAGGCGTAGCTCGCCGCCGAGGATCATTAGCTCCTTGCGGATAATCAGCAAGATGCGTAAGCCACTGCTACTGATGAAGTCAACCTGTTCAAGGTCAATAATCAAGCAGCGGGTGCCGGCCTCGATCAGGCGTTGCGCCTGCGTATTGACGTGCGGCGCAGTCTGGGCATCGAGCCGCCCGTGCAGGGGCAGGACGCTGATCTGCTCGGCTTCGTCGTGCTGGAGGTACTTGACCATTGTGAGGACATTGCCAAGCTGCGGATCGAAGTTGAAGCGCACTTCGTTCATCAGGCGCGTCATCAGGTAGATGCCCAAGCCACCGACTTGCCGTTCCTCAAGCGGCGAGAGCAGGTCGGGGGGGGGCACATTGTTCGGGTCGAAGCTGCACCCTTGATCGCGCAGGGTGATTGTGACGGCAGAGGTTGCTGTTGCCCACGTCATGATCAGATCGCCGGGCGTGTGGTGCGGGTAGGCATATTGGATGATGTTGGTGGCGGCTTCATCTACAGCGAGCTGGATTTGCCATGTGGTGCGTGAGTCGAGGCCGGTTGCTTCGGCCGCTGTCGCAACAAATTGGCTGATCGCGGCGAGCGCATCGAGCGTGGCGGGCAGGGTAATCGTTTCCGGCGCAGGGGATCCATTGGTCATGGTCAAGCGTACCGTAGGTTAGAACGAGCCAACCGCAGCCGTCGCATCCTCATAGATTGCAAATAGGCTGCTCATGCCCGTTAAGTTGAAGACCTCGCCAATGTTGGGGGGGACGCTCGCCAAGCGAATGTCGCCGCCTTCGAGGTCGGTGATTTTCCATTCGCGGGCCCGCTTGCGGGCATCGGTGAGGACTCGCAAGCCCGCGCTGCTGATATGGGCGAGGTGCTGCATATCCAATACAATGCGGTAGTGTCCGGTGTGAAACAGGTGCTCAATCGCTTCGCGCAACTGCGGCGCAGAGGCGGCATCGAGCCGCCCGCTTAGGCTGAGCAAATCTACCCGATGAAACTGGCGATGGGTAATCTCCATAGTCTGCGCTCCCGTGATCCAACCGACTAACATCCAATCCAACTTTGCGTATGGTAGACATTATAGCGTGAATCTGCGGGAGATGGGGCGAGGGCGTGGGGGGCTGGGGTGGGGGATAATCGCAGCGGCCTGAGATGCACCGAGTCGGTGTATAATGCGGGTGTGGCGAACCCCACATAATCGTGAAAGCATACGCCCCTGAAAGGATACTGGCATGCAGCCGCCTACTCCATGGAAGGCAATCACCGTGATACAGGTTGTATCGTGGCCGCTGGCGGGCTTCTTGGCTTCGCAACAACACTTCCTCAGTGCCGCCGTTGTCGTTGGACTTAATCTGCTCAGTTCGCTGGTGGTTGGGATTGCTGGGGATGTTGCTGAGGGGCTACGCAAGGCGTGGGCCCCGCAGATCACGGCGTGGCTGGCCAGTGCACCGAGCAAGCTCTGGGCATGGGGGCGACGACGCTCTGATCCGGTGGGGAAACGCTACTACGAGTGGTGGCAGAGTGAGCGTGAGCGGATCAATACCTTTGGGTTGCAAGGTATTCCAGAAAAACCCAAAGTGCGTGATATTTTTGTGGACTTGAAGATTGCTCGCGGACAAGCGGATAGCAAGTTGGTTGCTGAGCGGCTTCAGGGTGCAACCTCTATATGGGACTTCATCCGTGCGAGTGTTGATGCCGTCGCGCAAAAGCAGATTGGAAACAATCGGGTCTGGGTGGTGCTAGGTGCGGCTGGCTACGGCAAAACGACGCTGATGCAGCATGTTGCGCTTGAGCTGATTGCTAGCAACCACCGCCGCTATCGGCTGCCGCCGCGAGTTCCGGTGCTGCTGTATCTGCGTGAGTACCGCGCGCAGTTTGAGCAGGATTCGATCCCGCACCTTGGCAAGCTCCTTGCTACCATTTTGCAAATACACCCGTCAAGCCGTATGAAAACTGGTTTGAAGAGCAACTCACGCAGGGTACGTGTGTTGTGCTGCTAGACGGCTTGGATGAGATTGCGGATACAGCCCAACGCAGGCGGGCTGCGGCTTGGATTGCCCAACAGATCGAACAATATCACAGAACGGTCTTTGTGGTGACGGCACGCCCAGTTCCATATGCCGAAACTGAAATTGACCACAGTCGGGTGAGCAAGCTCCAGATGGAGTCGTTTACCCGTGAGCAGCAGCGCGAGTTTCTTCAGAAGTGGTATACCGCCACGTTGCCAGCATATCCGGCGGCGCAGGTGCAGGCTAAAACGGAGACAACGCTGGCTGAGATTGCACAGAATCCGTCCCTGCGTGAACTGGCTGGCAATCCGCTGCTGCTCACGATGATTGCGACCTTGACCCTCGCTGAAGGTGCGCTGCCAGAGACCCGGAGTGCGTTGTATGATGAGTTCTATACGGTTTTGGTGCGGCGACGCGCAGATCGGAAGGGTGTGTCTGATCCCTTACGATCGGAACTCAAAGATGCGGTGCTGAAGACGTTGGCGTTTGCCATGATGCAGGCGAAGCAGCGTGAGCTGCCTGATGCGGAAGCCCAAGCGATGATTGAGCCACAGATCGCCAACTTGACGATTCGCCACGAGCAGCCGGACTTCTCGGTTTTGAAGCATATTCAAGCGACCACCAACCTGATTCTTGAGGTGAGTGGGAACCGTTGGGCATTTGCCCACCTGAGCTTCCAAGAATACCTTGCTACCTTTGAGTTGCATCAACAACAACAACAGGCGACGTTCGCTTGGGCTGATGTGGTTGCGGACACATGGTGGGCGGAGACGTTGCGCTTCTATGCGGAACAGCACGATGCCACCCCGATTGTGCGGGCCGCGCTTGCCCACAACGCCGCCGATGCCTTCGCCCTTGCCGATCTGTGTCGCCAAGTTACGCAGCGGCTCGACCCACAGGTACGCGATGAGCTTGAGCAGCGGTTTGACGCGGCCCTTGAAGCAGCGGATGAGAACCAGTGCCACACGGCGGCGGAGGTGCTATTTGCCCAACGCTTCTCGGTGTTTCATGCATGGCAGCAGCTGCCCATGGGTACAGAACTGGATACAACTATGATCACCTGTGCCGAGTATCAACTGTTTCTTGATCAGGCTCGGCGGGCCGACGAATACTACCACCCGCACCACTGGGAGGAGGATATGCCCCGCTTTGCACGCGGGGATGCACGTAAGCCAATCGTCGGGGTACTGTTTGGCGATGCACAGGCGTTTGTGGATTGGCTCAATCGCCGCGACACGAAGGGGTGGTCGTATCGCTTGCCGAGCGCGGCTGAGCTTGAGCAGCTGCCCGTGCCAGTGGAGGTGGACAGGAGCTGCTGGTATACGGTTGCTGATGGCACGGGCCAACTGATGCAGCTGTCGGCAAAGCGCGAGCAGCAGATCCGCAAGCAGCTCGCGGCAGATGGGCAAACGGCAGTGCCGATGCCTGCCGAGATAACGAACCTTGCCCGCGCCCTCGCCCTCG
>JAAUTZ010000080.1 GCA_012031225.1 Chloroflexaceae bacterium
ACTGCCGGGGATGTAGGGCACGCCGTAGGTGCGGTGCAGGGTGATGCTTGTTTCGAGGATGCTCTCACTGCCCAAGCCAACCACCATGCGCGTGCGGACTGTGCCGGTGTGAGTCTGTGCGCCTGCGGCGACGAGGGCCTGTTTCCACCGCTCGAAGAAGGCCTTGTAGGGATTGGCGTTTGCCGCTGTGCTAAGCTTGCATACGTGTTGTACGAAAGCTGCTTTCCACGCTGTATCAGGCGCATAGTCCGCGTAGCGGTCGAGCCACAGTCCGGGGTGCGTGGTGGGTGTAGCCTTAACCCCTTGTACTTTGTACCGACGCGATGCCTTCTTCTGCTCGTTCGTCATGGCTTTACTCTCCATCTAGCAACACCTGCGCGTAGCGTTTGTACCAGAGTAGCTGTTCTAGGGCGCGTTGGGTTAGCAGCATGTATTGGGCCAGTTCTGCTTTCCGTGCCGTGTCCGCCAGTTTCTCTAAATCGGTATATCCTAATGTTTCACCGAGATCATTGCCCAGCTGCTCCACTCCTGCATCACCGGCTTTGGCGTGCAGGAAGGTCAAGGCTTGCATCAGTCCGGCTGTGCGGATCAGGACGGGAAGGGTTTGGCACATGCTGCTATAGCGATCTTGCTCTTTCTTCTCTTTCTGATCAGCTTCCTTCTTCTTCTTCTGTTCAGCTACCTTCTCATAGACCTTCGCAGCATCTTGCTGGCTGCGGGTGTGCAGGTGCGTTTTGTCGGTATCTTGGGTGCTCATTGCGTACCTCCTGCGTTCACCTAATCCACGATCACGACGCGGCACAGCCCGCGCCCTACGCCGGTGTTGCCGCCCAAGTGGATCGGCTTTGCCACGAAGCCTTTCAGCTTCGTGAAGTCATCCTTTGCCGTGCCATTTTTGCCGGTGTGCAGCACTAGCCCACTCAGCACCGTTTCGGCGGGTAGGGCTTCTTCATACCACAGTGCGCCGGATGCCACCGTCTTTTTCTCGTCTTCCAAGCGGACGCGGGCCACCACCTCAGTTGCAGTGGTCAGCAGGAAGCTCAGCACGTCATCGGGCACAATGGCAAAGCGTTCTGCTAGCCGGTCTAGCCCAGCTTTACGTTCAATCCATGTTGCCCACTCATTGGCCAGCGCAGCTTCGCTAGGGCTGGGCACAAGGTCTAGGTCTTCGAGGTAGACCTGCTGCTTGTTGTTCACAGTCAGCACGCTATTTTCACGCACCGCCACCTGATTCCCCGTGACATTTGGCATGCTGGAGGGCAAGTCATCCAGCATGCCATTATCTTGCACATCCCGCGCAAAGCGGCGCAGCACATACGGCGATGTGACCCACGCAAAGATACCGGCGATGCTCCGCACGGGGAGCAGCAGTAGGCGTTGATCGGCAATGTGGACAAGCCCCGGCTCTGTGCCACTGCTCGTGAGTTTGCCGAAAATCTTTTCGGTAGTAGGCCCATCAAGGGTATGGCGCAGGACTCCCCGCAGCGATGAGCCGGGCAGGTAGGGCAGCTTGGTGGCCGTCTCGCGGGCGATGGGCAGGTCAATCACGCCCACGCCCTGCCCGGTGCCGGCGTGCAGGGGCGAGAGCGCGTGTACAAACGTCAAACGGGTTTCCATCGTCATCTCTCCTTCTTACTTTTGCAGAAAGCGCAGAAACGCTTTGAGGACATCGGTTTCCCTACCAAGCAGCGGCTTCTTAGTTTTACCATTAACATTCAGGATCGAGTTTGCCTCAGCGGGGGTAAGTTCCGAAGAAACATCCTTCTCGCCCCTGCTCGTCTCTATGCTCAGGGTTGTCGGTACTGCGGTATTGTCCAAAATGAGAGCTAGCCCAATAACCCCATCGCTACACGCGAGAGGTTTCAGGATCAGCGGGCTAGCAAACCGCTCCAATACTTTGTTGTCTTGCTTAGGCTGCAGCAGGTTCTTTCCACGAGGATCGGGCGGATGAACCTTAATATCATCCTTTTTAAACTCGAACTGAATTGGCAAGCCAAAGGCAGCTCTTGGGAACTTTCTGATTTTAGAGATAGGTGCGTGAGCAGTTGTATGGGTGTCTGCCAGTCGCCGTATCTCATCCGGTTCTGGCCATTGATTGCGTCCGGGGGGTCTAGTAGATGGGCGTTGCTGGCGAAAAGCCTTCATCTTGTTAAACAATCCTACCCACGTATCCATAGCGGCTTGTTCAGCTACAGGTGCGGCGTGATGCCCGTTGTTTGCAATGTGCCCCACCCAGCAGCTATTTGCATCCAGCACTGTAGGCAAGAGGGGGACATTATCTTGCGTAAGGCTTCGCTGGGTTACTTCATACTCTTCCAGCTTGCGGGTCAGCCATCGAAACACCTGCTTTTCGGTTTTATCAGGCAGATCGGTGTTTGGTTGGCCATCAATGTGCTCACACCGCAATGCCCCGAAGCCGCGCCGCGTGCGCCCACCAATGCCACCAAACGTCTCCCACGCCCAGAGTGCGGCACTTAACTCCTTAGCAACGGCTAGTCGCTTTGACAATGTTGGTACTTCGACTTCCTCAACATACGAGAAGATGACAGCAAAACGAACCTTTGACAAGACAGGTTGCGGCTTTGTTCTGCCCATATCATCCTTCTCTTCCCGCAATGGAAAGGCAACATAGCTGAGTGGTGAAGATGGATTGCCAACATCCGCGCTGGGGGGTTGTAATTCCTTCTGCTTATACCAGCGAACCGTAAGTGGCTCACCACGCTCTAGCACCACCACCTCCACCCACACTGCCGATTGCCCGACCTTGCCATTGGGGGTGGCAGCCGTGCCCCAGATCGCATCCTCGGCAGCTTGCATATCGCGCAGCGAGCTATAGCGCCCGCCCCGCGTCGCCCGCCACCAGAAGCGCAGATGCCCGCGTACTGCCGTCGCCCGCACCACTGTGATCGGGTCGGCTTGGCTTGGCTCTACGCCGCCGCCAAAGAGGGCCGTGGTGATCGCATACTCACGCACTTGGGTGATGCGCTCAGCTGATGTATTCATCGCTGCATCATCCGGTAGTTGTGGGAGATTTTTTGGTAGGTTACGCATGGTCGCTTCCTTTCTACTTGGGGATGCCCCAATCTGCGGGCACAGCTGTATCCTTCTCATTCCAGATCCCAATCGCGGCCAGACCGAAGCCGTCGCGCCGATCCTGCTCGGCATCGCTGATGGCTTGGAGCCACACAGCCTGCACCCATGCCTCAATCGCGGCTGGCTCACCATCAAGGTGCAGATAGAGCACACTGCCTGCGGGCAGCATGCGGCGGGTCGGCTTGGGTTTTCTTTGGTCATAATCCCAGCCCGAAATCACCCCGTAGCCTGTGCCGCACACGGCACGGAGCGTTGGTTTTACGCCGTGCTGGGTCGTGCAGAGCCACGTAGGGCGGTAGCCTTGCTTAAAGATGGCGGGCGTAAGCAGAATGATGCGGCAGGCCGTGTGTGTTTGGACCTGTTGCACGAGCTTGGCGGGGAGCGAGGGTAGGGTGTCTGTATCGCCCTTGCGCCACACCACCGTGCGTCGTTCGCCGCCGAGCGTATCGAAGCCCGCGTCAATCTTGGCCGCGAGGTTGTGCCCACCCACCGCAACGAGCAACGCAAGCCGCCGCGCTGCATCAAGAGGGTGCTGCTCCGATGCAGGGTGCGTAAACTCTAGCCCAATTGTCTGGAATAGCTTGCCCTCTTCGCCAGTGCGCTTGTCCTTTTGCATGGCCACATGCATGCGGCTGTTCTGGGGCAAGCCCCCAATGCCCAACTCACGCGGCTTGATCGGCTGACGTGGAACTGGTTCTTGCAACCACCGCTCAAACTGTTGCCAGTCCCAGAAACGCGGCGCACGCTTGGAAGGCTTAGCTGGGTCTACTTCGTCGGGGCCCACCGGCAGCAGCTGATCTGGCTGATCTGGCATTGCCGTGAGTAGCCCTTTGGGGGGTTCAAATGGCTTGAGCTGCACCACCCGTACACCATCACCATCCTGCTTTTCCACCTCCAACAGGAGCGCATCGGCTGGAGCAGGCGCGAAGTACTTTGTGACCCGATCCTCCACCGGATCAAGCTGGACGAGTAGCGGGCCGCGCACGGCAATCTGCAACACATCGGTGGGTGTTGCCGTGAAGCTGCCGCCCACAGTGCCTGCCCGCGTGCGAACCATACCCGCCAGCGTGGAGGGGTAGGGGAAGGGCAACGTGCGGGCGCGTGCGCCGGGGGTATTATCGAAGGGGCGACCGTCGCGCACAATCACCGGATCACGCGGCTCAATAATCCATACACACTGGTTATGCATCGCCATGCTCCTTTTTTGCCTTCTGCAATGAAACGCGGCTAGCATCGGCGAGGGATTTGGCGATCACCAATTCATGCGCCAATTCCATCAAGCCGAGTGCAGCTTGACCATTGCCACTTAGCCCTAGTTGGGTGCTGATGTCTTGCACTATGGTTGGCTCGATTCCTTTGCCCTGAGGCTGCTTGCGCTTGAACATGCGGATTACATCCTGTCGGGCCGCCGTGAGCAGGTCGTCGTCTACGCCCGCTTCGGGATCGAGGCCGAGCCGCAGCACCAGATCGCGGATTTCGTAGGCGACCCCGTGCGGCAGCAAGTCATTGGCGAAGAGCTGTACAAAGGGCCCTAATCGCCCCACCAGCTCGGCACGCTTGCCTTTGATTGTATAGTCGCCGCCGCTCCGCCGACTGATTGTGATAGCGAGAGCGTCTTTGCCATCCACGCTCTTGGCGGCCTTCTCGGCGGCGCGTGCCAGATCAACCGCATCAGTCAGGGGCACCAGATGGTGGACAATCGCTACCCCCGCTGAGAGGGAGGGTTGGAATGGGAGCGCGTAGTGTTTCACAACTGGGGCAAGCGTTGCGGCAAATTTTTCGGCTACCACATCCGCGCACTCCAGCACGGTGTGCAAGGGCAAGAGGGCCAATACATCATCGCCACCAATGTAGATCGGCTCACCACCGTGCTCTGTGATCAGCTCGCGTGCTTCTGCAACAAATCTATCGAGGGCTTTGGACAGCTCTTGGTGGGCTGCTAAGCCGCCCAGTTGGGACAGCTCATCAATTACCTTGCCCATGCCGTCACCATCGCCCAGCAAAATGGCATAGTAGGGTTGCGGGCGGCCATAGCCGTGCTTGGCGGCTTCATCGAGAAAATCGCGCAAGGCCTTCTTTGCATCCGCAATGCCTGCCACTCCTTCCGCTTCAGCTAGCCGTTCCTCAAATAGCACTGCGCCATCTACCTCGTCGAAGAAAGGAATTCGATGTTGTAGGGGTGCTGTCTCACGCATATGCTCTGGGAATTTAATGATCTGACCATGGTACGCATTCCAAGCCTGCTGCACAGCTGCGTGAACTGGATTGGTGAAACGTATCATAAAGGGCTTCGCGGCCATGTGCGAGGTGCTGGGGAAGGACCGGCCAACACCGCCGAGCCGCTTGAGCAAATCCACCCCAGATAGGTGTTCGTGGGGGCCAGCACGAAACGTTTGCCAGCGATGCTCCGCGTCTATCTCTGATGTGAGAACACTTTCCAGCTCCCCCGTGAGCGATGATTTGTACACCGCTTTCCCCCACGTCACGGGTGCAAAGGCGCGGGTATTCTTGCGGGCGGCGAGCAGTGCCTCGGCCCGGCTGCGGGCGTTGGCATAGCTAGCCGCATTCGCCGCTGCTTCAAGCGGGGCCGCCGCCCAGTAGAATTGGGGCAGGTCTGCGATTTGCGCCCACGCGGTCTGCTGGTCAATTCCACGTATGGTTTTAACCGTATCGCCGTACAGCTTTTCTAGCCGCGCTTTGAGCGCAGCCTCTAGCTCATGGACTAGTTCCTTTAGCCGTGCTTGGAGCGCAGCCTCTAACTCACGGGCTAGGGCCGCAACTTTGTCTTGGTCATTCGTGTTAATTTGGGCGATGAGCTTGTTGGGTACATTGAGTTGTGTGGCGGGTGCAAGCTCGGCTGGATTGGCATGCGGAAAGATCAGCGTGTGACCGCCTGTGTGGAGTTTCAGGGCAATCGCTTTGGCCAGTTCACTGAGCAGCCACGAGCCATATGCAAAATCGCTGGTGCGCCGTGCGCTGGCAATAAAGCCCTGCACCGGCCCAATACTGATAACCATAATGTATGCCATAGGGGTAGGGTTCCTTTCTGCAAACCATCGCTCGTACATACCTTAGCATAGACCCAACTGTTGGCCTACCGAAGCGACTTTGGGATTACACCGAAGCCGCTTCGGTAGGCAACACCCGACTTGTGAGGTATGCTAGAGATAGTCAAGATGGGGGTGAAACTGCTCCCAGAGCCAATCGCGCTTGGGACTAGGGATTACATCCAGTTCCCACGCTTCTTCACAGAGGTCATAGATTGTCGTGAAATACTCATTGACAGTGGATAACGATAAGCCGATCTGAGCAACAGTCACGCGGCGTGGTGTGCCATTCAACTCCTCGCGCAGCACCTTACGCTGGCGGTCATTGAGGCGATGCCACACTTGCTGGCACAATTGGAAGGTGGCATGGCTGAAATGCTCATTGGTAGATTTCAATATATCCTGATTACCATTGGTGCGGGCTACATGTCCGGTGTATGCTGTGAGGTACAGCGTGGGCAGTTCCATAAGCTGTACCTCCGCGTAGGTAGGCACATGCAGCATGGCTCCATCCCGGGTCTGGTCTCGCACCGCGTCGGACGAGGTGAGCTGCCAGATATGGTCGTGAGAACGCAACAGCGTCGGCGCAAGCGTGAGCAGCAGATAGCCAAGCAAGCGTCGCCCGCCACTAATACAGAGGTGTAAGGTCTGATGCGATTGGCGATATTGCGAAAGCAAGGAGGACAAGAACTGCTGCACAGTGGGAATAACATCCGGCTGATCGAGATCACGCAGGGGTGCGCCGGATGCATCTTTGATGCTGATCGGGCGCAGGCGGCAGGGCTGATGCGGTAGCGAATTGACGTAGCAGTCGTAGGGGAACTCGGCCGCAAGGGTCTGGATCGCCCGTTGGTAGCGTGGGTTCGAGGGCGCAAGATGCAGCACAAGCAACTCACTGATCGGGTAGCCTTGTGCTAGCAAGCGATCCAAAGCTAATGTGACCACTTGCGGTTGCCCGCCAAGTGTCGCAATGCAGACATGGTGTGAAGGGGTAAAACTCATTGCATTCTCCTCAGTTGGTCTTGATCGTGATATACACCGATGTACATCCGCTTATGATACACGAGAAAGGTTTCGTTGATGGCACCGTTATTTCCGGCAATATTGCTCTGTGGGCCACCCCACTCTGGCAAGAGCATCCTGTTCTATCGCCTGAGCCAAGCCCTGCGCGAAAAGGGCATTGACCACTACAGCCTACGGGCCAGCCCCGATGGTGAAGGCGACTGGACGTATGAAGCCGAGCCGCAACTTGTGCGCCACCTGCGTATGCGTAGCAAAGCGGACTGGACCCCCGCCTTTGCCCAGCAGATCAGCCGCGAGATCGAGCAGCGCATGCTGCCCCTGCTGGTAGATACCGGCGGCCAGATTACGCCCGAGTCGGCGCACATTGCCGCTAGCTGTACGCACGGTATTATTATCTCCCGCGATCTCCAAGCCATCGGCGCGTGGCGCGATCTGCTGACAGAGCAGGGCTGCATTGTGCTGGCGGAACTGCACTCGCAACTTGATGGGGAGCAGCAGATCGTCCAGCCGGTGATGCCCCTACGGGGCACCCTCACTGGGCTACACCCTAAACAGGATAGTCGCGGCGGGTGTTTTTCCGCCTTGCTTGAGCTGATTGTTGCCCACATGAACTATGCCCCTGATGAGCTATTTCGCGCCCACGAACGGGCTGCGGCCCGCGATTGGGTGGTGCATCTGGGGCAGCCCCTGCTGCCGAGCCAGACTCCCAACCCTCCCGTCCACTGGAACCCGCACGACATCCCAGAGCTGCTGGCGGGTATCGTTCCCAGCGAGCCGCTCGCGCTGTATGGGCGTGCGCCAGTCTGGTTGTATGCTGCACTGGCCCACTTCACCCAGCCTGTCCCGATCTTGTTCACGCCGACACGAGGCTGGGTGGAGCCGCCACCGCTGGTTTCTGTAGCCACACCCACGCTGGCTGCACTGCACTGGCAGCAACAGCGCATTGCCGCCCTCGATGATGCTATCTGGCTGCAATTCGACATCCCAACCGCGTACCTTGATCATGATCCAACTATGCCGCTAGACGTGCCCGCGTTGCCTGCGAATACTGGCATTATCCTTGATGGCAAGCTGCCGACGTGGCTCTATGCAGGATTGGTGCGGCACTATACCCACGCTGCGTGGCTGGCGGTAGTGCAGCCCAAGCTGGGTGCAATTGTCGTGGCATCGCAGCACACCGATTACCCACTTGGGCGGGTGTTGCACCTGCCGTTTGACGCATCCTAATGCCAGCATAGCAGAAAGGCTCGGCGCAAATGCGCGTGTGAAGAAATGAGGAATACCAATGACCCTTGATCTCACCTACACCGGCCATGCGTTTGTTGATATTGGGCTTGCCGTGCTCACCGCCTTTGTCGGCAAAACTGACCCGTATGATCTGACTGAAGCTGATCTCGAACAGGTTGCGGCATACATCGCCGCGAACTACGTCAAGCTGCCCTTGAAAGCTCATCTGACGATGGCCTTCACGAGCAATGCGTGGTTTGCCCAAGATGCCTACAATCCCGACAAAGAGAACCTGACCGCAGCACAACGGGCTGAACGCACAGCCAAACGCCTGCTCTGGCGCACGCGGCACACCGATCAGTGGCACGCTCCACTGGCAGCGGACTCAGTCCCACCGGCAATGTGTATCTTCACAGGACTGCCAGCTGTGCCGGAACCACTCTCAGGGAGTCTGGAACGTGGGCGGGCCGGGCGGGCCCAGCTGCCCGGCTTGCAGGGCGATGAGACCATCAACTTCTTTGCGGAGGGGCATCCGGGCATCCCGATCTCCGGCGTGGCAGTGCTGGCCCTGCAAGCCTTCCCGCTCGGCTGCGCCAAATGTGGCGTGGGCTTGCTTGCGGTGCATACCGATAATCCGCAGCTGACGTTGCGGATTGCCCGCAAGTTTTGGCAAGAGAATGAGCGGCAGATCGCCCAAGCCCAAGCGAGTGGCAATACCAAGCTCCCTGTTGCGCCGCGCAGCCTCAAGACGCTTCTGATTGAAACCTTGCTGGAGGTACAGGCGGATGTCGAAGACCAACATTGGATCGCACCATCAGTCACGGCTTACAACTTCACCAATGGGCAAACCGCCGCCTGTGACATCTACTACTTGCCACTGGAGGTGATGGGCTTCTTGCAGGCAGCCCACAGCGCAACCCATAAGCAGGCGTGGCACGCACTGGTGCGGCGGTGGTGGGAACGCCCCAAAGCCAAAAAAGGGCAGGAAGCCCCACCGCCCAGACAGAACTACCTGTACGAAGACCTGTTTGAGCTGCCGATAGGGGCCGCAGCATTTATCCGTAAGTATCTGATCAGCCCACAGCAGCCTGTCGCTTGGAACCTGATTGAACTGTTTCTCAGAAAGGTTATCACGATGGACAAAGAACGTATCCAACAGATCCGCCAGCTTGGTGATGGCTTGGCAGACTATGTGCGCCGCAGTGGGGGCAAACGCTTCTTTCGCAATTTTTCGACCGAGCGCAGCCCATACGCCTTACGCTCACTGCTGATCCGTGCGAATATTGAGCGGGTTCGCAGCGGCGCTCCACCGCTCTTCACGATGGATAGCTACATCGAAGTGTTTGAGGAGGGCGAGGAAGTCATGCGTGCGGATTGGCTGCTCGCCCGCGATCTCGTGTTGATGCGGATGATTGACCAATTGCAGGACTGGCTGCAGGCCAATGCCGATGCGCTGCCCAAGCCAGATGAGGCGGATACGGCTGAGGCTGAGGAGCAGCCCACTCAAGCTGAAGCACCTTTGTTTAATTAACCGTAGCTAGAGATACTCGAAAGGAGACTGACCGATGGCTTTCGTAACTGGACTACTTTTGCTGGACGCGCCCGCCTCTGCCCTGAACAATCTCGGTGCCATTCCCGGCGAGCGCGAGGACAATACCGTTGGCGTGAAAGTGATCAAAACCCGCGAAGGACAGTTCCCGTATGTCTCAGCGCAGGCGTGGCGATATTGGCTCCGCACGACGCTGGAGCATTACGTTCCGGCGTGGCGCAACTCGCCGACCTTCCGCGAAGAGAAGATCGCCTACACTGATGCCAATCCCATGCAGTATTGGGATGATGATCTGTTCGGCTACATGCGGGCCCCCTCCAAGAAGGAGTCGGCCAAAGCTAAACGTGAAGCCGCAGCGACCCTGTTCGGTGCAACTGAAACAACAGACACGATTACCCGCGCTGCGCCGTTCCGCGTGAGTACGCTGGTTTCGATTGCGCCAATTACCCCAACCAGCGACTTTGGCACGATGTCGCGCCATGAAGGGAACCCGGTGCCGCACGAGCATCAATTCTACCGCACAACCCTCAAGGGGCTATTCTCGCTGAACCTGAAGGCCTGCGGGACATTCTCGTATGTCAATCGCACGGGCTTCCGCAATCTTGATCAGGTACGCCAAGAACGGGCCGCCGCGATGCCGCAGATCGAGCATCTCGAAGCACAGAAAGCCTACCGCTTGCCTACCGCCGAGCGGATTAAACGGATCCAAGCCTTGTTTGAGGGCATGGCTCAACTCGAAGGTGGAGCGAAGCAAACCCTGCATTACACTGATGTTGCCGCGCCTTTCGTGATCCTTGCCGTTACCAAAGGCGGCAACCACATCTTCAATCATGTGGTTGCCGCAAATGCCAAAGGGCAACCAATCCTGAAGCTAGATGCGCTGCACGAAGCGGTGACGGTCAATCGTGACCTGCTGCTCTCGCCAGTGTACATTGGCTGGGTGCAGGGCTACCTCGATGAACAACGCGCCGCACTTGTCGAGTTCCTCACGCACAACGCGGAGCAGCTCCCGCCGATCCATGTGCGCCACCCCCGTGAAGCCTTTGCGGCCCTGATCGCCGCCTTTGCTGAAGCTGAATACGCCGCATGGCTAGCGTAGGAGGGCGCATCCGATGCAGGTCCTCAAAGTGACGCTCGAAGGGCTAACCACCTCGTTTCGCTACCCACACCTGATGCAGGAAGCGCAACCGAGCTACCCAATGCCGCCGCCCGCGACAATTTATGGGCACATCTGTAGTGCGCTTGGCGAATGGGTTGCACCGACGGGAATTGCCTTTGCGTACCACTTCACCTCACAGGGGGGCGTGACAGATTATGAGCATATCCATGTACTGTCAGCCAGCAGCGGCAAGCTGCCCGGCTCGAACCTGCCTAAGGTGCAAGAAGGCAACGTCAATCTGTTCAAGCGCGAGCTGCTTTTTCAGCCGCGTCTCACCCTTTACCTGAACCGCCCGGAGTGGTACGAAGCCTTTCGTGCGCCGTACTATCCGGTGGTACTAGGGCGTTCGCAGGATTTGTGTAGCTATACCCAGATCGAGCTGGTGACACTGGAGACCCAGCCCACAGCCTATCTTGAGCATACGCTCCTGCCCTATGCGATGGCTCCGCAGATCGAGCGCGGCGTGGTGGTGCTGATGCCACGCCTGCTCGACTACGCCCGCAATCGCACCCCAACCTTTGCCCGCTACGTGATGCTGCAACGCCGTATTCGTACTGATGAGCTGTTGTCTTTCGGGGACACAGCCCCCACATCCTATCTGGTTGATCCGACAGCTCCACGCTACGATGGGCTAGCACAGGCGATCATCTGGCAAACATTCGTAGCGGAGTAAACAAAGGAGTCATTCATGGTAGCACCCGGTAGCACCCATCACCATGCCCCTATCCCCGCGACACCACCGTGCCTGCCACCTGATGCCAATCGCTTTGCCGCCAAGAGTGCAGCATTGGGTGGCACTACATTGGTGCAGCATACATGGGATGTGCTGGCCCGCCTGACTGAGCTGATCCGCATCCACGCCACCACCCCTGTGCTGCATCTGCCACCGCACCTGTGGCATTGCCTGTACTGGGCGGGCTTTCTGCACGATTTCGGCAAAGCTAGCCCAGACTTCCAGCGTATGCTTGCAGGTAAGGGCACGTGGCCCCATCGCCACGAAGTTGTCTCCCTAGCATTCGTGGATTGGCTGGCAGCCGATCTGACTGCGGAGCAGCAAGTCTGGCTAACGGCAGCGATTGCCGCCCATCACAAAGATGCGCCTGAATTGCGCGTGAGCTACCCCGATCACGATACCATTGCCGATGCGGTGGCGGGTCTGAATGAGGACACCTGCATGTGGCTGTGGCAGTGGCTCGATCAGTGTGGTGCGGCGTGGTGTGCGGCACTAGGGTTAGCGGCATATGGCGTGCAGCCACTGACGCTCGTGCCGCTCGCTGCGGCGCAAGCCTTGCCCACCCACGCTACCGAGTGCATTATGGTGCGGCTAAAGCAGTATCGGCAGTATGTGGCTAGATTGGATGATCCGACCCCGCCTGCAATGCTCGCCGTGCCGATTCTGCTGCGGGGGCTGCTGATCACAGCCGATCATATGGCTTCGGCCGGGGTTGAGACGCTGCCGCCCGCGCTGCACACACCATGGCAAGCACTCGCCAAGCGCAACCCCAGCACGACCACGCCCTATACGCACCAGCGCGAAAGTGCCGCTCACGCGGCCCAGTCGCTGCTGCTAGCTGCCCCGACCGGCAGCGGCAAAACGGAAGCGGCTCTCTACTGGGCTGTCGGTGATGGCAGCCAGCCCGTTCCACGCTTATTCTATGCGCTTCCCTATCAGGCGAGTATGAATGCGATGTATGATCGCCTGCGTGATGCCCATCACGGCTTTGGTGATGCGGTGGTGGGAGTGCAGCACGGGCGCGCAGTGCAGGCACTGTATGCACGCATGGTGCAGCAGGAGCAACTCAAGGGGACATCGAGCGCGGCGGATGCAGCCCGCCAAGCGGCCCGGCGCAATGCGATGATCCGCCTGCATGCTGTGCCGATCAAGGTCTTCAGCCCCTATCAGCTGCTCAAGGCGATGTTTCAGGTGCGTGGCTTTGAGGCGAGCCTGAGTGATTACACGGGGGCGAGCTTCATCTTCGATGAGATTCATGCCTATGATCCTGAGCGGCTAGCCCTGTTCCTTGCGATGGTGGCCTACCTGCGCGAGGGCTTTGCGGCACGCTTCTGTGTGATGTCGGCGACCTTTCCGAACATCATCCGGAGCCACGTTGCTACTGCTCTTGGTGGCGCGGGGGCGTATGCCCATGTGACGGCTGATGCGGACCTCTACCGTCAGTTTACGCGCCACCGCCTCCAGCTGCTTGCGGGTGAGCTGCTGCCGGATGGGATCGAGCGCATCGTGGCCGACGTGCAGGCTGGTAAGCAGGTGTTGGTGTGCGCCAATACGGTGCGCCGTGCTCAGGAGGTGTGGCGGGCCTTGCATGCGGCGGGTGTGCCGCGTGAGCAGACCTTCCTGCTGCATAGCCGCTTCACGGTGCGCGACCGCAGTGCCCGCGAGCAGGCGATTGGGGCTGCGTGTGGCCTAGGGCGGGAGCAGCCCCAGCCGCTGGTGGTGGTGGCGACGCAGGTGGTTGAGGTGAGCTTGAACCTTGATCTCGATACGATCTACACTGATCCGGCTCCGCTGGAGGCGTTGTTGCAACGTTTTGGGCGCGTGAATCGCAAACGGCGGCTGCCCGCCGCACCGGTGCATGTGTTTACTGCGCCGACGGATGGGCAGGGGGTGTATGGGCGGCATACAGACGCGGAGCAGCGCGGGCGGATTGTGCAGGTGACGCTGGCGGAGCTGGCGCGGCATGAGGGGCAGCTGATTGATGAGGCGGAGGTGGGGGCGTGGCTGGATCAGATTTATGCGGATGCGGGGGTGCAGCAGCAGTGGCAGCAGGCGTATGGGCAGATGTTCGATCAGGCGCAGCGCATTTTGCGTGACTTGCGTCCTTTCAAGAGTGATGAGCGGACGGAAGCCCAGTTCGAGCAGCTCTTTGATGGGATTGATGTGCTTCCCAAATGCTTTGAGCGCGAGTATGTCAAGTTGCTGACCAATGAGCAGTATCTTGATGCAGGCCAGCTACTGGTATCTATCAGCAAGCAACGATATGCGATGTGTGCGCGGGCAGGCTGGGTGCGGCCCGTGGAGGCGCATGGTTCGCGCCACAAGTGGCTGCTGGATCGGCCGTATGATGCTGATCTGGGGTTGCTGTTTGAGGAGCTGGGCGGTGATCCAGATTGAGCGGATTGAGCGAGCGATGATGAGGTGAGGAGGGTGCTATGGCGTTTCAGACGCATCATTTGGAGCTGACGGTGCAGGCGGTATCGGAGGTGCGGCTTTCGGCGCAGCCGGGGAAGGAGGTGCGCGGGTCGTTGACGACGGCGTTGTGGCGGCGGTTTTGTGTGAATTTGGAGGCGTTGACGTGTGCGGATTGCCCGTTGGTGCGTGAGTGTCCGGTGGCGGTGTTGGTTGCGCCGTTGCGGGCTGAGGATCAGCAGGGGAGTGAGCAGGGAGTACGTCCGTATGTAATTCAGCCGCCGATGGATGGGCCGCAGCTGCTTGTGCCGCAGAGCCAGTTTCGGTTTGGGGTGGTGTTGTTTGGCGTAGCGGCGGATTTGTTTCCGTTTGTGGTGCAGGGGGCATTGGCGATGCAGCATGAGGGCTTGGGGCAGCGCAATGCGCTCGGCAAGCGGGGGCGGATTAAGGTGGTGCAGATTGAGGCGGTGTCGCCGCTGACGGGGGCGCGGCAGGTGTTGTATCGGGCGGGTACGCCGTTGGTGCAGTTGCCGGGCTTGCCGATTGGGGCGGCGCAGGTGCAGGCGTATGCGGCGATGTTGCCGACAGATCGGGTGACGTTGCAGCTGTATACGCCATTGCGTTTGGTGGATGCGGGGCAGTTGGTGAAGCGGTTGACGTTGCGCCCGCTGGTGCAACGTTTGATGCGGCGGCTGGATGATTTGCACCGGAGCTATGGCGGGGCTGCGTTGGGGTGGGATTTTCGGGATTTGTTGGCGCAGGCGGAGCAGGTGCAGGTGGTGGAGGATCGGACGCGCTGGGTGGATGTGGTGAGCTATTCGGGGCGGCAGCAGCGTAGTACGCCGATTGGGGGGCTGGTGGGGGCGATTACGTTTGCGGGTGAGTTGGCGGGGCTGCGGGAGGTGTTGGTGTGGGGGATGTTGGTGCATGTGGGGAAGAATGCGGTGAAGGGGGATGGGTGGTATGGGCTACAGCCGTTGCCGCCGATGCAGGAGGGGGTGGTGTGATGTATTTGTTTGTGGAGCAGTTTGGGGCGTTTGTGGCGAAGCATCAGCGGCGGTTGCGGGTGATGCATGAGCAGCAGCGGTTGGAGGAGGTGCCGTTGTTGCAGTTGGAGCAGGTGTTGATTTCGGGCAATGGGGTGGGGCTGAGTAGTGATGTGGTGCGGGCGTGTGCGGAGACGGGGATTCCGATTCATTTTGTGAGTCAGAGTGGTACGCCGTATGCGAGTCTGTATAGTGCGGGGTTGACGGGGACGGTGTTGACGCGACGGGCGCAGCTGCGGGCGTATGATGATGTGCGGGGGGGGCTGCTGGCGCGGGCGGTGACGGAGGGTAAGTTGCGGAATCAGGCGATGTTGTTGCGCTATATGGCGAAGAATCGGCGGGAGCGGGATGCGGTGTTGGCGGCCGAGCTGGAGGCGACGGCGACGCTGGTGGCGGATGCGTTGGTGGCGGTGGAGCGGGTGCCGGGGGTGTTGGTGGAGGATTTGCGCGGGTCGTTGTTGGGGATTGAGGGAGGCTATGCGGTGCGGTATTGGCAGGCGGTGGGGCGGGTGTTGCCGCCGGAGTTGGGCTGGACGGGGCGCACGACACGGGGGGCGACGGATGCGTTTAATCAGGTGTTGAATTATGGCTATGGGATTTTGTATAAGCAGGTGGAGTATGCGTTGGTGTTGGCGGGGCTTGATCCGTATGCGGGGGTGTTGCATGCGGATCGGCCGGGTAAGCCGTCGTTGGTGTTGGATGTGATTGAGGAGTTTCGGCAGGCGGTGGTGGATCGGACGTTGATTGGGCAGGTGACGCGGGGGTGGCAGATTGAGCGGGATGAGCAGGGGTTGTTGACGAAGGCGACGCGGGAGCGGATTGTGGAGCGGGTGTTGGGGCGGCTAGAGAGTGCGGAGCTGTATGCGGGGAAGCGGCAGCCGTTGCGCCATATTGTGCAGCAGCAGGCGCGGCAGGTGGCGACGTTTGTGCGGGGTGAGCGGGAGCGGTATGAGCCGTTTGTGATGGGGTGGTAGGGTGGGGGAGATGGAGGTGGTAGATGCGGGTGTTGGTGTTGTATGATATTTCGGATGATCGGGCGCGGCAGCGGGTGGCGGATGCGTGTTTGGATTATGGGTTGGAGCGGGTGCAGTTTAGTGTGTTTGTGGGGGCGTTGAGCCGGGACGCATCAGCGGGGCGTTGTTTGGGGAGATTCGGGAGCGGGGTGGGGCGTGCGGCGGGGGCGATGTGGGTGGTGGTGGGTTGCCGGAGGATGTGTGG
>JAAUTZ010000016.1 GCA_012031225.1 Chloroflexaceae bacterium
GGTCTCAAGGCGGACAAACCACGCAGAACAGGCCAGACAGGCAGCACAGTAGCAGGTGCGAGGTCTCAGGTGCGAGGTCTCAAGGCGGACAAACCACGCAGAACAGGCCGGACAGGTAGCACGGTAGCGGAGGGGATGCTCCGCACAGCCCGCTCCGCTCCACCTGCTACCTGACACCCGACACCTAACACCCGACACCTAGTCCCTGACACCCGACGAAGGAGTAGCCTTTATGACGATCCTGATCACTGGTGGAACCGGCTTCATCGGCAGCCATCTGGCCCGAGCGTTACTGGCAGCAGGGCAGCGCGTGCGCCTGATGGGGCGCGACTTCAGCCGCGTCAGCGATGTGCTGGCGGCGGGAGCCGAAGCGGTGCAAGCCGATCTGCGTGATCCTGTGCAGGTCTTTGCGGCCTGTGCTGGTGCGGATGTGGTGTATCACGTTGGTGCGCTTTCGGCTCCGTGGGGGCGGTGGCGCGATTTCCGAGCAATCAACGTGGGCGGAACCCAAGCCGTGATCGGCGGCTGCATTCAGCATAATGTGCGCCGCCTGATCCATGTCTCCTCGCCGAGTGTCGTCTTTGATGGGCGCGACCAACTGAACATAACTGAAGCCGCGCCCTACCCGCGCCGCCCGATCTCGGCCTACTCGGCCAGCAAGATGATCGCTGAGCAGCGCGTGCGCCAAGCTGCCGCCCAAGTCGAAACGGTGATTATGCGCCCCAAAGCGGTGTTCGGGGTAGGCGACACAACCTTGCTGCCACGCTTGATTGCCGCCGCCCAAGCCCAACGCCTGCCCCAGATCGGCGCTGGGCAGAACTTGATTGACCTAACCTACGTAGACAATGTGGTGCATGCCCTGCAACTAGCCCGCACCGCACCGCAAGCCGTAGGCCATACCTACCATATCACCAACAATGAGCATATCAAGGTGTGGGCGATGCTGCACGAGGTGCTAGCGCGGCGCGGCATTGCCCCGATTTCGCGCCGCGTTTCCGTGCGGGGAGCACTGGCGTATGCTACAATGTTGGAAGCACGCGCCGCCCTGACACGCCGCGAACCGCTCTTGACGCGCTACACCGTAGCGATCCTCGCTCGCTCGCAGACGTATGACATTGCCGCCGCCCAGCGTGATCTCGGCTATGCCCCACTGGTTAGTGTGCAGGAAGGGATTGAGCGCACGCTCGCAGGGCTAGCGGCATAGGTGACAGGGGTCAACACCCGCCACGCAATACCTGCCACCCGCAACCTGATACCCAACACCTGAGAACACCGCTATGCTTGATCACTGGCTCCTGCTTGATACTGGCTTCTGCCGCGTCTCTGCCCACCACGTTATGCGCGGCGCACCGCACCAGCCGCTGGATTGCCACGCGCTGGTTGCGCTGCTGCACCACCCGCAGCACGGCTGGATTATGTGGGATAGTGGCTATGCCCCGCGTATGCTCACGGCCACGCAACGCTTGCCCTACCGCCTGTATCGCCTTGCAACACCGTTGCACATCCGCCCAGAGCAGAGCGTGATCGCCCAATTGCCCGCGCTCGGCATTGATCCGCAGGCGATCCGCACGATCATCATCTCGCACTTTCACGCCGATCACCTCGCCGGGTTGCACGATTTCCCCCACGCCCGCCTGATCGCCAGTGCGCCCGCCTACGCCCATGTGCAGGGGCGGCGCGGGCTAGCGGCTCTGCGGCGCGGCTTCATTCCGGCGTTGCTCCCGCCCGATTTTGCCGAGCGGGTGCGCCTGCTCCCGCCCGCCGATTTTCGGGGGCCACCACTGCCCGCGCTCGGTGCAACGTGCGACCTCTTTGGCGATGGCGTGCTACAGGCCGTGTGGCTACCGGGCCATGCGCGGGGGCAGATCGGGCTACTTGCCCACACGCACACGGGCGCCATCTTGCTTGCCGCAGATGGCTGCTGGACGACGGAAGCCTACCGCGAGCTGCGCCCGCCCCACCGCCTGACGCACCTGTTTGTAGATGATCCGGTGGCGGTGGGGCAGACCTTGCACGCGCTGCACCACTTTGCCCATGCCCGCCCTGCTGTGCGGATTATCCCGACCCACTGCCCGGCTATGTTCGCCTATGTGACGCGCCCAGCTGCGCCTGTGCTAGCACCGTGAATATGACCCTTGTTACGGCGTATCATTGGCTCCAAGCCCACCTACGCTGGCACACCCTGCACGGCTCACGCCTGCGCCAGTACCAGCACCAACAGGCCCAACGCATGATCGCGTGGGCGTGGCAGCACACGCCCGGCTATCGCCGCCACTGGCAGGCGGCAGGCTACGATCTGGCGCAGGCCCAGCAGGCGTGGCGGCAACTGCCAGTGATCCAGCGTGCTGACCAATTGGCCGACTTTGCGGCGTTTAATGCCTATGGCATCACCCGTTCGGCGGCGGCGGCGGTGGCACAGGCCGCCGAGCAGCCCAACCAGATCGCACAGAGCTTGCCCCACGCGATCAGTGCGGGCTTTTCATCGGGCACGGCGGGGGCGGCCCAGCGCGGGCTGTTTCTGGCAAGCCCCACCGAGCGGGCCATCTGGGCTGGGGTGATCCTCGCCCGCGCCTTGCCGCCGCTCCCCCACATGCTGCACCACGCCCGCACTGGCTACCGCGTTGCGCTGTTCCTGCGGGCCCCCAACCAACTCTACACGGCAGCTAGCGGGGGCATGGTGCAGGTGCGCTACGCTGGCCTTGCGGCGGCGCAGCGTGAGCCAGCACAGGCACTGGCCCAATTGGTGCAATGGCAGCCCCACGCTATCGTTGCCCCGCCCAGCCTGCTGGTGCAGCTGGCCCAGCTGCCTGCTGCCACGCACCTGCACCCAGAGCGGCTGGTGAGTGTAGCGGAGGTGCTAGAGCCACACGATCACGCCCTGCTAGCGGCGCGGTGGGGCGTACCCGTGCAGCAGATCTATCAGGCGACAGAGGGGGTGTTGGCGATAACGTGCCAAGCCGGACGCTTGCACCTACAAGCCGATCTGCTCGCCTTTCAGCTTGTGCCCGTGCCCGATGCTGATCCGGCGTTGGGCTACATGCAGCCGATCATCACCGATCTGTGGCGCACCACCCAGCCGATGCTACGCTTTGCGCTCGATGATGTTGTCCAAGTTGATCCGCGACCATGCCCGTGTAGAGCAGGCATGCCCGTGCTACAGGCGGTGATCGGGCGCGCAAGCGACCTGCTCTACCTGCCGTGCAGGGAAGGGCGCGGGCGGCGCGTTGTGCCCGTTGCCAGCGTGCGCTGGATGGTTGGGGTGGGGACACTCAGCGGGAATGATGGGCCTGAACGGGTGCCCCTTGCAGGGGTTACAGATTATCAGTTGGAGCAGGTGCAGGTGGGGCAGTGGCGCGTGCGGCTTGGTCTATCGCCGCCCACCGATGCGGCTGCGCTAGCGGCGGCGGTGCAGGCGCGGGTGCAGCAGGCGGCGGTGCAACTCGGCTGTGTGCCGCCACAGGTGCAGGTGCTGCCGGAGCTTGGGCCGCTCACGCCCGGCGTGAAACGTCGCCGGATTATCGTGCGTGCTATCGAATGAAAGGACTACCATACGATGACTCATCTCCCTCTCCAAATTGCTGGCATCGGGCATTATCTGCCCCAGCAGCAGATCAGCAGTAGCGACCTTGCGACACGCCTTGAACTGACCGATGATTGGATCGCCGCGAAGACTGGTGTACATACGCGCCACTACGCCAATCTTGCCCAAGGCGAAACCACCGTCGGGATGGGGGTAGCGGCGGCTCACATGGCCCTGAACCACGCCGGCATCCGCGCCGATCAGCTTGACGTAATCGTGGCGGCGGCAACGGGCGCAGAGCAGCTCATTCCCTGCACGGCGGTACTATTGCAACATGCACTCGGCGCACCGGAAGGGCAGAGTATCTGCTTTGATGTAAATGCAACGTGTATGAGCTTTCTGGTTGGGCTGCATCTGGTGGCGGCACAGGTTGCGGCAGGGGTGTATCAGACGGCATTGATCGTGGCAAGCGAGATTGCCTCAACCTCGCTCAACCCGCACGAGCCGGAAAGTGCGGCCCTGTTTGGCGATGCGGCGGCGGCAGTAGTGCTGCGGCGCACACCGACAGGCTCAGCTAGCGCGATCTGCCATACACGCTTTGCCACCTACAGCAGCGGTTCGGCGTATATCGTGGGCTTGGGCGGCGGTACGCGGCATCACCCGAATGATCCTGCCACTACGCCGGAGATGAACATGTTTCACATGGAAGGTCCGCGAGCGTACTTGCAAGTCTTTCGCACCCTGCCCCCATTTCTGGATACGTTCTTTGCGGAGGCAGGCTGGCAGCGGGAGGATCTAGCGGCGGTGGTGCCGCATCAAGCCAGCCAGCACGGGCTGGATTTGCTGACCCAACGGCTTGGCTTTCGAGTCGAGCAGGTGGTGTCCAATCTCGCAACACGCGGCAATACCGTAGCGGCTTCGATCCCACTTGCCTTGAGCGAGGCCGTGCATGCTGGGCGCATCCGGCGCGGTGATCGGCTGGCTCTGATCGGGGCGGGGGCGGGGCTGACGCTCGGCGCGATGGCCTTGGTGTATTAGCGTAGCACCAGCACGGCCTGCACCGGGCGGTGATCGGAGCGTTGATCCCACACCCCGATCTCGGCATGGGTGGCGTGCCAGTGCGCTGAGTAGAAGATGTAGTCGAGGCGGATCAGCCATTGCGGGATCGGCATGCCCAGCACCGTTGGGCGCGAGCTACCGGGGATGTTCGCGCCGGGGAAGGTATGCCCCACGCCATGCCCTGCCACGAGCCACGCATCCTGCATCGCGGCACTGAGGATGCGATGGGCATGGCTGGGGTAGCCCGTGTTGAAATCACCGAGCATCAGCAACGGTTCAGAGCGGCTGCGGGCAAAGGCCGCGAGCGCGTGCATCTGCGCCTCGCGCTGGCGCACCGATTGCTCCATCTCGGCCGGACTGAAGCGCAACGGGCCGCCATAGCCCAAGCTAGTTGAATGGGCGTGGATATTCAAGACCAACACCTGCCGCCCGTGATAATCTAGGGTGGCGAGCTGGGGCTGCCCCACCCACCCAGAGAGCGGCAGCAGCGCAAACTCGGAGGGCGGCAGGGGCGTGAGCGGGTACCGACTGAGCAAGCCCATGCCGGCGGTATTCTCGGCGGGGGCAAGGATCTGGTAGGGGTAGCGGGTGCTGAGTTCGGCTTGGATTGCGTGCAAGCCTGCCTCACTCAGTTCTTGGATCGCAACCAGATCGGCATCGCTGGCGCGAATTGCGGCAACCATCCGCTCGACCTCTGTATTGTGGTAGAGGGCGTTGTAGGTCAGCACGGTGAGGGTGGTATCATTGGCAAGCACGGGTGCAGAGTGCGGCAGATAGAGCCGCCCAAACAGCCCCAGCCACACGGCGGCGGCCAGCCCAAAGCCGACCCACAGTGGCGGGTGGCGCGTGACAAGAGCAAGCGGGGGCAGCAACAGGGCGGGCAAGAACAGGTAGAACGCCAGCGCAGTGAGCAGAAACAGCCACCACCAGCGATCCCCATAGAGCAGGTGCAAGGCGACCCACAGCAGTAGCGCAGCGAGATAGCTATAGGCGAACAGCAGCAGCATAGATTTCCATGATAGGTGGGCTAGGTGCGGTGCGAACGGCACAGGCAAAGATCCTTTCTGATGCGATGCAGCGACGGCATCCTGTCCGAACATCCTACCTGCTATTATAGCATGGCAAGGTTGACAGGCATGCCGCCTCATGCTACATTGATAGCCCAACAGAGCCATACAAACCTAAACATGTGCTGAGCCAAACAGGATTGGTTCGGATAAGCAAGGAAGCGAGAAAGAGCTATGACCCACACACTTGGTAGCCCTGAACGTCCGGTGCGGATTGCGATTGTTGGTGCTGGGCCTGCCGGTTTCTACACCGCCGAGTCGTTGCTGAAACGCAGTGAGGTGGTATGTTCGATAGATTTCTTCAATCGTCTGCCGACTCCCTTCGGGCTTGTGCGCGAGGGGGTTGCCCCCGATCACCAATCCATCAAGGCGGTGGTGCGCGTGTATGACAAGATCGCCAGCAACCCCAGTGTACGCTATTTCGGCAACGTGACGGTGGGCGTAGACATCACGCTCTCTGATCTGCGCCACTACTACGACCAGATTGTGTATGCAGTTGGGGCCCAGTCGGATCGGCGGATGGGGATTGAGGGGGAAGATTTGATTGGGAGCTATCCCGCCACGATCTTCGTCGGGTGGTACAATGGCCACCCGGATTACCGCGATCTGCACTTCGATCTGAGCCATGAGCGGGTGGTGGTGGTGGGCAATGGCAACGTGGCGATGGATGTAGCTCGGATCCTCTCGGCCAACCCAGACTATCTGGGCAAGACGGATATTGCCGATCACGCGCTGGAAGCCCTGCGTGAGAGCAAGGTGCGTGAGGTGGTGATGTTGGGGCGGCGGGGGCCAGCCCAAGCCGCGTTCACCAATCCCGAACTGAAGGAGTTTGGCGAACTCGAAGGGGTGTCGGTGGTGGTTGATCCGGCGGATGTCGAGCTTGATCCGCAAAGCGAAGCCGCCCTTGCCGATGACAAAACCGCGCTCCGCAATGTGGAGTTGCTGCGCTCCTACGCGACCCGTGCGGTGGTAGCAGGTAACCGCCGCATCGTGATGCGGTTTCTGGTTTCGCCCGTCGAAATCATCGGGGCGGCAGGGCAGGTTGCGGCGGTGCGGATCGAGCGTAACGAGCTATACCAGACAGCCGATGGCAGTATGCGCCCGCGGGGGACGGGGCAGTTTGAGACGCTGGAAGCGGGCATGGTGCTGCGTTCGGTAGGCTACAAGAGTGTCCCGCTTACGGATGTCCCCTTTGACGAGAACCGCGCCGTGATCCCTAACGCTGGAGGGCGGGTGCTGCGCGAGGCGGGCAGTGCCCACGTCATCTCCGGCGAGTATGTCGTCGGGTGGGCGAAACGGGGCCCATCCGGTGTGATTGGCACGAACAAGCCGGATGCCGTGCAGACCGTAGATGCAATGGTGGCAGACGTACCCACGCTGGCGGGGATTGATGATACCCGCCGCGATCCAGCCTTGATTGAGGCACTGCTGGCAGAGCGCAAGCCAGACTATGTTACCTACGCGCACTGGCGCAAGCTCGATACGCATGAGGTTGCGGTAGGGACGGCGCAGGGCCGCCCGCGAGTCAAAGTGACTCGGGTGGATGAGATGCTAACGGTGATGCACAACGATTAGCCAAAGCGGAGACGGTGTAACGTCGTGCTAGTGACACAGCTTGCAACAGGAGCTGTGCTCCTAGCACGGCTCCTAGCTCATTGCTGTAGATCAGGATATATCGCCGAACTCCCTTATATTCCCCACGCCACGCCTTTTTGCTGATACCTTTTGCCTAGTTTTAACCCTTTCAATTCGGATAACTCATCACAGTAATAGAGGGGACAATGTGTGTTAAAATAACATAGTAGTGAAACATATCACTCACCGGGCAATTCGCGCTTGCTATGTATAAACCACGAAGGTTTACCACCGAACACGATTGTTCAATGATGAACAGCATGCACAGTCGGCCACATCTGAAGAGTAGTGATGCTGAACGCTTTGCAATCATCAACCACACAATCAAACACGCCCCCACGGATAACCGTCGTGCTAAAGCCGGGGTTTCTCTTTCACGGGCGTTACTTGATTGTGCGCCAGCTTAGCAGTGGCGTATCGGGGGCAGTGTATGAGGCAGTAGACCGGCGCACACGGCAGCGCGTATCGCTCCAGCATCTGTATGAAGCTGAAGCGAATACGCCACTTGAAGCGCAGTTTATGCAAGTCGGCACACGCCTGTTGCCGCTCGAACATCCGCACCTTGCGCGGGTCGTAGATGTGTTTGTGGCGAACGAAGGTTGCTTCCTCGTCAGCGAGCTGATCACGGGCGATGATCTGTGGACGCTGATGCAGCAACACCAGATGCGCCCCTTCCCGACGCGCGATGTCCTCGATTGGGCCGAGCAGGTGCTCCAAGCCTTGACTGCGCTGCAAACAGTAGGCAATGGCATCACGCACGGCGACATCAAGCCGCACAATCTGCGTGTCGTAGCTGGGCGCGGGGTGGTGCTGGTGGATATTGAACTCAACTCGATGCCCCTTGCCAGCCTGATCCAGAATGCGGTAGACCTCAATGATATTGTCTTCTATGCCCCCGAAAAGCTACACGGTCAGCCGCTTACGCCTGCGGCCGATCTGTATGCGCTAGGGGCAACGCTCTACCTGCTCCTGACGGGGAACGTGCCGCCGAGTGCGCTGCAACGTGCGCTGGCCCTCTCGCTCGGTGAGCCTGACCCGCTCGTGCCAATCCAGAAGCTCAATGCCTCAATTGCGGCCGAGACTTCGGCAGTGGTGGAGCGGGCACTGGCATACGCGCCAGCCGAACGGTTTCAGGATGCGACCCAAATGTGGCAAGCTCTCGGCGATCATCTGGAGTTGCCGGCGTTGGTGGTGGGCTGTGGCAAAGATGCCGGCTTTGCCACGATCACCGCAGCATTGGCGGCAGCTGAACCATCTCAGCGGATCGTGATCCAGCCCGGTCTCTACGCCGAGAGCCTGACGCTGGAGCAGCCCGTATCGCTGATTGGTGAGGGCTTGGCGGGGGATGTGATTATTGAGAGTAGCGATGCGGCGTGTCTCACGATCTTGAGCGATCAAGTGGATGTCCACAACCTCACACTGGTTGCCCGTAAAGTTGCCCCATTGGAGCCGTTCTTCGCAGTGACGGTGGCGCACGGCTCAGCCCTGATTGAGCAATGCACAATCACTAGCGAATCGTTGGCGTGCCTCTCGCTGCACGGCAGCACCACAGCGGCACTGGTGCGCGACTGCACGATTCGCAATGGCGCAGCCGCCGGGATTGATATTTACGATGGCGCACAAGGCACCATTGAGGATTGCCAGATTTTCGGCAACACCCGTGCGGGCATCGAGATTAGCAATGCCGCAAATCCGATCATTCGGCGGTGCAAGATCCAGTACGGGCTTGCCAGTGGCATCTTTGTCACCGAGAATGGGCTAGGCGTGATTGAGGATTGCGAAATCCTTGCGAATGGCGGCGCAGGTGTCGCAGTGAGCTTTGGCGGCAACCCGCTGATCCGCCACTCGACGATCAGTTCCAATAGTGGCGCGGGGGTGTTTGTCTACAAGCAAGGCACGGGTACGATTGAACACTGCACGATTGCGGGCAACCAAGCGGCAGGGGTGGAGATCAAAGAGGGTGGCGATCCGACGGTGCGGCGGTGTGAGATCCACAGTGGTTGGTTCAGTGGCATCTACGCCCACGCCTACGCCCTCGGACGGGTGACAGGCTGCCAGATCTATGCGAATACCGATGCAAACGTGACGATTGCCGAGCATAGTGCGATTGTGCTGCGCGAGTGCCAGATCTACGATGGCAAAGCCGAAGGGGTGTGGTTTACGCGGCGCGGGGAGGGCACCCTTGAAAGCTGCGACATCTACGCGAATACGCAGGCGAACGTTACCTTGCACGCCGGCAGCAACCCGATTATCAAACGCTGCCAGATCCGCAATGGGCTACAGGCGGGGGTGCTGGCCGATGAGGATGCGGGCGGTTTGCTGGATGAGTGCCAGATCAGTGGCAACGGCGAGTCAGGGGTGGTGCTGCAAGAACGCTCGAATATTACCCTGATGCGCTGCCGCATTCAGCAGAACCAGCAGTATGGGGTAGTCATCGAACGCAATGCAAGCGGCGTGGTGCGCGAGTGTGCGCTGGTGCTAAATGTGCGTGGGGCGTGGCATCAAGAGGGGCGTAATAACGTCCGCAGTATGGATAACTCGGAATAGCCGGATTGCCCTAGCTTGCCTCGCGCGAGTGGGCGTTTGACATAGTATTCCCCTTCGCAGTACACTACTACAGGACAGATTCAAAGGTAGCGCGTAATCGTTAATATCGCCTAAGCGTGAGGAAGGTGTGCTGTGAAGCAAGCTGTTACATCTGCACAGGCAAGTGCCCGGATACCCTTACAGACTATCGAGCGTGATCCGCGCCGTTGGGGGGCACTGGCAGCATGCTGTATCGTTGCCTTCTCCGAACTGGTTGAGCCGCGCTTGCACCACATGGGCTTGCGGATTCCGCATGATGCGTTTGGGGCGAGCTTTCACCAGTTCCAAATCCTGAACAGCTTCACGATCATCCTGTTTATGACCAGCATGCTGCTCGGCGGTTTCTTGGGCGATTTGCTTGGGCGGCGCAGGGTGTTTCTGTTTGGGGCGATAGGCTACGTAGCGGGCAATGTGCTGGTTGCTAGTGCCATGTCTATCGAGTGGTTCATCACTGCGCGGATCTTGGTAGCGATCTGTGGTGGGATGGTGCTGCCGCTCACACTGGCCACGATCCGCACGATCTTCGATGACCGTGAAGAACGCATCATTGCGATTGTGCTGTACACGATCACGACTTCTGCCGCGAGCCTGTTGGCGTTGCTAGCGATCTTGATCGAGTCCAACTTCGGCTGGCGGGCGACGCTGATCCCGCCAATTGTGGCGGGCGCGCTCGGTACGGCACTGGCATGGAACTACCTGCCCTTCTCGAAAGCACTCGGTGGTTTTCGCCGGGCTGATGCACTCGCGGCAGCGGTGTGGTCGTTGCTTTTTCTGGGGCTGATGTACGGCTTGTTGCTGGTGCAGTTCATTATAAACGGGGGGTTGCGCTTCATCTTCATTAGCATTATTCTGATCGGGTTGGGGGCGATCTCGTTTGGGGTAGCACGGTGGCAGCAACGCTCGGCGCGTGAGTCCGAGAATGTGCATCAGGTTCCGGTGTATGCGCTAACGATGCTGCTATTCATCTCAGCGGCACTGAGCTTTGCGCTGATCAACTACCCTATGCGGCTGTACAACTACTTTCTTGTGGTGCGCGAATTTGGCTTTGTGTTGAGTGGCTTTGCGCTTTTGCCGTTCTTGATCACGATGCTTAGCTTGGTGCGCCCGACGGTTACACTCACCGAACGCTACAGCATGCCGCTGCTGATTGCAGGTGGGATGGGCTTGATGGCAACCGGCATGCTGCTGACGGCGGGAGCGGGCACGACCACGCCGTACATTCTGATGATTGCCCCGATGGTGATCTTCACGTTTGGCTACCTGATCGCATCTAGCGCGTGGAGTAATGCCTTCTTGAATGTGATCCCGAAAGATCTGGTAGGGATCAATGTTGGGATGAGCCGTGCAGCGGGCGCAGCCGGGAGTACGATTGGCGGGCTGTTGCTCTCGGCCATTCTGATCAGCGTGGGGCAACGCACACTGGAGCAGCGTGCGCTTGAGCAAGGCTTGCCCCCAGAACAGCTTGACTATGCAGTTGCTGCCCTCAATGCGGTGTTGCAGAATGAGGAGCCGATGTTGCCCGTTGAGAATATCCCCCCCGAACTGGTTAGTGCGTTGCTGATGAGCAACTACCGCGAAGCCTATATGAGTGGCTTGGCGGCGGGCTGGATGCTGGTGGGGGTGATCTACTTTGCAATCGTCCTTGTGATCTGGTTCGGCTTGCGCTGGGTGGCGGTGCATGAGCCAACGGCAGCAACGGTGATTCGCACGCAGCCCCTGACACCGCCCGCCTCGGCCGCTGTGCCGCCGCCCGCCGATAGCACGGCGTAACGCTTGCCTGTGACCAGTGTGCGCGTGCTATAATATGCTTCATGATGTGGCAACCGATCAACACCTGCCCCAAGTCTGTGTGGTGATAACGGCAGAAGCAGTGGCTCCTTTATGTATCTTGTGCTGTTGCAGTGGCTAAACGAACTGCTGAACGCGACTGTCGTCATCGTAGTCTTCTCCCTGTTTGCCTACCTAATCGCGCATAACTGGCGCAACGGTACGGCGCGTGCGCTGTGTGTCCTGCTGCTCAGCGTCGTGATTGTCTACGGTGGCGATATTCTGGTGGCGCGTGCGGTGCGCCCCGACACAATCCAATTCTTGCTACGGGCACAGTGGCTCGGCATTGGCCTCGTGCCCGCGGCCTATCTGCATCTGGGCTTGTCGCTCTGGCCACGCAGGCCCGGCATTACCTCGCGGCGGCACTGGCTGATCTGGGGGGGGTATCTCGGCAGTGCCCTGTTTTCGGGCTAGCCCTCAATACCGATCTGATTGTGCAGGGCGGGATCCCCGACAGTGTGGTCAATCAGGTGCAGGGCGGCCCGTTGTTTGCGGTGTATGTGCTGTGGCTGGCGGTGAGTATGCTGCTGCTGCTGCGGGCAATCCTGCAAGCGCGGCGGCAAGCCCTCACGCCCGGCCAGCGGCGGCGGATGTCCTACCTTGCCTTCACCTTCATGGCCCCCGGCTTGGGCGTGTTCCCCTACCTCACGCTGGCAACCAGCATTGCCTCGGAGGTGTGGCAAGGGGTGGTTCTGCTCTTTGCGGCGGTGGTTAGCGTGGGGGTCATGGGCATGCTCACGGTGATGACCTACAGCATCGCCTTTCAGGTGATCGCCCTGCCGGATCGCCTGATCAAGTATGACTTTACCCGTTGGGGCTTGTATGGCCCCCTCGTAGGGGTGACGATCATTCTGCTGCTACAGGTAGTTCCGGCCCTAGAGATGCTGATCGGGCTGCCCGCCGATACGCTGATTACCTTCGCCGTGATGCTTATGACGGTGCTGATGCCGTTGCTGATTTCGTGGTTGCGCCCGCTGCTCGATACGCTGGTGCATCAGCAGGATCAGAATGAGATCGCCTACCTCCGCAGCTTGCCGCGCCAAACCTTCACCCGCGCCGATCTGCGCCAGTTGCTCGAAAATACATTGATTGCGGTGTGTGGCGCACTAGGGATCCGGACCGGCTTTGTGTTGGTGGCGGGCAGCACGAATGCCACCCTCGGCGCAACGACGGGGGATCGCCAGCGGATCGAAGCCTTTCTCCAGCAACACAAGGGCGAGGCGATCCTCACCCGCCTCGCGCATACGCCCATCCACAAAGAGGGCTTGCTGGTTGCCTATGATACCAGTTGGGAGAGCGACGGCATTCGTCTGTTGCCGTTGCACAGCCCAGATGGGCAGTTTCTTGGGGCGTTGGGGCTAGAGCTGCACGCCAAAATTATCCACGATACCACCGATCAGAATGGGCACTTTACGCCGGAGGTCATCCACTTGATTGATGCGCTGACGCATCAGATCGAGCTTGCGCTCACGACGGTTGAGATCCAAGAGCAACTGCTCACGATGCTACGCGGGCTAGGCCCTGAGATGCAATCCTTGCAGCAGCTTACCTCGCACCTTGAGCAGACCAACACCGAGACGCTGAGCGATGCCTTGCCCCTGAGTACGCCCGATCCCGCCTCTCGCGAACAGTTTACGCAGTGGGTCAAGGATGCGCTGACCCACTATTGGGGTGGCCCGAAGCTGTCGGATAGCCCGTTGTTGAGCTTGCACGCGGTGCGCTTGGTGCTGCACGAACATAGCGGCAGCCCAACGCGGGCCTTGCAGGCCGTGCTGCGCCAAGCGATCAACAATCTGCGCCCCGATGAACAGCTTGATCCGAATGCGCCAGAGTGGACGCTGTACAACATTCTGGAGCTGCGCTACCTACAGGGCAAGCGCACTCGTGATGTTGCCAATCGCCTTTCGATGAGCGAGTCGGATTTCTACCGCAAGCAGCGCATTGCGGTAGAGGAGGTTTCTCGCCAGCTTGCATTGATCGAGGAGCAACACCAAGCGGGGTGAGCTATGCCCGCCCCGCTCGCCGCTACCCTAGCGGTGTACACAGCTCGACCAAGAAGCCGTTCAGGTCGCGCACATACGCCACCGTCTGGCCCCACTCCTTGAGGGCGGGCGGTAGCACGGGCGCGGCTCCGGCGGCAACGGCGCGGGCGTATGCGGCATCTACATCCTCTGTCACCAAGCCGATCTCAACCGCGGCGGGGGGGGTGTGCGGCTCGTGCGGCGTAACGCGGCCGAATAGGGCTTGGGCATACTCCAATGAACTGAACGCCAGTATGGTGGGGCCAGTCTCTAGCTCGGCATACGTGCCGCTCTCGTGCAGCATGCGGCTGACGATGCCGAAGGCGTGCGCGTAGAATGCAACTGTTGCGGCAACATCGGTGACATAGATGATCGTGTAGCCAAATCTCATGAGGGTTGTTCCTTGTGTGGGGGGCGGGTGTAGCGTTGGCGCGTGCGAATGATCGCCTGCCGCACGGGGGGCAAGCGCAGCACGAGCAACACCACGACAATTGCGCCATAGATTAACGGCTCGCGGATGTCGGATTTCTGAGACCACGCAAAATGCACTACGCCCAAGAGCATTGCCACGTAGACCAGCCGATGCAGGCGTTTCCAGTTTTTGCCGAGCCGCCGCATGGCGTAGCGGGTGGAGGTGAGCGCGAGCGGGAGCAGCAGCAGGAAGGCGAGGAAGCCCGCGAGGGCGTAGGGCTTCTCGAAGATGGCTTCCACGATCAAGCCCGGATTGAGCAAGTAATCGAGCACGAGGAAGATGAAGAAATGCACGCATACATACACAAAGGCATAGATGCCAAGCCACTTGCGCAAGGGGATGATCGTGCGCCAGCCTGTGATTGTATTGAGTGGTGTAATCGCTAGCGATAGCAGCAGGAGCAAGATCGCCATGCGCCCGGAGCGGAAGGTTGCGGCTTGGATCGGGTTGAAGCCGAGCCGCCCCTGAAGCCAATCGCTGATCAGCAGCACGAGCGGCAGCAGGGCGGCGATATGCACAAGGATCAGCAGCCCGTGCTTGCGAAGCAAGGCGGCCGGCTGGGGCGGGGTGGGGGCTGGCAGATCAGAAGAAGACACGCAGATCCATTCCCGCATACATACCCGCCACCTGTTCGGCGTAGCCATTGAAAGGGAGCGTCGGGCGGCGATCTAGCTCACCGATGCGCCGCTCGGATGCTTGTGACCAGCGCGGGTGCGGCACGTCGGGGTTAACATTGGCGTAGAAGCCGTATTCGTTGGGGGCGGCGGCCATCCACAGCGAGAGCGGAGCCGTCTCAACGAGATCTATCTTGACGATGGCTTTGATGCTCTTGAAGCCGTATTTCCATGGGACGACTAGCCGCAGGGGTGCGCCGTTTTGGGGGAGCAGCTGGTTGCCATATAATCCGGTTGACATAAGTGTTAAATCGTTCATCGCCTCGTCGAGCCGCAAACCTTCGACATAAGGCCAGTTGTACCACCGGCTCTGTTGGCCCGGCATCACGTCGGGGGCATAGATTGTCTCGAAGCGGACATATTGGGCTTCGGCCAGTGGCTCAACTTCCTTGAGCAAGGCAGCCAGTGGGAAGCCGATCCATGGAATTACCATAGACCAGCCCTCGACGCAGCGTAGGCGGTAGATGCGCTCCTCTTGATCGAAGCGGCTGAGCAGGTCTTCAACGGCGAAGGTCTGCGGATTGCGGACCAGCCCACCAACTTGGACTTCCCACGGCGAGGTGGGGAAGTTTGCCGCTGCTGCTGCGACATCTTCTTTGGTGGTGGTAAATTCGTAGTAGTTGTTGTAGCCGATCACGGCGGCATAGGCCGTAGCAGGATCGCCGAGTTCATCGGTGAGTTGGGCAACTACACCGGGCGTGGGGGCGGGCGGGGCGGGTGGTGAGCCTAGCCCACACGCACCAAGCAATATGGTCCCGCCGAGTGCGCCTGCGCCGCGCAAGAACTGCCGCCGCGAGCGAAACAGGGCTTCAGGGGTTATGTCTGCGGCAGGGATTGCCGGATAGGACTGACGTTTGAAGTGCATAATTCCTCTGGTTGATGTTGGGAGCCAATCAATTCACACCATGTATTATACGCACTTCTGGGAGAAGTGGCAGGCGGCATGCTGCGTTGGTGGATCAATGATTGACACGGTACGGATCGGCATAGTATGATAGCTGAGGCACCCTTTACGCTGGGCATCTCATACTGCTTGCTAGCCCCTGCCCAAACCAGAACAACAGGGGTAATGTTCAGGAATGTCGTGGGAATGAGGAGCACCGATGCCGATGCGTCGGTGGTTGGATTGGTGCACAGAAAGGAAATGGCGATGCAATCACATGTGGATGTCCATGCTCGACGTGGGGTGCGGTTCGCAGCAGCGATCCGAATGCTGTTGCTGAGTAGTCTGGTATTGAGTAGTTTGTTTGTGCCGCTTGCGGTGCATGCCCAAGATGCGACGGAGCCGGTGGTGCAAGCCGAACCACAGCCGCCCGCGCATTTGAGATTGGAGCAGACGGAGGATGGCTGTGCAGTACGCACAATCAACGTCACGATTTCGCTCTACCGTGCCGCGCCAGCGGGCAGTGCCTTGCGCCGCCAGTATGAGCAGGCGATCCGCTATTTTGCGGATGGCATCTATGAGGCGACCAACTGCGCCCATATCGTGGGCAAGGTGAGTATCTACCAGCGCGGCAAAGCTAAGGATACGGCGGATGTGGTGTGGGTGCGCGAAGAACACCCCGCCGCGTATGTGTCGGGCTACCGCCGGGCCGTTGGCAATATTGCGATGGCGGATATATACAACGAGCAGAATATGACTACCATCGGCGATGAGGGCGCACGCAATCTGGGCTACACGCTCGCGCATGAGTGGGGGCATGCCTTCTACTCGCTCTATGATGAGTATCGTGGCAGTGATCCACTGGATCGTGATAACCTCGGCTCGCCCGCCCGCACCGATACGCCGATCCGCGAATCGCTCATGCATGACCCTGATCAGGGCTTCAATCGGGCCAACCCACGCCGCTATGCGTGGCTGAACTTCTCGGCTGATTATAGCTACGAGAATATCCCCTTCAACCGCACCGCTCACGGGCGGGTATATGCCGCGAGTGTGTGGGATATGCTGGTGCGTCGCCCCGCGCAAGACCCACCGCAAGCCCGCACCGCCGCAAACTATCCCCGTTTCTACTATCCTGAGTTGGTGGATTTCGCACCGAATGGGGAACACTACCTTGATCTGCCGGATAGCTCCTTTGATGCGGTAAATCGGCCCGGCAATCCGGCGCGAGCCAAGCTGCGGATTGTCTGGTTTAACACGGAGACGGCGCGAGTCTTTGCGGTGAATACGGCGAATGCTTCTGGGGGCAATCAGTTGGAAGTCATCATCGAGGCACTGGAGCAAGAGATCTACAGCATGCCGCTTGGCTCGGCAGTTGGTGTGATCGGCTTTGATGCAACGGCGCAGGTGGTGATCCCGATTACACGCTTGACCGACGACGAGGTGCGCGACGAGTTGCTGGATAGGTTGTTTGAGGATTTGGAAACAGGCACCGGTGCAACAGGTGATGTATCGCTGGCGTTGCAGCGTGCGTATGACATGCTTGAACAGCACCCGCCCTACATCAATGGCGATGATGTGGGGAGCGTGTTCTTGCTCTCTGGCGCACCCCTGAGCGGGGCGGCTGGGGTGGATGCCGTGTTGCAGGATTACCAAGCCGACGATCTGCAAATCTACACCTTCGGGGTTGAGGTCAGCTTTGAGGACGATGATCTGCTCTATGAGATTGCCGAAGCAACAGCCGGCTTGCACGCCTTCGTGGTCGGGGTAGATGAGACGTATGATGATGTGTATGCCTTTAATACGGCCGTGTCGGAGCTTGTGGCGGCTCTTGCCGATGCTCGCATTGATGCTGAGCCGCTTGTCGAAACCTTGTTGGAAGAGGGCAGCCAGCGTATTCAACCGCGCCGCACCGTGACACGCGAATTCTTGGTGGATGAGACGCTAACGGCAATCAATGTGTATGCCAGTGTTAGCCCGACGGCAACGCTCACCCTCCGCAGTCCGAGTGGTGGGCCGCCACGTAGCCCGGATTTCTGCTTCACGCCGAGTTCAGGCGGCGCACGCCCCAACGTCTACTGTGAATTTACCGTGCCCGCGCCAGTCACGGGAACGTGGCAGCTACGGGCGCAGGCGGGGGCAGCTGCGGCTGATCTGTTCTACGAGATTACGGGCGAACCGGGCGAAGACAATGAGACCTTCACCTCGCGGGTGGATACGACGGGCAGCGACATTATCCGCTACCCGCAGCCGATTATTCTCAAAGCTGCGGTCGAAAAGACCCTGCCGATGAGTGGGCTACGGGTGGTTGCTGAGCTGATCCTCCCCAATGGTGAGCCGCGTAGTTTCCCCATGCTAGATGATGGAGTGGCGCCAGATGATCTAAAGGATGATGGGATCTACACGGGGATCGTCAGCAACTATCCAGCAAATGGCACGTATGGGATACGAGTGCGGATAGATAATAGCGCAGGCACTGGCAAGCTGACGCACGGTGGCTTGGCGACGGCACCGGGCCCATTCGATCCAGAGACAGGCTTACCCCTGTTCCCCGTACCTGATCCCACACCCGTGATTACGAACTTCACCCGGCTGGCTCGCACCAATGTCTTGGTGACGGGCTTCCGCGCTGATGATCACGGCAATACGCCCGCAACGGCAACGGTGCTACCAGCATTTGATGTGAATGTATTTGGTAAGGTGGATCAAGCCGGTGATGTGGATTTCTTTCGCATCAATGTGCCCGTGACATTCACAGGCGAACTCACCGTGCGCCTGACCAATCTACTGGATGGCATGCAGCCACGCTTACGCATCTTTGCGGCAGATGGCACGACAGAGCTACGCAATGTGGTGCTGGCGGCGGAAGAGACGACCCTACGGGCGAGCGTGCCACCTGCGCCGGGCGGCTCCTACTTTGTGGCGGTCACCCACACTGACCCTGCCGCAGATCGGGGCGTGTACACCCTCAGCGCGGGTGCGCCGCTACCATCGGAAGGGTTGCAGCTTAGCTCGTTGCGAGCCTTGCCCAGCACCATCCCCGCCGATGGCACAACGACGGCGGGGATTTCCGCGACGGTGGTGTTGGACAGCGCACCAGCGGCGGGCCAAGCTGTAACCTTGACGACGACGCTTGGTCGCTTCACGGATAGCAATACCACTACGGTTGTGGTGAATGCAAACGAAAACGGCTTCCTCACGACGACGCTCGTCTCGGCTGAGGCTGGCGTTGCTACAATTCAGGCGACGGCTGGAACGAATACGCGCAGCGTCACGCTGACGCTTCAGGATAGCACGCGCCGCGTCTACCTGCCACTGATCGTGCGCCTTGCGACAGGGCAGTAATCAAGGAGAGATGAGCGACAGGGGCAGGCACATGGTGTGGTTGCCCCTGTTTCGTAGGCGGGGTAGCACAGGAGATAAAAGATCGTGTAGCCAAGAGAAAGGAACTGCATCTGTGTCGGGCCATGTGAAAGATTACGAGAAGCATATCGCCTGCCTTGAGTCGTTGTGGGATGAGAATATCGAGAATGAAACGCTGACTTTTGCGCCGATCCTGAATATGATCTCGCAGCTGTATGAGGTCAACTATATCCGCCTTGCGTGCAACACCGAAGGCGAGTTCCGCTACAACCTTGATTTGATCAGCAAGCAGAAAGAGTACGATATTTTGTACTTCGCGTTTCACGGCGATGCGGGCACGCTGTATCTACACGATGGTACGGCTCTAACGCTGGATACGATTGCATCTGCGATGGGGCGCAAGTTCAAGGGCTGGATTGTCCACTTTGGCAGCTGTGGCACGATGAATTTGGGTGAGCAGGAGCTTGCCGCGTTTGCCAAGAAGACGGGCGCGGCGATGCTGGTAGGCTACACCGATACGGTGGATTGGGCTGAGAGTGCGGCACTGGATCTGCTCTTTTTAACCTACGTGCAAAGCTATGTAGATATGAATGCGTTCTGGGCCGAATTTGAGGAACGCTACCGCAGCCTGATCGAGGCGATTGGCTTCGCGGTATACGTGGCCTAGGGTGGAGTGTACGGGGCAGGCGGCTACCGCCTACCCCACCTGTGGCTGCCTTAATCGTAGAGGCTGACGTAGTGCGCTGCTAATCGCGCATGCTCTCGATCACCGCATCGGCAAATGCTGATGTGCTGACTTTGGTTGCGCCTTCCATTTGGCGGGCGAAGTCATACGTCACGACTTTGTTCTCGATGGACCGCTCGATGCCACGCACGATGCGATCCGCCGCTTCGTGCCAGCCCATATAGCGCAGCATCATTTCGCCACTCAGCACAACGCTCGACGGGTTGACCATATCCTTGTTGGCATACTTGGGGGCTGTGCCGTGCGTGGCCTCAAAGATTGCATGCCCCGTCACATAGTTGATGTTGCCGCCGGGCGCAATGCCGATGCCGCCCACCTGCGCCGCCAGCGCATCGCTGAGGTAGTCGCCATTGAGATTGAGGGTCGCAATCACATCAAACTCAGTCGGGCGGGTCAGCACCTGCTGGAAGGTAATATCGGTGATTGAATCCTTGATCAAGATGCGCCCACTGGCGAGGGCTTCTTCTTGCTCGGCATTAGCGGCTTCCTCGCCACGCATCGCTTTGGTCTGCTCCCACTGGGCCCAAGTGTAGACGTGATCGCCAAACTCGCGCTCGGCTAGCTCGTAGCCCCAATCGCGGAACGCGCCTTCGGTAAACTTCATGATGTTGCCCTTGTGGACAATCGTCACGCTCTTGCGTCCGGTCTCGATGGCATACTTGATCGCCGCCCGCATCAGGCGTTCAGTTCCGGTGCGGCTCACCGGCTTGATGCCGATACCCACCTCGACTTTGCCGGTGGCATACGGATTCGAGAGGCGGCGGAACTCGGCCACTTTGTCGGCAGTGCCGAAGCGGATCTGCTCGAAATCGCGCTCGAACGAACGGTGGATAAAATCGAGGATATGCGCGGCTTCGGAAGTGCCACCGCGATACTCAATCCCTGAGTAAATGTCTTCGGTGTTCTCACGGAAGATCACCATATCCACCAATTCAGGGCGCTTCAGGGGCGAAGGCACCCCGCTGAAGTAGCGCACTGGGCGCAAACACACATACAGATCGAGGAGCTGGCGCAGGGCGACGTTGAGGCTGCGAATACCCTTGCCAATCGGGGTTGTCAGCGGCCCTTTGATGCCGATCAGGTAGGCGCGGAAGGCATCCACCGTTTCGGCGGGGAGCCAATCGCCGGCTTCCTTGAAAGCCTTCTCACCCGCTAATACTTCCATCCACATAATCTTGCGCTGCCCACCATAGGATTGCTCAACGGCTGCATCGAAGATACGGACACTTGCCCGCCAAATATCGGGGCCTGTGCCGTCGCCCTCCACAAACGGGATGATCGGGCGATCAGGGACGTGCAATTTACCCCGCTGAACCGTAATCGTTTGTCCTTCTGGAACTTCATAACGAGGGGATGACATGATTCTCTCCTTCGCTTTACGCTCTGCCTTTGCTCTGCTAGGCAATTATTATACACGATTGTGACCCGCGCCTTGCGGCGTGCCCTGCACAGCCTACCCACCGGGAGTATCCTTAAAAGTTGGGTGAAGAAGTTATAACCTAGAGTTGACAAGAAGTAAGAATGAGTATAAAATCTGTGCCGTTAGTACCATTCGGATGTGCATTGCGACTCGGCGCTCGGCGTTGCGTAGCATGGAGTGCCGCCTGCTCATGAGGCTCGGCGTGATAGCTCGTAATTCACTTGCGAAACTATCCTAAGACTCGTTATAATTCAGTTGGATGCAGCAACGCTAGCAGCACCGTTAGGGAGGAGCGACGACGTATGCTTCAAGACTACACGCCGATTTTGGTCATGTTCCTCATGTCCCTGTTTGTCCCTCTGTTTGTGATCTCACTATCTGCCGTACTCGGGCCCAAGCGTGGCTCAAAGCGCAAGCTCGCACCGTATGAATCCGGGATGGAGCCTATCGGGCCTGCGATGCGCCGCTTCCCAGTTAAGTTCTACGTGGTTGCGATGCTGTTCATTTTGTTCGATATTGAAGCGATCTTCTTCTTTCCCTACGCACTCGCCTTCCGTGATCTGGGGCTGTATGGGCTAGGTGTGATGGGCGTGTTCCTCGTGCTGCTGGTCGTTGGTTTCGTCTACGAATGGAAAAAAGGAGCCTTACGATGGGATTAGAAGAGAAAGCTGGCGATCTTGGTTTTGTTACTACGACACTCGAAACGGTTGTAAATTGGGGGCGCACCAACGCAATGTGGCCACTCACCTTTGGGTTGGCGTGCTGTGCTATCGAGATGATGGGGGCGCAATCGAGCAATTATGATCTGTCGCGCTTTGGCATGGAGATCAACCGCCCTTCGCCGCGCCAAGCCGATCTGCTGATCGTATCGGGCCGGCTCTCGCGCAAAATGGCTCCCGTTGTACGTCGCCTGTACGACCAGATGAGTGATCCGAAGTGGGTGATTGCGATGGGCGATTGCGCTTCGTGCGGGGGCGTGTACAACAACTATGCGATTGTGCAAGGGGTGGATGAGATTGTTCCGGTGGATGTGTATGTGGCAGGCTGCCCGCCGCGCCCTGAAGCCTTGATTGACGGGATTATGCGCCTGCACGCAAAGGTGATGCAAGAGAAGATCGGCGGCAAGGCACACACCCACGAGGAGCAGATTGTGGTGGAACACAAGGACACCGGCTTGATACAGGTGACATAGGGACTACGTACACCGCACAGGGGTACACGGAACGGAGCAGGGACAGGGCAAGAACGGATCGGCACGTTCCTGCCCTGCACCATCATCAGCATAATCAGACAGGTATGGAATAGGATGGATAACCAAACGGTATTAGTTCAGATCCAAGCTGCTTTTCCCGCTACGATTACCGAGATTGACGAACGGCACGGCGATCTGAAGCTGCGAATCTCCCGCGAGAGTCTGCTCGCCGTGATGCAGTGGCTGCGCGATCACGCGGAGTTGCAGTACACCTTTCTGGAGAGTGTTACCGGTGTAGATTATCTGGGGCGCGATCCGCGCTTTGAGGTGGTGTATCACCTGTTCTCATTCCGCCACTTCCACCGCCTGTGCCTGAAGGTAGGCGCACCTGAAGCCGATCCGGTTGTGCCCTCGTTGACGGGGCTGTTCCCTACCGCCAATTGGCAGGAGCGCGAAGCCTACGATCTGCTCGGTATCGAGTTCAGCGATCATCCGGCGTTGCAGCGCATCCTGATGCCCGATGATTGGATCGGGCATCCGCTGCGTAAGGATGTGCCGCTTGGCTATGAAGAAGTAGCCTTCACGTTCAATCAAGATCGCATCTACGCGCACAAGCCGTTTGCCAAAGAGTGAGAAGCGTGCGTTGATCCGCCACGTATGATCGGGCGGTTGCCCCGATGAGAGAGAAAGGTTCAATGAGTACACTGACAATTCCATCGCCGCAAGATTTGGTTGCTCCCGCGCAGCGTGGTGAGCGCGAATCAATGGTGCTGAACATGGGCCCCCACCACCCTAGTACGCACGGGGTGCTGCGCCTTGTGGTGGATTTGGATGGCGAGACGGTGGTGGATGTTGCTCCGGATGTTGGCTTCCTGCATACCGGCATCGAGAAGACGATGGAGAGCAAGACCTATCAGAAAGCCGTCGTGTTGACTGATCGGATGGATTACCTTGCGCCGCTCTCAAATAACCTTAGCTATGTGCTGGCTGTAGAGAAGCTGCTCGAGTGTGAGATTCCCGAACGGGCCCAGACTGCCCGTGTGCTGCTCACTGAGCTGACCCGCATTGGCTCGCACCTTGTCTGGTTGGGCACGCACGCGCTCGATCTGGCGGCGATGAGCGTGTTTCTGTATGCCTTCCGGGAGCGCGAGCAGATCCTCGATATTTTCGAGTTGGTCAGTGGCGCACGCATGATGACGAGCTACTTCCGCGTGGGTGGGCTAGCCTACGATCTACCGGCGGATTTCAGCCCCACTGTGCAGCTGTTCCTCGATGGCTTTGGCCGCAATATTGATGAATACGAAGACCTGCTGACGAACAACCCGCTCTGGCTGGAGCGCACCGTGGGGGTCGGGGCGATTACCGCCGATAATGCGATTGCGCTAGGCTTGACGGGTGCGAATATGCGGGCAGCGGGGGTGTCCTACGATATGCGGAAGATGGTTCCGTATATTGGGTACGAGACCTACGATTTCGAGGTTCCGGTTGGCAAGAATGGCGATATTTATGATCGTTATCTGGTACGCATTGCCGAGATGCGCCAGAGCCGCAAGATCGCCTACCAAGCCCTTGAGCGGCTCCAGCATATGCCGTCCGGTGACTATGTGACGCATGATCGAAAGATTGCGCCGCCCCCCAAGCATGAGATCACGCACAGCATGGAGTCGCTGATCCACCACTTCAAGCTGTGGACCGAAGGCTTCAAGCCGCCCATCGGCGATGCCTACAGTGCGATTGAGTCGCCGCGTGGGATTCACGGCACGTATATCGTGAGTGATGGCAGCCCCAAGCCCTACCGCGTGCATTTCCGTGCGCCGTCGTTTATCAATCTACAAGCGTTGCCGCATATGGCGCGGGGGCGGTATCTCGCAGATTTGGTTGCCCTGATTGCCAGTATGGATCCGGTGTTGGGTGAAGTAGACCGCTAACCGTGCGAGCGGCTGAGGATTGGCCCCCTTACACAAGAGCAAGAGAGGAGTGCGGCGCGGCGGGGAGAAGGAGAGCTTGCCATCGCGCCGCAAGCACACCGCAATGCTAAAAGAAACCTATGCCACGCAGATTGAGAGCCTGCTTGCCCGCTACGCCAGCCCGCGTAGTGTGGTGCTGCCGCTGCTGTATATTGCCCAAGATCACTACGGGCACTTGACCGAAGCAGTGATCAACGAGGTCGCCGCGATTCTTGATCTGCCCGCAACCGCTGTGTTTGAAGTGGTGGGCTTCTACACGCTGTACTATGATCGCCCCGTCGGGCGGTGGATGGTGCAGGTCTGCGATGATGTGCCCTGCTGCTACTGCGGAGCCGAGGAGTTGATAGATGCGCTGAAGCAGCAGCTCGGCATCAGCGAAGAGCAGACTAGCAGCGATGGGATGTTTACGCTGCAACGGGTGAAGTGCCTTGCCGCCTGCCAACGTCCGCCGGTGGTGCAGGCGAACTTGTCCTACTTCTACGATGTGACTGCCGAGCGGGCCGATGCGTTCATTCGCTTTCTGCGCGAGCATGCCGATACACCGCAAGGCAAGAGTGTGTCGGGGTACTACGCCGAAGACTACGAGCCAGATGCGGCGGGCAACTTTCGCCTGATCCAGCGCAGGCTTGCAACGTATCAGCCGGCGGCGGCGAGCAATGGGCATGGGCCCACTGAGCCGGACCCCAGCCCCCCCGCCCAATCGGAGTTGTCCGAATCATCGCCACCCACTTCAGCCGAAGGTAGCTGATTTGCATATGTGCCACTTGTACTTGTACCTAGAGAGAAAAGGAACCACCTATGGCACTGACTGAACATGTCATTATGCGTGAGCTAGATGTCCCGAATATTGCTGATTTTAATGTGTATCTTCAGCACGATGGGTATGTGGCCTACCGCAAAGCCCTGACTGAAATGAAGCCGAATGAGATTGTGCAGATCGTGAGTGATGCGGGCTTGCGCGGGCGCGGCGGGGCAGGCTTCCCGACGGGGCGCAAGTGGTCGTTTCTGCCACGCGGCGTATACCCACGCTACCTGCTGTGCAATTGTGATGAGAGCGAGCCGGGCACGTTCAACAATCACCAGATTATAGACCTGAACCCGCACCAATTGATTGAGGGTGTGGCGTTGTCGGCGTTTGCCATCGAAGCCGAAGTCGCCTACATCTACTGTCGCGGCGAATTTGCGACGGCGGTGAATACGCTTGAACACGCGATTGAGCAGGCGTATGCAGCCGGGTTCTTGGGCAAGAACATTCTCGGCACAGGTGTGAACATTGATATGTACGTGCATCGTGGGGCGGGGGCGTACATCTGCGGCGAAGAGACAGCCTTGATGGAATCGCTAGAGGGCAAGATCGGGCAGCCGCGCAACAAGCCGCCGTTCCCCGCTGTCGAGGGGCTGTATCGTAAGCCGACGATCATTAACAATGTGGAGACCCTCGCCAATGTGCCCCCGATTGTATTGAAAGGCGTAGATTGGTATCGCTCCTATGGCACGCAGCAGAGTCCCGGCACGAAGGTCTTTTCGCTGAGTGGGCACGTCAATCGGCCCGGCAACTACGAGTTGCCCTTCGGGGTGACGTTGCGTGAGCTGATCTACAGCCCAGAATATGGCGGCGGGATGCACGGAGATCGCCCGGTGAAGATTATCATTCCGGGCGGGGCTTCCGCGCCGTGGCTGATAGATAAGCACCTCGATACGCCGCTTGACTATGAATCGGTGGCGGCGGCTGGCTCGATGCTCGGCTCCGGGGCGGTGATGGTGATGAACGATACGGTGAGTGCGCCCCATCTCGCCTACAAGATGGATGAGTTCTTCAAGCACGAGAGCTGCGGCAAGTGTACGCCCTGCCGTGAGGGGACGCACTGGCTGGTGAAGGTGCTGCACCGCTTTGCGGAGGAGGGGCACGGGCGGGCTGAGGATATTCCTGTGCTGCACAGCATCTACCGCCAGATGCAGGGCAACTGCTTCTGCCTGCTGGGGGAGAGTGCGGTGATGCCGATCAAGAGTGCGTTAGCCCTCTTCCCAGAGGAATTTGAAGCCTATGTTGCCCGCGCCGCTAGTAATGGCCATGATGGCCAGAACGGTTCTGCCAAAGGCAAGCCTGTGATTGCGTTGCAGCAGCGGTAAGATCCGCCGGATGCCAGATTGCGAAGAGATAGGAGAATCATGCAATGGCTGAGATAATCATAACGGTAGACGGTGTGCAGATCACTGTGCCAGATACGATGAATGTCGTAGATGCTGCTCGCCTTGCCGCCACCCAGATTCCCGTCTTTTGTTACCACCCGCGCCTGCCTGCCGTCGGGATGTGCCGGATGTGTATGGTGGCGATTGGGATGCCCCGTATAGATCGGGATACGCGCCAGCCGATGTTGAATGAACACGGCAAGCCGATCATCCAGATGTTCCCCAAGCTGCAACCGGCGTGTACCACCCGCGTTGCCGATGGCATGGTGGTGATTACCAATTCGGAAGAGGTCAAGTTTGCCCAGAACGGTGTGCTTGAGTTTCTGCTCACCTCGCACCCACTCGATTGTCCGGTATGCGACAAGGGCGGCGAGTGCCCCTTGCAAAATCTGACGATGGAGTGGGGCCCCGGCAATAGCCGCTTTGATTACAGCGACAAGGTCCACTTCGAGAAGCCCTACAAGCTCGGCGACTTGATCAACCTTGACCGCGAACGCTGCATTTTGTGTAGCCGCTGTGTGCGCTTCCAAGATGATCTTGCCGATGATTCTGTGTTGGGCTTCGATCAGCGCGGGCGCAAGTGGCATATCATTAGCAAGAGTGACCCGCCTTTCGATAGCAAATTCAGTGGCAACACCACCGACATCTGCCCCGTCGGTGCGCTGACAACAAGCGATTTCCGCTTTCGGGCGCGGGCGTGGGAGTTGACCTCTGTGCCCTCGCTGTGCAACCACTGCGCGGTGGGCTGCAACACCACCCTCGATATGCGCCACAATCAGCTCCAGCGCGTGATGCCGCGTGACAATGCCGCTGTCAATGATATTTGGATCTGCGACAAAGGCCGCTTTGGGCATCGGTTCATCGAGCGTGAGCACCGCCTGACTACGCCGCTCGTGCGCCGCGATGGGCAGCTCCAGCCCGCAACGTGGGATGAGGCCCTCGATGTGATTGCGACCAACCTCCGCGCTATCCAAGCGGCAGCAGGCGGCGCGGCCCTTGCAGGCTTGGCGGGCGAGCATCTGGCGAATGAGGACCTGTTCCTGTTCCAACGCCTGTTCCGCGAGGTGCTGGGCAGCAACAATCTTGATACCCGCACCGGTGTGCCGGGTGAGTATGCGCTGGATGATGTGGGCTATCAGTATGGGGTCGGGGTTGGGACGAATTTGATGGATCTGGGCAAAGGCACGGCGGTGCTGGTATTCGGGGCTGATCCCGAAGAAGAAGCCCCCCTGTATATGCTGCGCTTGCGCCAGATTGTCACACAGGGCGGGAGCTTGATTGTTGCCAACCCGCGCCCGACCAAGCTGGATCGTTCGGCTACGCAGACGCTGCACTATCGCCCCGATAGCGAGCGTGAGGTATTGCTAGCTCTGCTCAAGCTCGTCAGCGCGGAAACCAAGCAGATCCCGCAACGCACGACTGGCGGGGCTGAACTAAAGGGCACACTGGAGCAGACCAAGCTCGATGCAGTTGCCAAGCTCAGTGGGCTAGAGCAAGCAGCCCTCGCACAAGCCGCCCAGACGATCCTTGCCGCCGAGCATCTGCTGATTGTCTACGGAGCCGATGTGCTTGTACACGGGGCGAGCCTCTCGGCGTTGCTTGCCAATCTGTTGATCCTGCGGGGCAAAGTCGGGCTTGCCAACAGTGGGCTGATCCCGCTACTGGCACGCGGCAATAGTCGCGGTGCGCTGGATATGGGCGTGCGCCCAGATAAGGCGGCAGGCTATGCGCCCCTGAAGCAGGCGGGACTCACGGCGCGGGAGATGTGGCCTGCGGCACTTGCAGGCAAGCTGCGGGGCATGTACCTGATGGGCAGTGATCCCGTTGCCAGCTACGCCCCAGCGCGGGCGGCACTCGATGCGCTGGCGTTTCTGGTGGTGCAGGATACTACCCTCACCGCAACCGCTCAGCTTGCTGATGTAGTGCTGCCCGGCACGAATGTTGCCGAATATGATGCCACCTACACCAATGCTGAGCGGCGCGTGCAGCGGGCCCGCCTTGCCCGCAAGGTGTATGATGCGAGCAAGCCCAATTGGGAGATTGTGCAGGCGGTGGCCCAAGCCCTGCAAGGCGAACTGGTTCTCGCGGGAGCCGCCAGCAGTACCACCGTGACCCGCACGGTAGGCGGCAATGGCAAGTCTGGCGATGGCGTGCAGGGCAAGCTGACCTTGACCACCAGCACCGCTAGCCCAGTGGCCGCGCAGGAAAGCTGGGACTACATAACTGTTGGCGAAGTGGCAGCCGATATTGCCGACCTTGTGCCGGGCTATGCCGGCATCACCCACACGGCACTGGCTCAAACGGCGCAGACGAAGGAGTGGGGCCGCCAAGCCAATGAAGACTATTTCTACGATGGCACAAGCTACACGAATGCCGAAGGGGTAGGCTTGCAAGTGCCGGCGGGGGCGGAGTTGCCCAAAGCCACCTTTGACTTGACCCCGCCACCAGCAACCAAAGTGCCCGCGAGCAGCACGTATCCGTTTGCCCTGCTGGTGCAGACGCTGGCCTATCGCAACGATCCGTTCCTGCACGACTCGTTGCTGCAAAGCCATATTCCAGCGGGCTATATCGCCCTGAATACGGCGGATGCCGCCCAGCTCGGCATTGCAGCCGGAGCGCAGGTGCAGCTCACATCGGCAGCAGGCAGCCTACGTGGTACGGCGCGGGTCGTGCCCGATCTACCGGCGGGCTGTGTGTTGGTTCCGGGGGGGCTGGTTGATCTGCCGGTCGCAACGATCCAGACGGGAGCTTTGACGCGGGTAGCAGTGAGCAGTGTTGCGGAGTAAGCTGTGCGGTTAGCCTGAAAGGGGCTAGGTGCAATGGATATTTTCCTGATCGTGTTTCTCGTGGTCCAAGTCCTCATTATCACGCTGGCGGTGACAACCGGCTTTGCCTACCTGACGTGGTACGAACGCCGCCTGTTAGCGCGTTTCCAGAACCGGGTGGGTCCCAATCGGGCAGGCCCGCTAGGCTTACTGCAACCAGTGGCCGATGCCGTTAAGCTCTTCTTCAAAGAGGACGTAATCCCAACCGCATCGGATAAGGTAGTCTACCTGCTTGCGCCGGTGTTAGCGGTGATGACGGCGATTGTGATCTGGGCGGTGATTCCCTTCGGTTGCTTCAACCTGAATGGCGATCATACGGCCTGCTTCGATCCGGCGCGGCGCGACGAGGTGTGGAACGCGCTGCAAGTGGCTGAAGTCAACATCGGCATCCTGTTCATCCTCGCTGTCACCTCGATTGGGGTGTATGGGATTACGCTGGCGGGCTGGGCAAGCAACAGCAAGTACGCCATGCTGGGGGGCATTCGCGCCTCCGCCCAGCTTATCTCGTATGAGTTGGCGTTTGGGATGGCAGTGCTGAGTGTCGTCATGTTTGGGGGCACTCTTAGCACATGGGAGATCGTGCTGGCCCAAGAGGGGCTGTGGTTCTTCTTCCCGCTCATTCTCGGCTTTCTGCTGTTTATGATCAGTGCCACTGCCGAATTGGTCCGTACCCCGTTTGACCTTGTGGAAGCCGAACAAGAGCTAACGAGTGGCTACAACACCGAGTACGGCTCGATGAAGTTTGCGCTGTTCTTCATGTCCGAGTACATCAAGATGATCGCCATGAGTGCAATTGCCACGACGCTGTTCTTGGGCGGGTGGCGGTTTCCGGGCTTGGAGACGCTCGGTGATGGGGTCGCCGCGCTCGCTGGGCCATGGCCGGCGGCGATCATTGTGGGCTTGGTGTCGCTCGGCTCATTCCTCTTGAAAGTGGCCATGTTCCTGTTTATGCTCGTGTGGCTACGGGCTTCTTGGCCCCGCATGCGTTACGACCAATTGATGCAGTTTGGCTGGAAGTCGCTCCTGCCCTTAGCCATCCTCAATCTGGTGATGATCCCAGTGGTGGTGGTGTTGGTTCCCGATAACCGCTACATCCAGACCGCGATCCTGTTTGTGTTGGGCATTGCGGCAATCTTTGGGGCGGCCCGGATCGGCGGGCGCGGGCGGGTTAAGAGCAAGGTAGAGCTGGTGCAGCCGGTGGCGGAAGGCAAGCAGGCGAGCGCGGCGAGTAGTGCGCCAGCATCCCAGCAGACGAGTGGCGTGGCGAGCTAGTGCGGCTTGCCCTTGCAGCAGGGCAGCGCATTCCATACGGTGTCCTACCAAGAGAGAGAAGGAGTGACCATGATTGGTGATCTGGTAAAAGGGCTGGCTACAACGGTGCGCTATATGTTCCGCAAGCCAGTCACCATTGAATATCCCGAAGTCAAGCGGCCTGTGCGGGAACGCTTTCGTGGCAAGCACGAACTCAAACGGTTTGAGAATGGCATGGAACGCTGCATCGGCTGCTCGCTATGTTCGGCGGCATGCCCCTCAGATGCGATCCTTGTCGTGCCTGCCGAGAATAACCCGCAGCAGCCAAACTCGCCCGGCGAACGCTACGCCGCGACGTATGAGATCAACATGCTGCGCTGCATCTTCTGCGGCTACTGCGAGGATGCATGCCCCACCAATGCGATTGTGCTAGAGCATCAGTATGAGCTATCGTATTATGATCGGCGCGCCTCAATTTATACCAAAGACATGCTGCTTGTGCCCCCCGATCAAGGTCACGGGGCGATCCCGCCGGTACTCGAGCAGGTCAATCGCACGCCTAGCCCGCCCGCCCAGATCGAGCTATAAGGGAGCCGACCATGAGCTTTGAACTGTTTATGTTTCTCGTGACTGCGGCGATTGCCTTAGCCGGCGGGGTTGGCATGATTGTCGCCCGTAACACGGTGCATAGTGCGCTGTTTCTACTGCTCAACTTCTTTGCGATTGCGGTGCTGTTCCTGTTGCTGCATTCGCCATTCCTATTTGCGATCCAGCTTACGATCTATGCGGGCGCGATTATGGTGCTGTTCCTGTTTGTGGTGATGCTGCTGGGGGTCGAGAGTATCGAAGATCGCACCAAAGATCGGCTGGCGGGGCAGCTCTGGCTCTCGGTGGTATTGACGCTGATCTTGATGGTGCAGGCGATAACGATTACGCTACTCGCTGAGCCAGCCGAGTCGCAAGCCCAAAATACGGCGTTGCTCGATCAGTTGGCTGATCCCGCCTTGATCGGCGCAACGCTGTTTACGACCTACCTGCTGCCATTCCAGATCACCGGTGTGATCCTGCTGGTGGGCATTGTTGGAGTGGTGGTGCTGCACCAACGGGCGCACCTGTATGGGCCTTTGTCCGAGACGGAGCGTGAATTTGCCGAGCAATATGCCGCCGAACGGACAGCAAGTGGGCAACCCGCCGAACAAGCATCCTAGAGCACTGGGCACGACGGGGAATAGACGGGAGAGAAGGGGTATTGTATGGTTGAGACAAGCTACTACATTCTCTTGAGTGCGTCGCTGTTCACGCTCGGCATTCTGGGGGTGTTGGTGCGGCGCAACGCGATTGTGGTGTTTATGTCGGTGGAGCTGATGCTGAATGCAGCCAATCTTGCGTTTGTGGCGTTTGCGCGGCAGCAGGGCAACATTGACGGGCAGGTATTGGTGTTTTTTGTGATTACGGTAGCGGCGGCAGAAGTTGCCGTAGGGCTGGCTCTGCTGGTGACGATCTTCCGCAACAAACAAACTGCCGATGTGGATGCGATCAGCCAATTACACGGCTAGCTTGCCGTGCGCGAGCCTACAGCCATTTGGGGGCTGTGCAAGGAGAAAGACACAACCATGCTTGATCTGATTTGGCTGATCCCGCTCTTACCCTTTATCGGCTTTCTGATAAACACCCTGTATACGGGGCGTATTGCTGATGTACACACCCGCGAACGCACGGCGGGCTATGTGGCGGTGGGTGCGGTGGGAGCGGCGTTTATCGTGGCGTTGCTGGCATTCGTCCAATTGGGGCAGCTGCCCGAAGAAGCCCGCCTGCACCAAGTAGTGCTGTGGACGTGGCTTGCCACAGGTAGCCTGAATGTCCCATTCGGGCTGATGCTCGATCCGTTGGCGGGCGTGATGATGCTGCTCGTGACGGGGGTCGGTACGCTGATCCACATCTACTCTATCGGCTACATGCATGGCGACAAGCGCGTCGCTCGCTACTTTGCCTACCTCAATCTGTTCATCACGATGATGCTGTTGCTCGTGATGGGCAACAATCTGCTGCTGCTCTTTCTGGGTTGGGAAGGGGTGGGGTTGTGTTCGTTCCTGCTGATTGGCTACTGGTATGAGAAGCGGTCTGCATCGGGTGCGGCGGTCAAGGCATTTGTCGTCAACCGCATTGGCGATGCGGCGATCCTGCTGGCGATGATGGCGATCTTCTTCTACTTCGGCACGCTCAATTTCTTCACGACGACGGTGAATGGGATTGAGTATCCGGGCTTTATCGAGGAAACAAGCCGGATTGCCGGCGTGACAGTGGGCATCCCCGGCCAGACGTTCCTGATTGGCACAATCATCTCCCTGCTGCTGCTGATTGGCGTGACGGGCAAATCGGCCCAACTGCCGCTCTTTGTGTGGCTGCCGGATGCGATGGCGGGGCCTACGCCCGTCTCTGCTCTGATCCACGCCGCAACGATGGTCACGGCGGGGGTGTATCTGATTGCCCGCACGCATGCGATCTTCACCCCAACCACACTGGCCATCGTGACGTGGGTCGGCGCACTGACGGCGATCATTGCCGCAACCGCTGCAATTGCCCAGTGGGATATTAAGCGCGTGTTGGCCTACTCCACTGTCTCGCAACTCGGCTTTATGGTGGCGGCGGCAGGCATGGGCATCTATGTTGCCGCGATCTTCCACCTGCTCACGCACGGCGTATTCAAAGCCCTGCTCTTTCTGGGTAGCGGCTCGGTCATTCACGGCACGCACGAGACGCAGGATATGCGCCGGATGGGGGGGTTGCGCGAGCATATGCCCACCACCTTCTGGACCTACTTGATCGGGGCGTTATCGTTGGCGGGCATCGTACCGCTCGCAGGCTTCTGGAGCAAGGACGAGATCATCGCGCATGCGTGGAAGCATCAAGGCGATGCTGGGTACATCCTGCCGGTGTTCTTCATTCTGGTGCTGTCCTCCGCAATGACGGCCTTTTACATGGGGCGGCAGATGGCGTTGGTCTTCTGGGGCAAGCAGCGCGATCACCACTACCACCCGCACGAAAGCCCGTCAGTGATGACAATCCCGCTCGTGATCCTTGCGGGGCTGACGGTGCTCGCGGGTGCGCTGAATTTGCCCGGCTCGCACTGGCTGACCGACTGGCTGCATCCGGTGATGCGCGAAGAAGCAGCCCAGTTCAGCATTGGGGTGGCGGTATTTGCCACGCTGCTGGCGGCGGGCAGTGGTTATCTGGGCTGGTGGTTGTATGCGGTCAAGTTTGCCAATAAGATCACGGTAGATGGCAAAGACCCACTCTATCACTGGACGGGCGACATTTGGGATTCGATGGCGGCGGCGTGGTATTTCGATGCCCTCTACAACAGCACCATTGTGCCTGCGTATCGGCGCGTGGCGGGCTTCTTTGCAGCGGTGTTTGATCCGCAGGGCATAGATGGCATTGTGAATGGCGTAGGGCGGCTGTTTGGGCGGGCTTCAAATGGCGCACGCACCTTGCAGAACGGCTTTGTGCGGACGTATGCGCTAGCGTTTTTTCTAGGCGTAGTCGTGATTATCGGCTACCTGATTACAGCCCTCTAGGGCTATTGTTGCAGGAGTTGAGGTATGTTTCCGTATCTTTCGCTGATCCTGTGGTTGCCCGCACTTGGTGCGCTGGCGTTGCTGGCAACCCCGCGTGAGCAGCACCAAACTGCCCGCAGCATCGCCCTTGCCGTTAGCCTGCTTACATTTGTGATTTCGCTGGCGTTGCCGTTGCGCTTCAATGCGGCGGATCCGAGCATGCAGTTTGTGGAACAGGTGGCGTGGATCCCGCAGTGGGGCATCTCGTACCACTTGGGGCTAGATGGGCTGAGCCTGTGGCTCGTGGTGCTGACCACCTTCCTGATCCCGATTGCCCTATTTGCAACGTGGAACTCGATCCATGCACAGGTGCGCTACTTCCAGATCTTGATGCTGCTGCTGGAAACAGCCATGATCGGCGTATTCATTGCGCTGGATACGATCCTGTTCTACTTGTTCTGGGAGTTCACCCTGATCCCGATGGCCTTTATGATCGGCATCTGGGGTAGTGGCAACCGCATCTACGCCGCCCGCAAGTTCTTCCTGTATACCTTCGCGGGGTCGGTGCTGATGCTGATGGGCATCATTGGCTTATCGTTCCTGCACCGTGATGCAACTGGCGCAGAGCTGACCAGCTTTAGCTTGACCCAGATTATGGGCGACATTCGCACGGGGGCATTTGCGTTAGAGTTTGGCATGGAGCAGCTGCTGTTCGGGCTGTTCTTCATCGCCTTTGCAATCAAAGTGCCGATGTGGCCCTTCCATACGTGGCTGCCCGATGCCCACGTCCAAGCACCGACGGCTGGCTCGGTCATTCTGGCCGGCGTGCTGCTGAAGCTCGGCACGTATGGCTTAATCCGCTTCAACCTGTCGCTGTTCCCGAATGCGTCCGAATGGGCTGCGCCCGCGATTGGCATTCTGGCCGTGATTGGCATCATATACGGGGCGTGGATCGCGTTTGCCCAAACCGACATGAAGAAGCTGGTGGCCTACTCCTCAGTCAGCCATATGGGCTTTATCGTGTTGGGCATCTTTGCCCTGAACGAGATTGGCATCACGGGGGCCGTGTTGCAGATGGTCAATCACGGGCTGAGTACGGGCGCGTTGTTCTTGATTGTCGGCTACATCTACGAACGCCGCCACACCCGCGAGATGAGCGAATTTGGGGGGCTGTGGACGGTGATGCCGATTTATGGTGGGCTGGCCCTTGTGATGGTGCTATCGTCGGTGGGCTTGCCGGGCTTAAACGGCTTCATCGGCGAGTTTGCGATTATGCAGGGGGCATTCATCTCGCCCGCACTAGGCTGGGGCTATGTAGCCGTGTCGGTGATTGGCGTGGTGCTAGCGGCGGTGTACCTGCTGCGGATGTACCGCGAGACCTTTATGGGTGAGGTAAACAAGCCCGAAAATGCCGAACTCAAGGATTTGTCCGGCGGCGAGATCGGCATGATGGTTGCGCTGCTGGTACCGATTGTCGTGATTGGGCTGTTTCCGACGCTGTTCTTTGCGCCGATGCAAGCCAGCATTAGCGAGGTTGCCCAAGCCTTTAGGAGTGTTGTAGCAGAGGGACAATAGCCACTATGCCACCTGAAATTGTGATCCCAGCGATTGACGTGCGTGTGATTGCCCCGATGCTAACGATCTTTGCGTGGGCAACGGTGCTGTTGATGGTTGACCTGTTTATGCCCGGCAAAGATCGCAAGCTGACGGGCTACCTTGCACTGGCGGGGCTAGCTGTCACGGCATTGGTGACATTGGCGGTGCAGCCTGCGCCGGGCACCAGCCGCACATCGTTCAGCAATATGGTCGTGTTGGATAGCTTTGGCACAACGCTGACGCTGATCCTGCTGCTGATTGCCGCCTTCTCGATTGCGATCTCGATCAACTACCTGAGTTACCATAATATCGAGATGGGCGAATACTACCCGCTTATCCTCTTTGCGACGGGTGGGATGATCCTGCTTGGGCAAAGCACCAATCTGATCCTCGTCTTTCTGGGGGTCGAGTTGCTCTCGATCACGCTGTATGTGCTGACGGCATTCTTCTACCCGCGCTACACCTCTGAGGAAGCCGGGCTGAAGTACCTCTTGCTGGGTGCATTTGCGGCGGGCTTTCTGATCTACGGCATAGCGTTGATCTACGGTGGGGCGGGCACGCTCGATCTGTTTGAGATCGGCGCGTTTCTGAATACCTCGCTGGCCGTGGGGTCCGCCTTCCCGCCGGGCGCGTTGCTGGTGCTGATCGGCGGGGCACTGGTGCTGATCGGCTTCTGCTTCAAGATTTCGCTCGTGCCGTTCCATATGTGGACACCGGATGTCTACGAAGGCTCACCAACCCCCGTCGCAGCGTTTATGTCGGTGGGCACCAAGGGCGCAGCCTTTGCCGCGCTGCTCCGCATCCTGATTGTTGCGCTGCTTCCCTTCAAGATCTACTGGCTGCCGGTGCTTGGCGTGCTGGCCACCCTGACGATGCTGTTTGGCAACATTGCCGCACTGATGCAGCCCAACATGAAGCGCATGCTAGCGTATAGCAGCGTGGGGCATGCGGGCTACATTACCATCGGTATTATGACGGCGGGCACGCACGGCACGGAGAGCTTCCTGTTCTACCTCTTGGCGTATGCGCTGGCAAATATGGGTGCGTTCGCGGTGCTGATTACGCTGGAGCGGCGCGGTGAGATGGCGTGGAGCGTGGATGATTTCGCGGGGCTGTGGAAACGCTACCCCCTCTTGGCGATTGCGATGGCGACGTTTATGCTATCGCTGGCAGGTGTGCCCCCGACAGCAGGCTTCTTCGGCAAGTTCTTTGTATTTGCCGCAGCGTGGGAAGATGGGCAGATCTTCCTCGTATTCATGGGCGTGCTGTCGAGTGCGATTGCGGCATTCTTCTATCTGCGGGTAATTATGCGCATGTTTATGGATGAGCCGGTGCGTGAGGTCATACCGATCTTCAATCGCGGGCTGACGATCACGATTGGCATCGCTGTCGTCGGAACTATCGTGTTTGGCTTGCTGCCTACGCCGCTGGTGAGCCTCGTGCAGAATTCGGTGATTGCGCTAGGCGTGGGTGGGTAGTACCCGCCAAGCTGCATCGCTAGCAGATAGACACGCAGCGAGCCGTGCCCCACTGGGGCACGGCTCGCATTTTGAGGCAGCTATTCACACATCACCGTTAGTAGCGCAGGATCAGCGCAATCTGATCGTGTTGTGGCAGGGTGCCATCATCTACAAAGGCAACCCGCCCGCCCTTCGCTAGCACAATCTCGATCACCTCATCTACGGCATCATCCAGATCAGCTGGGTCGGTGGGGGTCTCAATCGGTTCCAAGCCCATCCCATCGGCTGTCACCCGCGCCGGATAGTGGAAATCCTCTTCCACCACCACCACTGCGCCGCGCCCTTCCTGTGCAAACCGCCACACCTCACCAATCGTGGATGCACAGCGTTGCGCTCCGACTGCTGCATCGAGTTCATCCAGCACCTGCTTGCGTTGCGCGGCGAGGGCTTCTTTGACGGGGGGCCAGACGAGCTTGGCCAGTTCGTGGGCGGAGGTGGTATCGTGGTTGCCGCGCACACTGGCAATCACTTTGTCGGCGTTGCGGGCAACTTCGCTGAAGAAGGAGTGGTAGCGATCTACGCCAACCAGCGCAACCGGCAGCGGGTCTTCCGCCAGAATCGCAGTCATCTCATTGTCTACGTTGCGGAAGAAGGCGCGGTGGTTCTCATCACGGTAGAGCGACGCATTCACGGCAGGGTCGCCGGGCAGGGCGGTTGAGCCACCGGGCCCGCCGTGCGTCATGGGGAAGGCTCCGTAGCGCACCTCTTCGAGATCACCGCGCACCCCTTCAAAGAGGCGCGTGGGCTGCTCGCTGAGCGCCAGCACCCAGTAGCGTGGATTGCGGTTCAGCGCAAACACGAGATCGCGGGTGAAGAAGTTCGCATCAATAATCACCCGTTCCGGCAGCGTGAAGGGCAGGTAGTGCTTCTGGGCGACATCTTGATTGACAAAGATCACCAAGCCATCGAGGGCATATTTGTAATCAATCTCATTGACCAGCTCATCTAATGCCTTGAGCAGTGGCTCTACCTCGCGCCGCGAGAACTCTTCCAGCAGGCGGTTGTTCATCTGCGTGACAAGGTTCCGCACGCGGATCGGGTCTTGTTTGTTATCCGGCGACGTGCGATGCGTCGGCAGGGTAATCGTTAGGCTGGGGTAGCCTTGATAGCTCTGGATTGTTTGCAGATCAGCACGATTCATCGTGAATCCTTTCTGTAGCTTCGGCTCGTTACGGGCATCCGCCAGCGCAGGATGTGCGCCGCTGCGGATGCTTGCAGGGCATTATAGCACGTCATGCGCTGGATGCACGATAGGCTAGTCCGCGCCGGGTGTGGCCTTAGCGGGCTTCCCGCCGCACGATGGGCAGGTACACCTGTGCCGCACTGCGCGGAGCCACCACGAGGACATACTCACCCGTCTGCTGCACGGACATGGTAAGTTCGTGTCGGCTAGGATCGAGGCTGTAGTGCAGCCCAACGCTAGCTTGCCGCCAGCCCTGTGGCGTGCGCCGATAGAGACGTAGCGCACGATCATCATCCGTGCTTTGCAGATAGCGTTCGTCCACTTTCAGCACCAGCGTGAGCGGCGCAGCGAAATCGAGCTGATTGAGCACCAGCGTGTTGTGCAGTGCATTCAGGCGGAAGGCGTGCCCAGCATAGCTCAGTTCCGGCGGGAGCGGCAGGGTTGGGGTTGCCCGTTCGGTATAGCTGAGGGTGGTGGTGCTGTACACTGCAAATGCCGGAATGCGTAGCTCGAAGGTGGTATTCGGGCTGCGGTCGCGCAGGATGCCGGTTTGGTTGGGGGCAATGGCGACTTGCCCGTTGTTGCCGACTGCGGGCGGCAGTAGCGGAATCGGGGTGGCAGTTGGGCTGGGAGTTGCCGTTGGGGTCGGGGTGGGGGTGGGTTCGGGGGTTGGCTCCAGCGTGGCGGTGGGTTCGGGGGTAGGGCTAAGGAACGGCGCAGGCGGGGGCACTTGGCGAATGTAGAGCGGGTCTTCGCTGAGCCGTAGGCGCAGGACATCCCCACTCACGCTGAAGTTGGCAGGCAGCCAATCCCGCGTGCGGACTTCAGGGGTCATGCCCGGCTCAAGCCGTAGCCCCACCTCCTGCACGCCAGTATTGACCCACACAATGTCAATGATGGCTCCATCGGCGGCAAGCACGCGCACGCCGAAGCGTGTACCGTGCGGCACTTTTGCCAGTGGGTTGTAGCCGTAGCCGTGCAGTGGGCTAGGCCCCAGCACCTGCGCCCCATCCAGAATCGTGTTGAGGACGGCATACGTGCCATAGGCAACCTTTGGGCGGTAGCCGCGTGCAAAGGTATCGAGGATGCTATGCCCGCCCCACTGCACCTGCGCCCCATCGAATTTGTCCTCCAGTTGGAAGTAGTTAATATGCTGCACACCTAGCATCAGGGCGATGGCGTGGGTACGGATCATATAGTTGGCTTGCTCCACTTCGGTGCGGCACAGATTGCTGGCAAGCCCAAGCTGGGCAGAAGCATCAGCCGGTTCGGGCGATTCGTCCGGCTCAAGCGGGGTAGGCAGATTGTAGCGGGCGAGGTAGGAATCATCGGGGGCTTGGGCAAGCAACGTTGAACACGTAGACCAACCCACTTCGGTGATCCAGATCGGGCGCATAGGGGTGTTCGTGTCAATACTACGATTGTGCAGCCATGTGAGCGTTTGTTGCACGCGCCCCCACATACTGACCAAGCTGATCAGCCCGGATTGGTCGGGGGCAACATCGGGCATGTATGGATGGATTGACATAATGTCGAAGCTGTGCCACGCGGTGGGTACGGCGGCAAACACTTGGTTATAGAAGTTCAAGCCATCCTGATGCCCGCGCCCATCATTCCACGACCCATCAAACACGTATACCCCACCAATCGCAACGAGGGCCGTTGGATCAGATTGCTTGACGGCGGCATAGGCGGCAACCAGTAGCTCGCCGTATTCGGCGGGGGTGCCGGGCCATGTCTCCCACGCATTCGGCTCATTCCAGATTTGCCACACGGCAACACGCGGTGAGCCGGGCGCATCGTATGCGCCGTCGCCGTCGTAGCGTTCAACGGTGTGCGCGAGGGTCAGCGCAAAGTCGGCGATGTATGCTTGGGCTGGTGGACACCAGTACGTCTCGGTGCGCGTGCCCTGCGCGGCAAACCGATTGACCCGCTCGTTGCAATCGCTGGGGCGGGCCCACGCAGGGGTGGTGGAGACCATGCCGATGATGCCATAGCCGGATGCAGCGATCTGGCGCAGGCGGTTATCGAATACGCCCCACTCGCGTTTCTTGCGCCCATTGCGCTCAAGATTAGCCCAACTCAGCTCCTCGCGGGCCCATGTAATGCCTACCTGCCGCCCAAGCAGCATGAGGGTCTCGGTGCCATCGGTGGTGATATGGCCGTTTGCGTCACGCACGGTATCATTCCAGAGCCGCTCTAGCCCCGTGAAATAGGTGTTCATGCCGGTATACCCGACGTGGACGGGTTGCGGATTGGGATTGACGAACTGCGTAAGGGCGGGATCGCCGGCGGTAATCGGCGGGGTGGGGACAGCTTGGGCGGTGGCGGGTGGGCTGCTAGGGGGCAGCAGCGTGAGCAGCAGCCCGATCAGCAGCACGAGGCTACTCACGGTGAGCCAGCCGCGATTGGGTATTGATCGTTTGATAATTTTGGTGGGCACGCTTGGTTTGTGCATAGATTCACATCCTCCTCGTTCACTATAGTAGCATGCCTACCTGCAAAAAAGAATGAGGCAATGGTTACAACTTGGCGGTTCATGCTGCGGTCTACTTGTGCGAACTGTCTAGGGACTTTACCCTGTATGATCTATACAAGCTAGATGGTGGTATAATTACACAAACAATATGCATTCACTGATCAAACTGATCAATCTGCGGCACAAGCTAGCTGCGCTGCTGCAAATCGCGCAGCTAGGCGATGGTGTCGGTAAGGGTCTGCACAAACGGAAATGAGAAGTTAGGAATGGCAGGGGTAACGGTCTACGATGTACTGCGGCTTGCTACGCCTATGGGCACGTTGCTAGCGGCGGGGGCAACGGGTGTGACGCATCAGGTGACGTGGGTTGCAACACTGCGGGCTACACCGCCCGTGTTTGCGGATGTACGCGGGGGAGAACTTGTTGTTCTCTCTATTGAATCTGCACAAACGATAGACCCGCGCCTCACGTTGGATGTGATGCTGCGGCGGCTGGCGCAGGCTCCGGTGGCGGCGGTGGCGGTGCAAGGCACGGTGAGCGACGCTGATCTGGAGGTGGCAGATCGGGTGGCCTTGCCGCTGCTGCATGTGCCTGACGATGCTGATCTGCGTGAGGTGGAGCGTGAGACCAAACGCCTGATTACGGACTTTGAGGCGCAGCTTGAGCGGCGCGGGGCACAGCTCTACAACACGCTTACGCAACGTTCGCTTGATCTGCACAGCGAGCATGCGCTTCTCCAGACATTGGTTGACCATACGGGGCAGAGCTTTGCGGCCTATGCACCGAACGGCGATCTGCGCCTGCAAATGGCGCACGGGCAAGCCCAGCTTGCGCTGCAATCGTTGCGCCCGACGGCGGCGGGTGAGCAGGTGTTGCTCAATCAGCAGATCTGGATCAAGCCGATCAGTCCTTCCGAGCACCAGCAGAGCCTGCCATCGGGCTATGTGGCGATTGCGGGAACCCGTCTTGATGATTGGGATCGGCTGGCGTTGCAGCAGGGCGCAGCGGCACTGGCACTGGTTGCCGCCCGTGAGCAGGCGGTGATGGCGGTGGAGGAGCGACTGCGGGGTGATTTCCTCTCGATGGTGCTATCGGGGCAGCCGGGTGATCCGGTGGTGCTGCTTCAGCGTGGGCAGGAGCTGGGCTATGATGTGAAGCAGCCGCATGTGGCGGTGCTGGTAGCGATGGATCGCACGGCTTCGAGTGCCGTGCTGAGCCGGATTATTAGCAGTATGCAGAGCGAGTTGGGGCGGCGCAATATTGCTGCGCCACTGCTGCGCCGCGAGACAAGTGTGCTTTGTATGATGCCGTTGGGCAGTAATGGCACGCGCCCACGCGATGTCGCTGATGCGCTGCATGATCGCTTGCGCGGCGATTATCCGGGTGTGGTGTTGGCTCTGGGCAATCCGGCCCAAAGCCTGATCGAGTGGTCGCGTTCGTTCAAGGAGGCGGAGCAGGCTCTGGTGCTGGGGCAGCAGCTATTCGGGGCGGAGCGCGTGCTGGCGTTCAGCGATCTGGGGGTGTATCGGCTGCTGGTGCTGCTGCGCGAATCGCCGGAGTTGTGGATGTTTTACCGCGAGACGTTGGCGGCATTAGTGGAGTATGATCGCAAGCAGCAGGGCGAGTTGCTGAAGACGCTGGAAGCCTACTTCAATCATTTGGGCAATCTGCGGGCAACGTCGGAAGCGTTGCACGTCCATCGCAATACGCTGCTGTATCGGCTGGAGCGGATTGAGCAGATTAGTGGGCTAGACTTGGGCAATGCGGAGGAGCACTTTGCGCTGTGGCTGGCATTGCGGGCGCACCGCGTCCTGCGGACACTGGAGCCAAGCTGATGTGTTGCGCTTGACAAACCACGTTGCACCTGCTATACTTCTGTGGTGTTAAATGGCGTGCGCCTCTTTGGTATGCGCTTGACAAGCATTAATCCCCGATAGCTCAACGGTAGAGCGGCTGACTGTTAATCAGTAGGTTCTAGGTTCGAATCCTAGTCGGGGAGCCACTTCGTTTCCTACCTGTCCCCTGCCACGCTCGCACCCACCTCACCCCTCACCCCTGATACCTATCACCCGACACCTGACACCCCCCTTCGCGTTCTTCGTGCCCTTCGTGCCCTTCGTGGTCTGCGTTCCCCTGCCCCCTGACACCTAGCACCTGTCACCTGCGCCGGTGGATAAATCCGGCTCGTGTGGGGTGCTGGGGTGCGGGCAGCCCGCTTCAGCGGGCTTGAGCCGGGAGCTTTAGCTCGCGGCGGCGGGCGGTGGGGCGGTGGGGCGAAGGGGATGGGGGGCAGGGGCAGGTGTGAGGTGGCGAAGGGGGCTGGTGCGCCGGTGGTCGTGCGGCTGAATGATGGGTAAATGTCTGGCTATTGATACTACACAAACTCCCCCGACAACAACCATCACGCGACAGGCTCGCCAGTCCATTGTGAACCTCCGGGTGTCTATCGCGTGGGCCAACCGACAACGTTGACGCAATCGCTGCGACCAGCGGGCAATTGCTGCCAAGTTTGGGTCGGCATATGATAGAGCCAAGATTGTTGGTCGGTGGCATTAACCGTGCATCCCACCAGCCACTGTCCATCGGGTGCTGTACTCACTACGCTGAGATTTTCTAATCCGGGTGCAAGGAGGGGTAATACCGCTGTACTTACAACCGTCATCGCTGGCAAAGCATGCACACTGAGACTCCCCGGAAGCGTGCCAGCTAAGGCGAGGATATGCTGACTATCGCTGCCCCAGAAGGCTTGATTGGGTACCATGTCGGTCGCACGGCTCTGCCCCGTCAGACGATCAAACAGATACGGTTGGTAGGGAGATTCGCCTATGGCGAAAAGCAGTTGACTACCATCGGGTGAACCCTTGCGGCAGAAAAGGCGTTCGCGCTCTGGCTGAGGCATTGGTGCTAGGATGGTTTGCGCCCCGGTCGCAAGATCAACAGACACAATATTCTGGGACTGATTAGCCTCACGCTCCACAGCCAAGAGGATACGTTCGTTACGATCACCACCGAGGAGATACGCACCATCTGGCAAGTCGAGAACGTCACGCTCGCTGTTTGTCGTGGGCAGATAGCTACGGAAGAATCTCCCGCCACCGACACGATAGACTAAATGCGCTTCATTTCCCACCCAAGCAAACTCTGGGGCGCAGTCGCTATGTATTCCTGTCATAGCAATGACTTGATCGCTGCTACCATCGCTACGCAGGAGATGCAGTTCAAAGCCGGGCGTGGGTTGATCGCCGATAATGTAGGCCACCCACTGCTCGTCTGGCGATAGCGCACCTACCGGGGTGCCAAGGGGAGTCCAAGGTGCGGTACTGATAGGCTGTGCTGTTCCAGAACCGTCAAGGGGGAACCGCCAGAGGATCAACGACGATGGACTCTGGGCACCAAAATACAGCAGCGCCGTCGCTTCAGCTTCCCCCTGATTGGCTTGCTGCCACGTGGTAGCGAGCGTGGCCAGTTCTGCATTGAGTAGCGGGGTAGGCGTGCTCGGCGCGGTGGGGGCTGCGCTCGTCGCCATTGGCGTAGCGTCTGCGGTCGGGAACGCTGCTGGTTCCGTTGCGTGCGCTTGCGCGGTCGGGGGTGCGGTCGGTTGGATTTCTTGTGCAGTCGTCGCCGCACACCCACTCACGAGAAGGATCATCATGCTCAGAACAAACAGCCGGACCATATTCTGCTCCTTGAGTTCTAGGGGGTGCTCCCCGATGGTTTGCCCAATTATTCCGCTATTTTCCCGCTACTTCCCGCAGCGTTCACTTCATTGGAGTGTGCGGGCAGTTTCAGCGTTCCTCTATAATATCCTTTAATGGGGAATAGGACAACTGAAAATTGCCATGCAGCGTCACTGGGAAGGTGATGACGTGGTGGAACCCTTCACCCTTTTGCCCTTCGCTTGGCACGGTGGAGCCTGCCACCTGTGTGCTCAGGCGGATGCGGTACAGGTCATCGCCCTAGGCATCCACCGCAATCGTGAGCACGCTCGCGCCGACGGCAGCGGCAGCTCGCGGCAGGGCGGCCCACCGGCCCACGCAGGCATGCTATAATCCCCCTCAGTACGCGCTATCGCCGATCTTGCTGAAAGGAACCGCCCATGTCTGTATCGCAACGCTTGCTCGTGCCGCAGATGGAGCAACCCCACGCCAATCACCAACTCTTCGCCGATCACTACCTTGCCAACGTCCTGCCTCACGACCCGGCGTGGGCTGACCTACAGGGCCAAGCCGCCCCGCTCCTTGAGCGCATTGCGGCGATCCTCGCCAAGCACACCCCCAGCTCCAAAGAAGCCCAGACTGAAGATGACCTGATTAAGCCCGTGCTTACCGCGCTGGGGCATACCTTCGAGGTGCAGGTCACGCTGAAATCGGGCGCAGCCACCTTCGAGCCAGATTACATCCTCTACACGGATGCCGCCGCCGTGGCCAGCCACAAGGGCCAGAGCGTCACCGAGCAGGACTTGCAGGGCATCGCTTTTGCCGTGGCCGATGCGAAATATTGGGAGCGTCCGCTGGATGTGACCCAGCGGCGGGCTGGCTCGAATGCGAAGGAGAACCCCGCCAAGCAGATTGATGACTACATCCGGCACAGTGGCCTCGCGTGGGGTATCCTCACCAATGGCCGCTACTGGCGGCTCTACCACCGCGATACCTCGCGCTACCTGAATGTTTATTACGAGATTGACCTGCCCACGCTTGTCGCCCAAAACGACCCCGCCGCCTTCACCTACTTCACCGCCTTCTTCCAGCGGGCCGCCTTCGATGAGACCGCCCCGCTCAACCTCGCGGCGATCCTCAAGACCAGCACCGACTACGCCCGCGCCGTTAGCGATAACCTCAAGCAGCAAGTCTACGCCGCGCTCCGCCACCTCGCGCAGGGCTTCCTCGATTATCACCCCAACCGCTTCCAGCCCGATCCGGCCACGCTCGCGCAGATCTACGACCACAGCTTGATTGTGCTGTATCGCCTGCTGTTCATCCTCTATGCCGAGTCACGCGATCTGCTGCCGCTCCGCACCAGCACCACCTATCGCAAGGAGTATAGCCTCGATGCGATCAAGCGCATGGTCGCAGGCAAGCTCGATACCGGCGTGCAGCTGCTCACGTCATCGGTGGGAACGTGGGCCCGCCTGAAGGACTTGTTCAGCATCATCCATCTGGGTAGCCCCCCGTTGCAGGTGGCCACCTACAATGGCGGGCTGTTCGATCCCGCGCACTATCCCTTTCTGGAGCAGTACGGGATTGGCGATGCCCAACTGCTCCGGGCGATTGACCAACTCACCCGCGTCGAGCGGCAGTTCATTGATTACCGCGACCTCGCCGAGCGGCATCTCGGCACGATTTACGAGGGCTTGCTGGAGTATCAGGTGCAGCCCCTCGCCACGCCCCAACGTGATCCCGCAACCGACCTCGTGTGGACGGTGCAGCTCGGCACGGATCGCGGCGAGCGCAGCGCACCGGCAGCTACTACACGCCGGATTACATCGTGGAGTATCTGCTTGAGCAGACAGTTGGGCCGGTGTTGCAGGCCACCGTGGCCAATCAGCCGGATGATGCGGCCAAGGTGCAGGCGGTGCTAGCGGTGAATGTGGTTGATCCTTCGATGGGCAGTGGGCACTTCCTTGTGGCCCTCACCGAGTATATCGCCCGCTTTCTGGTCAGCCTCTCGGAAGTGGGCGAGGATGAGCGGCAAGGCGCAACCGACCTGATCTATTGGAAGCGGCGTGTCGCTCAGTCCTGCATCTACGGCGTAGACCTCAACCCGCTCGCGGTGGATTTGGCCAAGCTCTCGCTGTGGCTGGCCACGGTGGCCCAAGATAAGCCGCTCTCGTTCCTCGATCACCACCTGCGCTGCGGCAATGCGTTGGTGGGGGCGTGGCTGGGGCAGCTGCGCCCGCTGCTGGTCGAAAGCACCTCGCGCTCATCCGCCCGCCGCAGCCCGCTGCCCGCGCCCGCGCAGGTATCCATGTTTGCCGATGACGACTTCCGCACGCAGGCCCGCCAAGCGGTGGTGGCGATGCAGGAGATTGAGGCTCTGGCGGGCGATACGCTGGATGAGGTGCGCGAACAAGCCCGGCTCTATGCCACGTTGCAGACGGAGCTGCGCGCGCACTACGAACGGGCCGCCGATCTGACTGCGGCCACTGGCTTTGGGCTGCCGCTTGATCCGGCCCTGTGGACGGCTTTGGTGGACTATGCAGCCGGGCGCGCCCAGCATGCCCCGCCCCAATTTGCTGAGCTGCTGACACAGGCCACGGCCACGGCTACCGCGCAACGCTTCTTCCATTGGGAGCTGGCCTTCCCGGAGGTCTTCTTTGCGGCGGATGGGCAATCGCTTGGGGCGCAGGCCGGCTTTGATGCGGTGATCGGCAACCCGCCCTACGTGCGCCAAGAGGCCCTCGCCCCGATCAAGCCCTACCTCAGTGCGGCCTACCTAGAGGTGTACCACGGGGTCGCCGATCTGTATGTCTACTTCTACCAGCAGGGCGTGCGCCTGTTGCGGCAGGGCGGGCGGCTCGGCTTTATCACCAGCAACAAGTGGTTTCGGGCCGGCTATGGCACGCCCCTGCGCGGCTACCTTGCGGAACAGGTCCAGCTTGAGCGGATTGTGGATTTTGGCGATGCGCCGATCTTTGCCGATGCCACCGCCTACCCCGCGATTGTGCTGGCCCAGCACGGTGCGCCCCCCGCCGAGCATACCTTTCCGGCACTGGCATGGGCTGGCGATACGGCTGATCTTGCGCTCTTTGGCACGCAGCTGGCACAGGGCAGCATCCCGATTGCCCAGCACCGCCTGCAACCGGATGGCTGGCAACTCACATCGAGCGCGTCGCTCAATCTGCTCGACAAGCTGCGGGCGGCGGGCACCCCGCTCGGCGAGTATGTGCAGGGGCGATTCTACTACGGCATCAAGACCGGCTTGAACGAGGCGTTTGTCGTGGATCAGGCGACCCGCGATGCGCTGATTGCCGCGCACCCCTCCTCCGCCGAGCTGCTCAAGCCGTTTCTGCGCGGGCGCGACGTGAAGCGGTGGGCCGTGCATGATCCCAAGTTGTGGCTGATCTTCACACGGCGCGGTGTAGACATCAACAAGTATCCAGCTATTTATGAACACTTGAAGCAGTTCAAGGATCGTTTGATGCCGGGGGTTGCAGGTGGGCGCAAAGCGGGGAGTTATCAGTGGTATGAGATACAGGACAACATCGCCTACTGGCAGGAGTTCGAGCAGCCGAAGATTATCTATCCTAACATCTGTAGTCGTAACGAGTTTGCGTGGGATGATAACCAATACTATGCAAACCAGAAAACGTTTATCATACCCGGAGCATCGCAGTATTTACTTGCGGTGCTAAATTCTACCGTTATGCTGTGGCTGTTCGAGAATATATTGACCAAGTTACAGAACGGATTCTACGAACCTAGTGCTATTTTTATGAAAGAGATGCCCATTCCCGATGCGCCCGCCACCGAGCGGGAAGCCATCGGCGGGCTTGCGGAGCAGCTCGGCGAGCAGGCCCGCACGCGCTACAGCCTGCACCAGAACACCCGCCACCGCATCCGCAGCGATCTCGGTGGGGGCGCGGGCCCGCTCAACCAGAAGCTGACGCAATGGTGGGAACTGGACTTTGCGGCCTTCCGGCGCGAGGTGGGCAAAGCCTTCAAGCACGACATCCCGCTCCGCGAGCGTGAGGAGTGGGAGGCATACCTCGCCGAGCAGCGCAGCCAGCACGCGGCCCACACCGCCGCGATAGCGCAGCTGGAGCGCGAGCTGAATGCGCGGGTGTATGCGCTGTTTGCGCTATCGCCCGCCGAGATCGCCCAGATCGAAGGTGATAGGTGATAGGGGGCAGGTGCTAGGTGTCAGGGGTCGGGGGTCGGGTGTCAGGTGTCAGGTGGTAGGTGTCAGGTGTCAGGTGGTAGGTTTCAGGTGTCAGGTTTCAGGTGGTAGGTTTCGGGTTTCAGGTGTGAGGTCAGGAACGCAGACCACGAAGAACACGAAGGGCACGAAGGGA
>JAAUTZ010000003.1 GCA_012031225.1 Chloroflexaceae bacterium
GTGGTCTGCCTTCCCTGCCACCTCACACCTGCCCCCTGCGGGCTGCCCCTCACCTCCCTTCGCGTTCTTCGCGTCCTTCGTGTCCTTCGTGGTCTGCGTTCCCTGACCCCTGCCACCTCACACCCGACACCTAACACCCGCCACCTGACCCCTGATGCACCCCCCTGCAAACGGAACGCCTGCCATTCCGTTTGCAGCGCACGAGACGCATAGACACAAGGGCTGGGGGAGATGCACGCCCCACGGCGGGGCGGTGGTGGCGCGTCGTGGCCATTCTCGTCCCGCTCATCCCGGCGCAGCCTGCGACTGCTACCGGTACCACTGAGTCATCTGCTATATCGTCTGATCTGGCTACCGACGCAGGCCCTGTGCTGGTCAAGGATATCAACCCGGGTGAAAGCGGTACAACCATAAGACACCTGACCGCAGTTGGAGATCGGCTTTTCTTTAGCACCGGTGCTGGTCTATGAGACGATCAATGCCCGCCCAGAGAACCCGGATGTTGACAAGAATGAGATCACGGAGACCGTCAAGGACATTGAGACTGAAGCACGGAAGGGCGACGCAGCGAATGAGAAGAAGCTCTCGCGCTGGCTGACCAATCTGGCGGGGATGGCAGAGGATATCTTCGAGGTGACGATTGCGGCACTGACGGGACCACAAGCGGCAGCAGCGCCGGTGGCGCGTAAGGTTGCGGAGAAGGCGAAGAAAGCGCAGGGGTAGGAACACACGGAGCAGTATGGAGACCATCACAAACCGGAGGCTAGCCCATCTTGGTGCCGCAAATGGTTCGTGAGATGCGCCCGTCCGCCCAGCGTGCTGCTGCATGCTTCTTCGGTTTACGCTTGTGGCTAAGTGCTCATTTGTTTATCTGAATCGAGTACGAACGGGTACAATCGGGTTCCTATGAAGGATTCTGTTCCATTGCTACTCGCAACCCGAACGCCATGCGTGCGCGTTGTTTTTCGTCCATTTGCTAAAAACCCCGATAAACTATGACACTCGGCGAATACTGAACGGGTTAAAGTCGGTCTGTGCATCAAAAGCATCCACACCTTCCACTCGTTTCAAATAGCCCGTTAAGGCGTAGGTCACTGGTGTGAACAGCACCTCAACCCCGACCTTGAACACATAGCTAGAGACGATGATATTCCAGATCAGAGCAGCGGAAAAGCCCTCTGCAAAGGCGAAGGCAATCATTACAAAGAGTATTGTGTCCACGCCTTGCCCTACCACAGTAGAGCCAATTGTGCGTGACCAGAGCCAGCGGCCTTGAGTGAGCACCTTCATCTGGGCAAGCAGGTAGGCATTTGAAAAGGAGCCTGCTAGGTACGCAATGAGGCTAGCAAGCACAATACGGGGCGTTGTACTGAGTACACTGTCATACGCTTTTTGTCCCACCCGCGCCGACCAATCGGACTCTCCTGGCAGCACGCCAACTAGTGCAACGGTTACTGCCAGCAGGAAGGCTGACACAAATCCGATCCAGATGGTGCGTCGTGCCCGGTCATATCCATAGACTTCGGTCAATATATCACCAAAGATGTAACTCAAGGGAAATAGCAATGTCCCGCCATCATAGATAAAGGGGCCAAGCACAACTATCTTGGCTGACGATGCAAGGTTGCTAATCAGCAGAATAGCTACAAACAACCCCACAATGACATCATAGTAGCGATAAAGCAGACCTACGGTTGTTTTTTCTTGGCAATTAGCACTCATTCGTCACCTTCTTAGAACTCTATCTTAAGACTCAGTGCCCCAACTTGCTGGAGTTGGATTAGTTCTTCAAGGATCTGCGCGGACTCATTCTGCCTAGCTGCCTGCTCTAGGATCATAGCCACATTCACTGATGCTGCGGAAGACAAGGACAGGCTCCTGACAAGATATTGTCGCGCAGATGAAACCTTCTGTGAGGCGCGGGCAATCTGCTGCTGGAGGTCTTGAACCGATCGCTTTGCCTCGTGACGCAATCGGGGAGGTTTCTCTTCGAAGAGCCATGACGGATCGGCAGCTTGCTGTGCAACGGACTGGATTTTGCCATACACTTTGTGAGTTGCATGTGCTTTATTGGCAGACTCCGTCTGCACAAAGAGCAGTCCCTTGAGCGCGATTGTCCGGCTTACAATATCTGCCAAGTGCTGAAACAATGCCTGAAAGCTACGCTCATCGTCCTCAATGTAGTACGGTGGCGGTTCAGGCGGATTGACGAAAGTCAGCAACTCTTGGATCTGCGTGCAGAGTTGGCTGGCAATCTGTTCATAGGCAGCCTGTCGTTCATCTGTCATCCCCTGAAAGACTTGCTCACAGTGCTCCAGTACCGGCTCAAAGCGGCTAATCTCACCCAGCGCAACCATCCCCGTTTGCGACAGTACAGCACGTGCATCCCGCAACACTTGGTCAAGCTGACTGCTCAGTGCATCTAAATTATCAGTTCCTTTCACCATGCGTTGTACAGCCGTTTGAAGTCTGGCAAGTCTCGGCGCAAAGGCATTCCATCGCCCATACTGATGAGCACTGGTGTCCCACTGGTTGACGTGGCTGACCAAGACCTCGACGTGTTCGGGAGAGCACGCATTGCCGGATGCCATCAAAAAGGTTGCCTCAGCCAGCAGTTTCTGTCTCTTCTCTTCCAATTCTCGATAGACGGCTGTAATATGATGCTGCAATTTGCCAAGCGGCGCGTCAGGTGCATTGAGTGTCAGGCGCGGGATTGTGTCCAACACACGCTGCCGTGCGGCTTGATGTCTGGCCTCTGCTTCGGCGTGGCACAGAGTTTCATATGTCTCAAGTTGCTGCTCAATAAGCTGTACATCCCATACTAGCTGAGAATGATTAGTAGATTGATCGGGTGTCTCGATGAGTGCATTGAGTTTGATCGTCAGTTCGTCCGGTACCGAGACAAGTTGCGTGCACCGTTCAAGGAGATTTTGTACCTGTGTGCGTATTTCTAGATCAGTCGGTACATCTGTAGACACGAGTAGACTTCCCTCCTGCTTCACTATCGCGCGTGCGAGCATCAACTGCAATACATATCTTGCCTCTGCCACCGCAAACCCCTGTGATCGCAGGCTCTGATACGCATCATTCCACGTCAAGGCACCATCGGTTCGTACCCGGTTTGCTAGCACAACCTCGGCTGGGTGGGGGGTAAAGTACACGGCTGCCTCTGTGCCCGTCCACTGCTCAATGCGGAGCAAATCACCATACTGCCGCGCACGGCTCTTGAAACCAGCATGCCGTTTTTGTCGAAAGAGGGCGGCAATGTTTCCCTTGCTGCCCTTCTGCACCGTGCTCCCTACACGCTGCGCTGGTGCCACATGGCGCAGGGCGGCTGCATAATCATCAAGCAGTGCCATCCAGTGCTGATAGGTCGCTATCGGCTGATAGTCCGGCCAGCGCGAGGCGAAAATCTGGTGCAGGAACTCTTTCAGACCACTCGTACCTGCCGCGAGAACGCCGAAAGGTGTCTGGCTGAAGAGCGACTGGGGAAACAGATCGGCCAGCAGCCATTCTTGCAGGCGTGCGATAGTATCGGTAATGCGTGCCCGATCACGGTCAGGGGCATCATCGATCTGCTCTTGGCGCAGATAGTTGAGCAAACTGAGGATTACTGCTGCCGAAATCGGTTGAGGGCTAAGGTAATGCTCGATCCACGCTAGTCCACCGCGTAACCCGTTGTCCGCGGCGCGATTGAGCGCGAGGTGAAATACAATGTAGGTGTCCGACACAATGTCAATGCGGGATACGGCTTCGGTACGCAAATCAATGCGGAACCCGAGAACCAGATCAGCATCATCCGCAGGGCGGAGTAGTGGGGCAGGAGTGCTGTCTGCCATCACCACCACGCGCAGCCGACGCAGAGGGTAACGTGATGATGCAGTCCCTTCCAGCATGCCTGCATAGCGATCGTCGGCATCTAGGAGCACGTCATCTAGCCCTTTCCACCCATGCAGATCATGCACTCGTGGGGGGAAGATAAGCGGTAGGACCAGCGAACTAAAAATCTTTTGTGCTGTTTCGGCAAACAGCTGCTGGTCAGTGATCTGCATCCAGTAGCGTCGCAGTAGCACGTTTAGGCGGTGGGCTGGCCGTCCAACGCGCTGAAGTTCGATGAGCGTCAATCCCTCTTCCAGTTCAGTCACAATCTCACCACGTAGCGTATTATTCAATTCGTGCCAAGCGTGGGCCAGATCATACCTACTGGCAATCTCTACAGGGCACCCACGCGGAAATGCTGCGATGAGGCGCAGCACCTGTGCGAGTGGATACGAATGCTGAAAATAGGGGAGGCTCAGCAGTTCACCCACGAGGGCTGGAATAACTCCGCGATCACCATCAAATCGGATCGTTCCATTGAGAAAATCATTCACGAGATCAATGGGTGTATATGATCCCATACGGTCAGCAGCACGAATCGCTACGCACTGCAAGACGTTGATAACCGTGCGGGGCCCATTGCTCAAGTCTTCCCGCTCACACAGCTGCCCTAAGGACTCAAGGGCCGGACGATCAATCGCTGCCGCTTCGTCCTCGGAGAGCTGAAAAGCGGTCACATACTGCTGCCACAGACGGGCTGGAAAATCGCGGTCGTAGATATGGCGCATGTCGAGGTACAGGCGATCATCCTTGATACGGTGGAGAATGTCGCCCGCTCGGTCGGCTAGGATGCGTTCAGTGTCTGGGTCCATCGTAAATACGATGCCGAACGGAATCTGGCGTGTGCGCAGGCCCCAGATCAGCTGTCGCAGTGCCACCAGCACACCTTTATTGGCATTGCCGATCAACTGCTGGATTTCATCAACGACAACGACAAGCCCCTGATGTCCGGCCCGCTGGGTCAATCTCGTGACCAGTTCGAGGAACGCCACGAGGTTGACGCTAATGTCATCGAAGTCCAGATAGCCACGCTCAATCTTATCCCGTATTGACGCTCGGGCCTGTTCAAATGGAATCTGAAAGGTCTGCTCATCTCGGCGGGCCATAGCATCGGCAGACACAGTGAGAAAAGTATCGTAGGCATCGTCAAGCTCGGTACAGTAGGCAGGCAGCATAAAGACCGCCCAGTCATACAGGGCCTGCGCCAGTGCGGCAAACGAGCCACAGGAGATCGGCGGCACCGCTAGCAATCCCGCCTGTTGGCATGCATCCCAGATGCCAATAGCTGTTGCCGTTTTCCCATAGCCGAATGGAGCCACGATGCAGGCTTTGGGGGTTTGTGCTTGCCGAACAGCCTGTACAAACCGTTGGCGTAAGTCGGCCACGATGGGCTGCTCGACATAGGTGAGCGCGTGAAAGGCATACACATCGCGCACAGTGGTCACCGATGCGTGAAGCATCTGGGTATCGAACGTGGCAACGATAGGGGCTTTATTCGCAATGCTGATAAGACTGCTCATCAGTACTCCATCTGAGGTATCAATGCAGGAAACAGTGGCTCACGGATGAGCACTGTTTCACCGCCATCGCCGGACCGCCGAATCACCCCAAGAGTCTTTTCAGCCTGTTGTAAGACTTCATCCATAGCCTCTTCCTCCAAGAGTGTCGAGTGGCAGACGTGCTCCCGTGTTGCCGCGTCGAGCCGCAGTGGTGTACCCACTGGATGCCCTCTTGCTGTAGCAATGCCCTCCAGCGCAACGACAAGGGCTTCTGGGGGACATGTGGGACGACGGCGAAAGGTGTTGCCGATGATGCATGGGGGACTGATCACACGTAGCCAGTGGAGAATACCCGATACACTTGACGTACTAAACGAGATACCACTGATACCAAACTGGTGCTCAGCCGCTACCAGCACCATAGTTACTAGGCGGTTTCTATCAATCGTCACTGGAGCCTCATCCCAGAGGATCGTGGCAATGGTTCGATACGACCATGCGAAGTGTGCTCTGTCCTGCTCAGGCTGCCAGAGCCACCAGTAGCGCAGATGGATCAGTTCCGCAAACAGCAGTGCATCGTGTACCGCCACGTCTGCGAGTTGCCGCCCCAGATCGGTCAGGCGTACTTGTCCGCGCTGCTCTGCGAGTGCAGGTTCAATCAATCCAAGGGCACGCAGCGAAGCAAAGACTTTTGTGACTGATTGCCGCCGACCAATATCGAGGTCACGGGCACGCGCTTGTTCGAGCAACGCTTCCTCACTCGATACCTTTGCCATACGCAGCAGCAGCAGCGCATGACGTGCAATGATCGGGCTGAAATCATGGCGAACGTGAAAGGATGTCATCGAATTCCTGTGCGCATTCGGGCATAGCGTGATCTTCTGATGATTTCCTGAATGGAAACACTGAGCAATTCCATGCCTCGATTTAATGCATCTACGGTATCACGAATAACAATTAAATTGTGCAACGCTTGATCGAGCCGATCACGTTGGAGATGTTCAAATGATTCGCAAAATGGGCAGGTGTGTCCGGTTAGTTCCTTGAGTTGGGCAAACTCTTCGGCACTGTAAGCAACACCGCCAATTTCGCGCAGCATGCCGTGGGAGACATTACGACGACCGAGAAATGGCAGCAAAACATTGCCGTAGCCGGCCGTGCGAATCCAGCATGAGCTGTCGAAGCTCGCCACTTCCAGCTGGTGGAGGGTCGGTATCAGGGCTGGCGTGCCAATGCCAAAAGCGTGGGTCTGGAAGCCGAAGCGTGCTGCCAAGTCCTGCAAAAACTCCAGATTGCGCAGTGCCCGATAGGTCAGCATATTGATGTCCTTGCCTGCTCCGGTTGTGTCGAAACTGCCAAATCCGACTGTTCGGTAGCCCATATCTAGGTATGCTTCAACACAGGTACGGATCTGTTCACGAGTATGACCCTGAACAACTGGAATGGCTTGCTGGCGAATGTCTGGTGCTATGTCGGCAGAGAACAGGCGCGTTACCGCAATGGTTGCATGCACACGGTCTTCGACTTCCTGTGCACTCAAATCAGATGAGGGGACATAATCGGGCAGGACATAAACGTCTGCCCAGCGATTCTGGTCATACCAGACCTTCAATCGGCGGTATAAGTCCTCATAGGTAATCTCGCCTTGCTGCACAAAATAGCCGCCCGAATCAAACCAGATACGGCTGTGCCCAACGAAATGCTCCCGCACAAAGTTCACTGTAGGTCGTTCTGCAAGCCCGGGTAGCGGCGTGAGAATAATCTCGCTGAAAGGATGAATGCCTGCTTCAAGCCTTTCTATACGCTCGAACAAGCCAAATAAATCAGAACGTTTGAGTGTTGCTGATGCTACAAATCTCATAGTACCGTCTTAATGTGCAATCGCCACACAATTAATCTGCGATGCTTTCCTTTTTCGACGGCTTCTTGCTGAAATCCCATATGTGTATAAAAATTATTAGCGGGAGACCCTTCTGGACAGCGCAGGGCGATGGTTTCTCGGTGACACTGGCGACATTCCGCTGCCAGAGCCACCACAAGCGCACGACCAACCCCACGTCCCTGTATCTGTCTATTTGTGCAGATATCGTAAATAGCCGTTTCTGTGCCGCGTACACGGTGATTGAAGCGCACAAACCCGACAATCTGCCCATCTATTGCGGCGACTAGCAGTCGTTGTCGTTCAGCCGCTTCTGTAAACACGGCTCGTGTCAGGAATCCTAGTACGTTCCGATGCTGATCTGCAATCGTTTTGCAGGCATCGATATCAGTTACAGTGGCATGGCTAATATGCACCTGTACCATTGTACTATCAATATGGCTTGCTATTTTTGTACTATATGGTATATTGTTGATCATGATATTACTCGACATGTTGTATATATTGCCATATTATAACAGAAAATGAAGAGCTATGGTACAGGTATTCAGCTCACATGAAACTACACAATCACAATCGCGCAAGGCTCATCAAGCATATGTGAGTATCTTCTTCTTTTTCAACAGAAATTTTCAAGCATATCAACCACAATTCTCCAGATAGGTGGTCAACTGACCTATAAACAGTGTCATCTGTCACAGTATTATTGCACAGGCAAATTGTTTCGGAAATAGTCGGATAAAAACCATTCCTGTTCGAGCTTGTGGACGGGCGCATGCATATAATAACAGCAGACAATATTCACAACCTCTCGACGGAGAGATGTTATGTCACACGGTTCTGCCGACAACCCGATATACACGCTTGATGGATTGCCCGTAAGCTTATTGGAACTCAGCGAAACCACGACTCAGCGGCTTGCTGTGCTCGGCATCAAGACCGTTGAACACCTCGCTCGGATTACACTGCTGCAACAACCTCTGGTGCGTGTAGAACTTACGGAAGTGATCCAGCAGGAGCTTCGGACACGCCTCTGGCTCGAAAACATCCAGTGCTTTACAGCATACGCTAGCGGAACTGGTTCTCTCGCTCAGTTTATCATCGAGTCGTACCTGTTTCATTTCGTTGCATACATCACATTAGAGACACACCATTGTACTTGCACCTACCAGTGGGCAGATGCCAGACTGGTTGGCAATACGCCATTTCACGCGCCGAAATTGAAAAGAACCTCGCGCCGAAAGAAGCCTCTGGCTGTTCCCTCCAATCTCCAGCAAACATTATCGCTGTTTGATGAAGTGGAGCCGGAAACTCAATACCATGATGATCCCCCTGTTGAAAACTTGAGTGTTGAGGATGATTCGCAGGTAATCCAATCCACAATGCGTGAATGGATAGATGCACCTAGCGATGTTGATGAAATGACTACGTCTGCCCTGTTGGCTTCTGAACCCGTTCAACCACAGGAAGATGTCGTCACACATTCTGCACCGGTAATATCAATACTGGAGTATAGAGAAGAAACAGCACCTTCTGAAGACCAGAGTGTAGATGACCATGACCCGCCAGTGGATGATACGATTATCGCCACCACCTATGCTGATGATGACTGGAGCACCGATGAACTCCCAGACACGGACGAATGGCCCCGTACTGATGAGACCCCTAATGTAGCCGCTCAGTTTGCTGCTGAGACAGCGGAAATAACATCAGCATTAATACAGAGCGAAGAAGCAGGAGAGCAAACTACCGATATGCCAATAACCGATACTATGTCGTTAGTAACCACCGTTCCTGTCTTACGCGGTTCAGATGAAGATAGCTTACTGCCACTCAACAATGAGAATGAAGAGGTGGAACAGGTTGTATTCATCCCTGATGTTGAGTTAATTGAAGGCTCGTTATACCTAGATACAATGAACGAACCTCAGAAGTATGGTGAAACAGACCGCAGAGCACGGGCTGTTGCCCAATGGGATGCATATAGCCATTGGAATCATACTTTAATAAAGTTTGTCACAGCAGGCAAGCGACACGGTGATCCTGTATTTTTGAGCATTGACGATGACAGCATTCGCTTACTAACAGAGCAGCCATCCTCTGGTGGTGGCTCACCACTTACTGATTTCTACCAAGCAGTACGCAAACGAATCGTGTCTGCAAAAAACGTCAGATTGACCTCGCTTAGTGGGCGCAATGAGTTTGGCGAACCTAAAAGTGTCGCTTTTCTCGCGGCAATGGTTATTGCCGCATCTCGTATGGCCGCCGAAGAAGATGAAGAACAAGATGTCGCTGCTAACGACTATTTCTCGCGATTGCGTGATGTGTTGGGTATATATGGACAGGGACGACCAAAAGGTATGGAGAACGGCGCAGAAGAGTTGCTCTGGAAAGACTGGTCACGCTGGTTAGAAAGACAGGGCTTTCAAGCTACTGCTCACAGCAGCAGCGATGGTCCGAAAAAATTCATCAGTTATCCGCTGTCCCAGGCACTGTTGCGTGGTGCTGACAAAGACCGACTACGCAGGTTATTCACTGAGAAGCATTGGCCCCATGATTGGGATGCCGATACACTCATCTTCTATGTGAAACGAGAAGCTCCATATCTCACAAAACACCTACAGAAACTTCTTACATCCGGAACTGAACGCTTGCAGGCAGTGACAGAGGCTATCTATGATGTGTACGAAGATTGGGATGGTAACGAATACTCTGGGCGATCACGTTCGGGCCAAGTAGGCAATCGGCACATACGGGCAGGTCTGATGCGTTCTGTCAATATATTTGCAGGCACAGTTACTTATCGCATCTATCCACGTATTCCAGCAAAATGGCAGACAGATAAACTGACTGTCAGGAACTCAACAGAGCAGCATACGCTGTTTGTGGAACGTCCGGGCTGGTATATACCATTCCATCAAATGGATGAGCATGAACTTGGCCAAGGTATCAAGTTTCGGATAGAACAATCACCGGTACTGGAAAACCTTATCCTCCCCGCTCGATCATTCTGGGTATTGACACCTGATCCAGATGATCCCGACTCTGGTTCTTATGCTTCGTGGGGGTACCCTCAACTTGGCTCCCCCTTCATCTTACTCTGTCGGCAAGAAATACGCCAGCAAATTGAGCATTTGCGTGATGAAAACCTTATCTACTGGTCGGGTGAACCACGCGATATCTTCGGCACTGGTGAGTGGCTAGAAATTGATCAGTGTCAGGTCAGATCTCAGGCTTGGGGCGGCGTTGAGATCGAAAACCAAGAACTCTACGATATGCTGCGTCCCAGAGAGAACATTAGCATCAGTCTCTCTGGTGGGTTACGTGCGCCAGATGGCAATGGGTGGATGGAGGCGTACGGTCCAGAGATTACGATCTTCGGTTTTCAATCGGCAGTTGATGTGACCATCTCTCGCCAGAATGAAAGCGGTCGCCTATGGGAGCAGGTGCAGCAGACAAACCAGTCATTTTCATTTGACTGGCCCGGTATGGGCAATTATCTAATTGAGGCAACGGGAACCAGTGAACTGAAATCGCGCATTGTACGTATTGTGTCTTGGGATAGTATACACAGAGCTTCCGTCCCTCAGCCAGAACGTATTGCTATCAATGGCTGGCATATCTGTGGAGCATTGATTGAGGAAAAGGAGTAGCAATTATGCCTCGTTGGTATCTCGGATTTCGCTGCCAAGCAAAAAATCGTCAGTCGAAGGCGAATCGATTTGCTGAACAGGTTCAACAGCATGACTTGGGAACCCACATACCTGTTATGCGTGTTGAGAAGGGACAAAAACAAGGTGAATTCTATCTCTTCCTAGCAATCGAGAGCCAGAGCACAGGCGATGTCCCAGTTGCAGTACAGCATGTTTTACCTCTTTTTAGCTCTCTGGGAAAACCAATCCAAAAACCGGGTAGCTCTCTCTTCGAGCCTTTTACGCTTGACCAAATTCGCGCTATGGTAGGCACTGAGCACACCGTGCATGACTACACGCGACTGATACCCTACATACCCCACAAAATTCCGGTACAGAGCGATCCATTTGCTCATCAGGATCAAGCTGTGCATCCTACAGAGGCCGATATGGAAGATCTGCTGCGACGCTCTCAGCACTACGATCGCCTGCTGTTCTGGCTTTCGGCAGCGGGAAGTGGAAGCTGGCAGACCTTTCAAAATGTTTGCTGTGCATTGGGGTTAGAGGGGCGACAAGATGTACCTGCTCATATTTTGCGCCGCCTGCGTCTCCTCGGACATATGGAAACCTCTTCCGATCGGTCGCGTTGGTCAGCCACACCGCCCGTGTTGGTGCAGTCTGAAGATGAACGCTCATACTTCCTATGCGGTCAACGCGACCATGCGATCCTACAAGCATTCAGGAACAGAGGCCATATTGAGGAGGAACCACAACCAAGCGGCGCGGCTCCGGCACGTATTCTGATTCACGCATTCGATAATATAGATAGTATCACGAAGTTTGCGCAACAGCATACTATCAAGTTTGCAGGAAATGCCGCACTACGCTTGGCACAGATACTTCCGCCACTTGATGAATGGAAACACACACTGGATGTGCTGCCTCATTTCTCTCCATATCAATATCAACCAAAACGGTTTTCTGGCACAGGCTTTGTCGAAGCTAACTTTGACCAACATGCTAGTGGGTTCTACCAGTTCTGGACACTTAAACAGCATGCATCGGCATCCGATAATGCCGAATATACCCTCTTTTACGATGCAGAGCATGAATTTTTTTTACGTGGTGATTGGTATGGACTACGATTCCTAGACCATCGGGCGAGGGGTCTGTCGTGTCCTATAACATATGAGGCGGCATCAGGGAAGCTGGCAATACCGATAGACTGGCGTTGGCCAGAACTGTACGAGCGTGTCCTAGTGTTGGCATCCGGCAAGTTACCGATACACCACAAGCAATGGCTGATTTACGAGTCAATCACACCAGCACTGCTCGCTGAGCTGATACCCAGATTGAGTCTAGAACGCGAGGAGACAACAGAGTCATGCATGATGTTGTAGGAACTTATCAACGTTTAGAGCAGATGTATCGCCTGTATATCAAGAGTGCCTTTCCCCTGCGTTCCGAGGTGCTAACAGGCGAAAGGGATAAACTCCTCGAGCAACGTGGTGTTCTCAGTCAACCACCTCTGCTCGAAACGGTGCCTGTCTACGCCCAATCAGGATATAGGCTCACCGACGCAGCCAAGAAGCTACCACGGGAGTATGCCGGCTTGGAGATGTTAGGACAGAGGCTATTCCCTCCTCATCTTACCCTGTACAAACATCAGTGGGATAGCCTATACCAAGTACTGGTCAATCGTAAAGACCTCGTGGTTACCACAGGAACTGGGTCTGGTAAAACCGAGTGCTTTCTCCTCCCGCTGCTGGCCCAACTGGCACGTGAGATACCCGCTTGGCAGCCTGCACATCCAGCACCGAAAAACCGTGACTGGTGGAATGATCCTGATAGCAACCGCACGTCCCAATGGCAGCACACCCAGCGTCCCCACGCACTCAGAGCTATCATTCTTTACCCACTGAATGCCTTGGTAGAAGACCAACTCCGGCGTTTGCGGATGGCGCTGGACGATGATCCTGTGCATCACTGGCTTGACCGCAATCATGGCGGCAACCGGATTACGTTTGGGCGCTATACAGGACTGACACCTGTGTCGGGCAGACCAGACAAACCACAGAATATTGATCGTCTGCGTGATGCGCTGCATGAACTAGATAAGCAGCGTCAGGAGGTGATGTCTGCGATCAGTTCCAATCCCAATCTGGATAAAGATGTGCAGTTTCATTTCCCGCGCATGGATGGCGGCGAGATGTGGTCGCGCTGGGATATGCAGGAAACCCCACCCGACATCCTCATCACCAACTACTCGATGCTCAACATTATGATGATGCGGAGTATTGAGGATGCGATCTTTGAACAAACGAGGGCGTGGCTGGCAGAACCCGACCACCCTGAGCGGGAATTCTTCTTGATCATTGACGAACTGCATGCCTATCGTGGCACGCCCGGCACCGAAGTTGCCTACATCATTCGGTTGTTGCTTTCGCGGCTTGGCTTAGAACCTAACTCACCCCAACTGCGTATCCTGACAACCACTGCTAGCTTGGAAGATGATACTGCCGGTACTGGCAGAAAGTTCTTGCGGGAGTTTTTTGGGCGCGATAACTTCGCATTCATCAGTGGCACGCAGCTTGACCCACATCCCGGCTCACGATTGAATCTGGTACCATACCAAGCAGATTTCGCTGCCTTTGCCCAGCAGGTGCAGCCTGATCCACTCCAGCACGCACCAGACAGCACGGCATTATCGGTACGGACAGCGATAGGGGAACTGGCAGCAAAACTAGGACAGCCGATCATACCGGGCAAAACGGAAATAGAGCGCTTGGGTGAAGCACTGGTGCGTCTTAATGCCGCCGATGCTCTACGAGATGCCTGTAAGGCTCAGAACGGCTCTGTGCGTCCCACCCAGATTCCGCACTTGGATAAACATCTGTTTCCAACCGCATCCACAAGAAATGCTCCAGCGTCCGACGCGCTGCGTGGTCTTTTGTTAGCACTCGGTATGTCCCGACATTCTGCTACAGGGCGCTCACCACAACCAGTGCGTGGACACCTGTTCTTTCATCATCTGCTGAACCTGTGGGCCTGTTGCAATCCGCATTGTACTGACCCAGCCGTAGACCAGACGGTGCGAGCAACCATATCTACAGCCGCCACAGCGGATCGCCCGACGATTGGAGCGATTCACCATACCCATCGCATCGCGTGCTCGTGCGGGTCGCGTGTTCTCGACCTGATTGTCTGTGAGGTCTGTGGCGATGTTTTTCTGGGTGGTTACAAGGCAGAGCGGACAATAGGCAACCAGAAGCGCATCATCCTAACTCCTGACCAGCCAGACTTAGAGAATATGCCCGATCGCGTGAAACTCGATCAGCGTTATGGGCAATATGCTGTCTTCTGGCCACTCCCGCACGATGTTCACCCATGGGAAACCACACCCCAAGATGTTGAATGGACAGTAGAGGGAGTTACTCGCAAATGGGTGAAAGCAAAACTTGATCGCGCTACCGGCATGATGACCCTGTTAACCCATGATGCGGCAGATCCTACTTCAGAAGAGATCCCCGGTTGGCTCTACCATATCGTCGATCCCGCCAAGAAAAGTCGCGGCAAAAGCAAAGGTGTGAACGACACGCATATCGAAAGAGAGCCATCCATGCCAACGAAGTGCCCACGTTGCGATGCAGATTACCGCCATCGTGAGGTCTTCAAATCACCGCTACGGAACCATCGGACGGGGTTCCAGAAAGCCTGCCAAGTGATTGCCAGTGCGCTGTTCCGCGAGATGAATGCAGATGTTACGGCTGGTACTGCTACAACATCAGGCAAACTGGTGATCTTCTCCGATAGTCGGCAGGATGCTGCCAAGCTCGCAGCCGGAATGGAACGCGATCATTATCGGGATATGGTGCGGCTGTCCCTTATTCAGGCATTCCGCGATTACTGGGACGATCTAGTAGGCTACATGCGAGCGATGTTTAATAGCAGCAGTGTTCAATTGCCGACGCTGAAAACTCTCAATCCTGACTTGTACGCGGAAGCAAGCAAGCCCTTCCATCCAGATGATACGCTGCGCCAGCGACGTTTCGCTATGAGACACACATCGCTAATAGGAGAAGCACCGATGTGGTTTATGGGTGCTCCTCCAGTAAATCCACAGGCTCGTATTGCTTGGACTGATCTGCTACAGGTATATCCTAGGCATATTCCACTACCATACCTTGTCAAAACAGTCCACGATGTGCTGCTCCAGTTCGGCATTTGTCCCGGTGGTTCCGAATTTACTGCTAAGCGATATAAGTCTCTGAGTCAATGGGAGCCTTGGTTTACCTGCTACGATTGGAGGAGTACAACCCCAACACCACAAGTGAGTGCGAATGCTGCCCAATCACAGCACATAGTGCGTAATGCTGCCCAATCACAGCACATAGTGCGTATGGAAGAGCAACTGACTTCGGAAGTGATGTATGCTCTTTTCCCGCATACAGCTCGCACGCTGGAAGGACTTGGGCTAGTCCGGGTGAGCTATCGTCCGTATGGCAGTCCATCCTCTGATGTTATGATTGCTGTCGATGTAGCCATTCGCCTACTCAGCACCCGTCGCGCTCATCGCTATGCCCGTTCCACATTCCGAGATGGTATCAAGGATAATCTGCGAGGATTTATTATAAAGTATCTGAATGCGCGCAGCATTCCAGAGCACGCCGTACAGCAGCAGCTGTTGCAATCAGGAGCAGGCATACCTTCCGCCTCAGGATTGGCACTGTCACCGGATAAACTCACCCTTGTGCCGCCCCCACCAGCGGATGAAGGTGGGAAACGACTCGGCTACCGATGCCCAGCCTGCCACGCCTTCTATCTCCAAAACGTTGGCAACTGTCCAGAGTGTGTCACACCCACGCTCGTACCTGATACCACCAGAACCGACTTCGACTACTACACCTTGCTAACAGAGCGTGCTGATGCGTCAAGCTTCCGTATGAACTGCGAAGAGTTGACTGGTCAGACCGACAAGGCAGAGCGCCCAAAACGTCAACGCTGGTTCCAGAATATCTTTATCGCTGGAGAAATCCCGCAAGTGTATGGGGTCGATCTGCTGAGCGTCACCACAACGATGGAGGCTGGCGTAGATATTGGCGCACTGAATGCGGTTATGATGGCAAATATGCCGCCGCGTCGCTTTAATTACCAACAGCGTGTCGGGCGTGCTGGTCGTCGCGCCAGTGGTGTCTCCTTTGCCGTGACGTTCTGTCGGGGCCGCAGCCACGACGACTTCTACTACCAGCGTCCTGAAAGCATTACCGGCGATCCGCCGCCGCCCCCCTATGTTGATATGCGTAGTGAGGACATCTTCCGGCGGGTGCTTTTCAAAGAGGTGCTGCGTCTGGCGTTTGCCAATGCTGTCACGCTGGATGACACGGGGCGGCAGGATAATGTCCATGGTGAGTTCGGGCAGGCGGAACATTGGGATGGCTATGCTCCGCATGTTGCAACGTGGCTGAACAGTCCGGCGAATGCCCCCCTTATTGAGCGGGTAATCAACACCCTTACCGTTGAAACGCAGTGGGCAGGAGATGCAGCATTCCACAAACAAACGCTAACCTATCTCCGCACACAGTTAATTGCAGATATTACCCGCATTGCCAATGATGCCGCCTATACCCAAGATGCCCTGAGTGAACGGCTCGCCAATGCAGGATTACTACCGATGTTTGGCTTTCCCACACGAGTGCGCAATCTCTATACACGCTGGCCGTCAGCCCAGCCTTGGCCACCTGAGAGCGGCACCGTTGACCGTGATCTTGACCTCGCTATCAGTCAGTTTGCGCCCGGCTCGCAGACTGTAAAAGATAAAGCCGTGCATACGGCAGTCGGGGTCGTCGCACTGCACCCCAGAGGCGGCAAACTGGAATCAGCGAATGGTTTCTATCCACCACTGCCGCAGAGCAACGATCACCCTATTGGACTCTGCGAGCATTGTCTGGCGGTTGTTCGGTTAGATCCACTCCCCATGCCTGCTGCTGGTGGCAAAGAACTAACCAGACAAACCTGCCCAGTGTGCCATCGTTCTGAGTCTCTGCGTCCGCTTGATGCACGTGAGCCGCGGGGATTCTTCACCGACCTAGAACCACAAGATTTCGATGGACAGTTTGAGTGGAATCCCCGCTCCACACAACCCTCGCTCAGCATCAGTGCAACAAGTGAGCCTCCATCTCTCATCGCCAACTGTGGTGTCATGGCTTTGAAAGACCATATCCTGTCCGTCAACGATAATGGTGGCAGGGGTGGATTTGACTTCCAGAAAGCCAAAGTGTATAGCGCGGCAAAAGAGGGAGCTTATGCAGTTGCTGTCCACGAAACCGACAAGACAGCAGTCGCAGCAAAAGAGGGCAATGTTGGCGTTTCGGGCGAATTCTATCGGGTTGCGCTCCTATCGCGGCGGATGACAGACGTGCTACTGGTAAGCATCAACGACTGGCCGCAGGGAGTCTTTGCTGATCCGACCACGGTGGAGGGTCGAGCAGCTTGGTATTCCTTCGCTTTCTGGCTGCGACTGGCCGCTGGAGCGCATCTGGATGTAGATGCGCTGGAATTGCAGGCTGGGTTCCGCTCCCTGCCTGATGCAACGCATTCCGTAGTTGGGCAAGCATTTCTCTGCGACCAGCTTGAGAACGGGGCAGGATACTGTCGTTTCCTCAGTGGCAGCACAGAGTTTCGAAAAATGCTGGCACAGGGTGATCAACAAATACAAAGCTCCATTGCGGCAAAATGGATCGCGTCGGAACACAGCGCAGCATGTGACACTTCGTGTAATCTCTGTTTACGCGATTTCCACAACCTGCCATACCACGGCTTGCTTGACTGGCGGTTGGGACTAGATATGGTGCGGATTGCACGTTCTCCAGCTGCAAAGATTGACCTCGCATCGCCGTGGGATACTGCACCGAGTCCTTGGGCAGCGATTGTGTCGGCGGCAACTGCACCGGTGACAGCAACCATGAAACGCCTCGGCTACAACGATCCAGTACCGTTTGCTACGCTCGCTGGGTATATCAATGATAAACACAGGAGGCTTGTCATTGCCTGTCACCCGCTCTGGCAAGCCGATCATCCTGACTGGTTGGCGGCGCAGGCTGCGGCAACGGCGCAATACCCTAGCTATGACGTGAAACAGATGAACCCGTTCAGGCTGCTGCGACGACCAGCCGAGTATGTGTGAGCGCGTGTTTCATAGGCAACACGACATCAAGGTCATTGTGGCACTGTTTGATTTTCACACTGACTATGATCCGCGGCTCTGCACTCAGACCGACCGCCTAACCTTGCCCCAAAACCGAACCATCTGAAAAGAGAGTCTTCCAGTACAAGATGTCGATCATCACAAACCGGAGGCTAGCCCATTGGGGTGACGGAACGCTCCCGTGTAGAGCGCGAGCTACCGCCTGCGGTTGCCCATTCTGCTGCGGAAAGCTGGCATGCCGGTCAGTGCCGGAGGAGCTACTGCACTGCGCCGATGTGGTAGGAGCGAGGGCGGAACCACAAAGCGACCATACCCGATGCTGCGTCCGTCGCCGATGTGGACCAGTTGACCAGCATCGTTCGCCCCCGCCTGCATCTCGTCTACCCTCACCACCGAGCGATCCCACGCAATGGTGAAGCTCGCCTGCTAGCCCGCCGACAGCGCCACGCGGTAGCGCACGTTGCGTGCCTGCGTGACGATTACGCACACGCTGTACATCCAGATACACCGGCTTGATCGGGTCGGTGGGCAGTGGCTCCGGCGGCAGCGAGCGATTGAGCAAGATGTCTTGGGCCTTTTTGAGTAGCGGCTCTTTGTTGATAGGAGATGGGCCTAATCACTCCGCTCCAGTGGGCGGCGCCGCCGGTGCGCTGCCGGTGCGCTGCCGGTGCGCTCGCGGGTGCGGCATCTGAACGCACAACAGCGGGTGGGGCTGGTCATCATTGATTACCTGCAACTGCTGGTGCGCGACACCCGCGAGCGCGGGATGGTGGAGGATGTGAGCCACATTAGCTGCCAGTTGAAGCTGCTCGCCCGCGAGTTGCACCTGCCGGTGGTGGCGTTGTCGCAGTTGTCGCGGGCGGTGGAGACCCGCGCGGGTAAAATCCTGCAAATAAGTAACTTGAGCAAAATTTGAAGCTTAGAGCAGAACGAATACGTGGTACTGTTTATATAACGTGAAGATCTATATCACCGCGACAGTGACCGCAAGGGTATCGCGGAGCTGTACGTGGCAAAGCATCGCAATGAGCCAACGGGGGGGCGGTGCAGTTCGATGCGCCTACGACGCGCTTTGCGAATCTGGCGCGGTAGGGGTGGGGGCGAGCATACCACGAAGGGCACGAAGGGGGCGCGCCAACGCCGCGAGCTAAAGCTACCCTGCTACGAGCGAAACCTCGCTGAGGCGGGCTGTGCGGTAGGCGATGAGCCGGCTTTAGGCGGCTTGGGTGCTCAAACGGGGTATTGATCCCTCGTCGGGGCGCGGGGATTGACCCCACGTCGGCAGCCTGCCCACCTTCTGCTATAATTGCGCATGGAGCGTACGTATCCACACCACGCAGGACGCGAAGGGAGCGCGGGCAATGAGTACCTACAATCAGCAGGGGCAGAACGTCGGTCGCGACCAATACAATATCGGTGGGTATGCCCATTTTCACGGCTCCCCCACCGCCCCCCCTCGCCATCCCCGCGCCTAATGGGGATGCTGCACTGGGTGTTTGGGGCCCAAGAAATCTGCGGCATTTAATGCAGCATCCTCGTGAAGACACCTATGCAATGATGAGTAATGGTGACATTTCCGCCGTCCTGATGACCAGAAAACCCCATCAGGCGATGGTAGATATGACTCTTCCGGGTTATAAGGCAGGGGATCAACATCAAGCAGGAGGTGGGCATGATCGGGTATGACTTCCATTTCAATGACGAAATACCGATACTCTTGCTGCTTGTTCAGTATCAGTTCTTTCAGGCGGATCGCAATTGCTTCAGACAGCACCTTTCGCCGATATTTTGGACAGAAGATGACATGGTACTGACAGCTATACACAATGCTGTGATCAGTATGATACGGTTTGATTGGTTGATGTAGCTCCATAGAACACCTCTGGTAGATGGCTGCATTCAGCATATCACAGCACGCAAGTTCTGGCAACATCTAAAGCGGCTGAAGCGACTGAAGCCCTTATATCCCACCGCTAAAGCTGGTGGGCTTTACGGACTATTGGTGTAAGCAAGGCGGTTGTAGCCGTTCGTGATCCACTGCCCTACGGTAACAATGCCTGCAACGACAAGCCCGATCAGTACGCCTGCATCAATCCCGAAGAGGTTCACACCCGCCAGCAGCGGAGCGGTAAAGCTATCGAACACCGCCACGGTTGCGATAGTCGAGTATGCCAGCAACAGCAGCCCGAACGCTGCCCGTGCAGGGGTACGGGCACGGTCTAAAGCGGGGCGGTCTAGTGGGGCTGCAATCGTAGCAGGTGGGTTCAGATCGCGTCGAATGACTGCCATCACTTCCCCCCTTCTACTGGTAGATCAGGCACATCGGCAAGCGTAAGCAGATCACCCACCCCACACTGAAAGTAGGTGCAGAGTTCCGCTAGCACATCCTTCGGGTACTCTCGAATGCGTTCAGTTGCAATGGCGTTCACGGTGTAGTAGCTGATGTTGGTTTCATCAGCTACGGTACGCAAGGTGATGCGGCGGTTTTCGCGTTGCGCCTTGCGCCCCATCAGGAGATACATGTTGCTACGCACGGTTTTCATCCTTTCTATTCTACCATCAAGCAAGACACTCTCATTTTAGCACGTTTTACGGTTTTTATGCAATGACACTTGCAAAAAACAGTAAGACTTAATACAATATAAGCAAGGCATATGCAGGCAGTGCAGTTCACCTGCAAAACGGAGAAAGCGTAGAACGAACGTAGAAAAAGTTTCAGGGGTGATTTGCCCCATTGCAATCGGCTAAATTGAGCAATCGTAGAAAGTGGAGAAACCGTAGCTATGAAACCAACAGCAGCGATCTATGCACGAGTATCAAGTGATAGTCAAGAAAACAACTTTAGCACGGCTTCACAGATCGAGGCGTGTGAACGATATGCCCAACAGCACGGGTTAGAAGTCATCGGGGTATTCTCTGATGTAGCGAGCGGATCCACGATTGAGCGACCCCAGCTAGAGAGGCTACGGGATTTGGTGCGCCAGCGCGAGATTACAGCACTGGTAGTTTACTCATCAGATCGGCTTACCCGTAACGTTGCTCAAGGCTATTTGCTACGGGATGATCTGAAGCGGTATGGGGTAGCACTGCACTATGTAACCCGTGGCCAATCCCAAGACAGTGCTGAAGGCAACCTGTTTGAAGTCATTGATAGCGCGTTTGCTGAATACGAGCGACTGAAGATTGCTGAACGGCTAGAACGCGGGCGCAAGCGAAAGGTGCAAGAAGGCAAGCTCATCGGGTGTGGTCCTTCCCCATACGGGTATCGCTGGACAGGCGATGCACGAACCCCACGCCTTATACTTCATTCTGAAGAAGCTGACATTGTGAAGCTCATTTTTAAATGGTACACAAACGATGGCTTGTCATTGAAGGGGATAGCTCAACGGCTGAATACATTAGGCGTTTCAGCACCGATGGGCTTACTTTGGTATCAATCAACGGTTGCCATTATCGTTCGCAACCCTGTCTACACTGGCGTGTACCATCATTGGCGCAAATCCGGAAACAGTGTTATCGTTGAAGATAGTGTTGAGGCGTTGATTTCATCGGCTGCCTTCAGCGAGGCGCAACGCAAGTTGTCCACCAACAAGGGTGTGCGTGCGAAACGATTTTATCTTCTCTCAGGACGTGCCCGTACTGAACGTTCAAAACTCTGGGGGTGGCTACAGAAGACGGGCAAGTATGAGTACCGATGCTACAAAGAGTCTGAATCACGCGGCTTCCGCCCGCTTCGTGTGAAGGCTCCCATCTTAGATGATGCCACGTGGCAAGGGTTGGTGCGGATGTTGACCCCTGAAGCCGTTCGCGTTGGGCTTGAACGGCTGAAGCAAGAACAGGCAGGCGCAGTGCAAGAACGGGTCCATCAGGTTGAGACGTTGCTACGGGAACGCGCGAATGTTGAAGCACGGCATAAGAAGATGGTAGCCGCGTATCAAGCAGATGCCATCAGCATCGAAGACTTGCGAGAGAGCAAGGAACGTACCCAGTTTGCCCTAGCGAGCATTGACAACGAACTAGACCAGTTGAAGCACGCTGATGGCACGATGTTCACCGATGAGGATGAGCAAGCGATGCTTGCCCTTGTGGAGAATGTCCACACTCAACTTGACCACGTCTCGGATGAAGACAAAGCACATATCGTTGCAGCTCTTGACGTACAAGTTATGATAATCTCATCAAAGAAGAACGCACTAGCCTTCAGGTGTGATACCTTGATTGGCTCATTCGGATGTGATGCAGCGTTCGATAAGCATAACTTGACGGTTTCATACAACATTCTGTACTATAGTGAAAGGGATCAAAAGTATTGACAGGATCGTCCATGTCACCCACACCGACTCAATCTGCGCCCCTGCTGATCCTCAAGGTCAGTGGGCACGAACTGGATAATCCAGACTTTCTGGAGCGGCTGATTGCCCAGATTGCGGCCCTAACGCAGCCGATCATTCTGGTGCATGGCGGGGGCAAAGAGATCAATGCCGCGCTTGAACAGTACAATCTGCCAATCGAGTTTGCCAACGGCTTGCGGATTACGCCGCCCGCGAGCATGCATGTGATGGAGATGGTTGTGTCGGGCAGCATCGGCAAACGGCTCGTGCGCCAGTGCATCGGGGCGGGCATCGCCGCGCTGAGCCTGAGCGGGGTAGATTTGGGTATCTTGGGCTGTGTGCCCCACCGCCCGACTGGGCTAGACTTGCAGCAGGTGGGCGAGATCGTCAGCGTCAACACAGTGGCATTGCAGCGAATGCTGGCGCAGGGGTGGCTCCCGATCATTGCACCGGTTGCGCTCGGCGTGGCGGATCGGTTGCCGTACAACGTCAATGCTGATTTTGTCGCGCAGGCAATTGCCGCAGCATTTGCCCCCACCACCCCCACCGAATTGGTCTACATCAGCAATCTAGCGGGGGTCCTCGTTGCCGATCAGGTTGTGCCCATGATGACGGCCCACGATATTGAGCAACAGATTGCACACGGGCATATCTATGGGGGCATGATCCCGAAAGTCCAAGCTGCGCTTCAGGCTTTAGCGGCAGGCTGTACGGCTGTCCGCATCACAAATTTGGCGGGACTCGGCGCAGGCGGTACACGCATTACTGCGGCAAGCCTGCCGTGAAACCAATAAAGGGTTAGGCTATGACCAGCGAATCACAACCACTTGAGACGATTGATAGCAATGTTTTGTTTGAGCATTTGGATCGGGAGCAGCGCGAACGCCTGTACCGCCAACTCACGTTTCACACCTACCCGGCGGGGCAGCAGTTCCACTCACCCTACCAAGCCGGCGATCACCTGTATCTGTTGCAGCGCGGGCGGGTGCGCCTGTACAAGCTCTCGCCGGAAGGCCGCACGCTGACGCTAGCTGTGCTGGAGCCGGGCACGCTGTTTGGTGAGATGATGCTAATTGGACAGCATATCCACGATAGCTACGCCGAAGCCATGACCGACTGCACAATTGCCCTGCTGCGCCGCGATGTGCTGTATGCGCTCTTGCAGAGCAACCCCCACGTCGCGCAGAGCTTTCTCGATCTGATGGGGCAACGCCTGCGGGAGCTAGAAACCAAGCTGGCCGACATTGCCTTCAAGAGTGTCCCGCAACGCCTTGCGAGCGTGCTTGTTGGCTTGGCGGGGCTAGCCGATGGAGCCGCTATCGCCGCGAGCAGTGCGCCATCGGTGGTGCGCTATACGCATCAGCAGCTTGCGGAGATGATCGGAGCCTACCGCGAGACGGTCACGAAAACGATTGGCGAGTTCCGCGAGGCGGGCTTGATCCGCGTGGATGATGATACAATCCACCTGACCAATCTGGAGGAGCTGCGCGAGATGGCGCATAAATAAGGGAATGACATAATGACAGGGATGAAAACCACCGATATTCGCCGTACCTTCTTGGAGTTCTTCCGCCAGCACGGGCACGAGATTGTACCAAGCTCGTCGCTGGTTGTCTCCGGCGATCCGACGTTGCTGTTTACCAATTCGGGCATGGTGCAGTTTAAGGATGTTTTTCTGGGGCTAGAGCAACGCCCTTACCGGCGCGCCACCACCGCCCAAAAGAGCCTGCGGGTCTCTGGCAAGCACAACGATCTCGAAGAGGTAGGGCCTTCGCCGCGCCACCACACCTTCTTTGAGATGCTGGGCAACTTCTCGTTTGGCGATTACTTCAAGCGCGAGGCGATCAGGATGGCGTGGGATCTCCTGCTCAACAAATTCAATCTGCCCGTTGAGCGGCTGTGGTTCACTGTCTTTGAGGGTGATGAGCGGGTGCCCGCCGATGAAGAAGCGATTCAGTATTGGCGCGAAGCCGGCGCAAGCCCGGAGCGGATCCTGCGCTTCAGTGGCAAAGATAACTTCTGGGTGATGGCCGATACCGGCCCCTGTGGGCCTTGCTCCGAGATTACCGTATACATTGGTGACGACCTCGCCAAGATGCACCCGCGTGGGGTCAATAGCGATGATCCCGATTATGTCGAAATCTGGAACCTCGTGTTTATGCAGTTTGAGCGCAGCACCATGCAGCCCCTACCCCGCCCTTCAGTGGATACGGGGATGGGCTTGGAGCGCATGGCGATGGTGTTGCAAGGGGTCAATTCAACGTATGAGACCGATGCTTTCACGCCGATCATCGAGCGCACGATGGAGTTGCTCGGCACCGATCAGCCCCACTACGCGGCCCACTTCGCGCAGTATCGGGCTGTCGCCGACCATGCCCGGGCCACCGCCTTCCTGATTGCCGACGGCGTGCTGCCCGGCAACAATGGGCGTTCCTACGTATTGCGGCGGATCCTGCGGCGGGCGGTGTATCAGGGGCGCAGCATCGGCTTTACGCAGCCCTTCTTTGCCGAAGTGGTGGCCCGGGTGCTAGACGAAATGAGCGATGCCTACCCACAACTCAGCGAGCGGCGCAGCTTCATTCTAGAGACGACCGATACCGAAGAGCAGCAGTTTCTTCGCACACTCTCCAGCGGACTGACCCGCCTAAACGCATTGGTGGAGCGGCTCAAAGCCGAAGCCCAAACGACGATCCCCGGCGCAGAAGCCTTCCGCCTGAAAGATACCGACGGCTTCCCGCTAGACCTGACCCAGAAGATTGCAACTGACTACGGGTTGCACGTAGATGTGGCCGGCTTTGATGCCGCGCTTGCCGAGCAGCGGGCCCGTTCGCGGGCAGCAGCCCAATTCAAGCGCACTGCCGATGCGGAACTGTGGGGCGATCAGGCATTGCCCGATACCAGCTTTACCGGCTACACCAGCTTCAGCGAAACAGCTACCGTGCTAGCAATGATTGCCAATGGCGACGACGTGAGCCGCGCTGAGGCGGGGCAGGCCGTGCAAGTTGCTCTTGACCGCACCCCATTTTACGCCGAGTCGGGCGGGCAGGTCGGCGATACGGGCTACTTGATTGGCGCGAACGGGCGCATGCGGGTGGAGGATACCCTGCGCCCCGTGCCGGGCATCATCGTGCATTACGGTGTGGTGGAGGAAGGCACACTGGCACGCGGCGAACCCGTGACCGCCCAGATTGACCCGGCTCGCCGCCGCGACATTCAGCGCAACCACACCGCCACCCACCTGCTGCACCGGGCCCTGCGCGACGTGATCGGCGAACACGCCGCCCAAGCCGGATCGCTGGTTGCCCCTGATCGGCTACGCTTCGATTTCACCCACAACCGCGCCATTGCGCCGGAACAACTGCGCGAGATCGAGCAGCGCATCAATACGTGGATCCGCAGCGACGCGCCAGTGGCATGGGATGTGACCGACTATCAAACCGCGCTCGATAATGGTGCGATTGCGCTCTTTGGTGAGAAGTACGGGGATCGCGTGCGAGTGGTGCATGCGGCCCGGATCCCCGCCGATGGGGGCTATGCCGATGCCGAAATTGCCGCCATTGCCACCCGCGACTCACGCGAGCTGTGTGGGGGGACGCACGTTGCCCGCACGGGTGAGATCGGCTTGGCGCAGATCATCAGCGAAGGCAGTGTGGGCAGTGGCATTCGCCGCATCGAGATGCTGACCGGACGCGAGGCGATGGCATGGTTCACGAGTCAACTCGACACACTTCAGGCGGTGGCGGGCAAGCTCGGCATTCCGGCCGCCCAAGCCCCAGAGCGGGTGGATGCGCTGCTCGCCGATCTGAAACAACGCCAACACGAACTCGACGCGCTGCAAGGCAAGCTGATGCGGGGCGAATTGGAAGCGGTACTAGCCCACACCCAAACCCATGACGGGATCACGTTGCTCGTGACACAGGTGGCTGCGCCCGATGTTACCCGTATGCGCGAGATGGGTGATTGGCTGCGCGCCAAGCTCGGCAGTACCGTGATTGTGTTAGGGAGTGTCATTGATGACAAGCCGCAGTTGCTGACCATGATTACGCCTGATCTCGTCAAGCAGGGCTATCACGCGGGCAACCTCGTGCGCGAACTAGCGCAGATCGTCGGTGGTGGTGGTGGTGGTCGCCCCGATATGGCACAGGCAGGCGGGCGCGATGCGAGCCAATTGGAAGCGGCACTGGCTCAAGTTCCGACCCTGCTTGCGGCACAGCGTCGGTAACGCAATGGATGCGGAGCCAAGAGATAAGCAAGGGAGCAGAGAAACAGCTATGACAACAGGTGAAACCGCCCTTCTGATAGTGATGCCCGGCGAGGAGCTAGATGCACTTTCGAGCCGGATTGCGATGACAACCGCCGCTACGATAGACCTGATGATTCCGGATGGGATGACCCTGCTGCACAGCGCGAGCGCGTGGCAGAGCTTGCGCTCGGCGGCGACAAACGCAGGGAGCGAGCTAGTGGCGATCTCATCGGATGCCGCTACGATTGCGGCTGCACAGCAGGCGGATGTCAGCGTGATGGGTGTGCAGGGCAGCCGCATCACCGCGCCGACCAGTCCGAGTGCGCCACCGGTGCATCCGCTAAGCAGCAGCGCGGCGGAGTTGCCCGCGTGGTTGCTCACGGCAATCAAGCAACCCGTCGCGCCCGCCGCCGCCCCACCTGATCCTAGCCGCGCTGCCCACGATGCCCCGACGTTGCCGCCCTACCCCGCCGCCCGTGCTAATGTTGCGCCTGTGCCGTCGCCGGATACAGCCGACATGTCCTCCGATGATATGGACTTCTTCTCAGCATTGGATGACTTGGACAGTATGAATGACAACATCGCGGGGGGGGGGCAGGAGCCACAGCCGATGGTGGCGATGATGCGCTTGCCGCGCAGCTTGATGATCTCAATGATGCCTTTGCCGCTGCCCCCACTAGCCGCGCTGCCGCCCCGCCGCCGCCGCGCCGCATCCGCCCCGAAGACATTGAGCTAACGACTGACGAGGTGCAACGCGCCCGCGATACGGGCAAACGCACTGCCGAACCAGCCCCGCGCAAGCCACGCCGCCGCGAGGAGTTGCCCTCGCTGGATCAGCTGTATGCCGAGCAGGAGCGTGGCGGCAAGCCCGGCAAGCGGCGCACGGGTACGCTCGCTGAGCCAGAACCGCAACGCGAACGCAACCCGATCTTGATGGGCTTGCTGATTGCGCTGTTGCTGGCGGCGGGCTTATTCCTGCTCTTCTCGCTGTTTGGGGGGCGGATGCTTGGCGGGCGCGTGAGTGTCCAAGTGACATTGCCTACGCCGCCTACTGAGGCGGTTGATCTGGAAGAAGTGCCGATCTTCATCACCCAACCCGGCGCAGAGGATACCGGCGCGGCAGTCTTTGCCGTACCGATCCAAGCGAATATCAGCTTCACTACCTCTGGGCAAGTCACCGATCAGACATCTGTGCCGGGATCGGCGGCACAAGGCAATGTGACCATCTTTAGCCAGAACTCGCAGGCGATAGGCTTTGCGGCGGGCACGGAGTTTAATGCCCGCAACCCGCAAGGCAACGAGGTCCGCTTCGTCAATGAGAGTGGCTTCACTGTGCCCGCCGCAGCCACCGAGCGCCGCGGGGCGCAGATTATCACGACACTCGGCGAGGTGAACATCGCAGTGATTGCCCGCAATCCGGGCAGTGCGGGCAACGTGGAGGGCAATACCGTATTCCAGATTATCCCGCCCGGTCAGGCTCCGATTGCCGTGAATAGCGGCGGTGTGCTTGATGCTACGCATGGCCCGCTCGGCGGCGGCAACGAGCAACCAGTCCGTATTGTCAAAGAGCAGGATGTGCAGGGCACGCTCTCGGCGGGCTTGACGGGGTTGTACAACACCGCCCGCCAAAGCCTGAATGTGCAAGCGCAAGCGGCAGGCCTCGACCTTGCCGCCACTACCGTCGTGCCCACCGCCGAACAGCTTTCGCAGGGCATCGGCTTCCAGCTCCAATCCCAGCCGGAGATTGGCCAGCCGACGGATTTTGAGAGCGGGCTGTTTCAGGTCACGGTCGCTGGCGATTTCAGTGCATTGGCTACCCCCATCGGGCAGCCCTTGCAAGATCAACTCCAGCGGGTGCTGACCAATCAGCTTGACAGCGAGAAGCGCATCCCGTGGGGCATGGCTCCCGCAATCACCGATTGGCGTTGGGATGGCTCGCGGCTGATGGTTTCGGCGGTCCTCCAGCCAGTGCCGCTCACGCCGGAACTGACAGAGGAGCAACGCCGCGAGATCCGCAGCGCGTTGCGCGGGCGTTCGCGGGCTGAAGCCGAAACGATTTTGCAGGACTACATCCGCCGCAACTGGATCGGTGCATACATTTTGCCGCCCAACGTAGATGTGATGCCGACCCGCGATACTCAGATTGATCTGGTCGTGGTGGGGCAGAACCCGCTCCAGTAGCCACACCGCTTGCCAGATCTCGCCATATACAGAGGAGAGGGCGCACGATGGAGCCACAGCCAAGCACACCGCCGCATAGCGCACCGGATCGCCTGTATCGGCGGGTGCTTGCACTGGATGTCGGCGAGAAGCGCATCGGGGTTGCGCTGAGTGATGAAGCGGGGCAATTTGCGATGCCGCTCACCACTGTGCAAGCCCAGCCGCCCGCCCGCGCCCTCGCCCAGATCGGCGCACTTGTGCAGGAGTACCGCGTGGAGTTAATCGTGATTGGCTGGCCCTTGACGCTCAGCGGCGAGGTTGGCGTACAAGCCCACACGACGCAAGCGTTTGCGGCACAGCTTCAGAGCCACGTCAGTGTGCCTCTGACGATGTTCGATGAACGCTTGACCAGCACCGTTGCCGAGCAGATTCTCCGCGAGATGGGGGTGAAGCCAGAGAAGCGTAAGCAGCGCATTGATGAGATCGCCGCGATGGTGATCCTGCAAGATTATCTTGACCACACGCGCAGCCGAGCGAGCTACCCGCCGGATCATCCGAGCGATGCGCCGGAGCCGCCGCCCGCCCCAAGCCCGTATGAGTGAGCCAATCTTCCCCCCCACCCCCAGCCTCAGCAGTGCCGAAGTTGGCGCACTACTGGCTCAGCCGGAGAGCGAGCAGCTGGCGTGGCTGCGCGAACGGAGCAAGCCGGATGAGATTGCCGAGACGTTGGTAGCCTTTGCCAACGCGCACGGCGGCACTCTCCTGATCGGGGTGGCAGGGGGGCGCAGCCGACCACGGATCGAGGGTGTGCAGGATGTGGCCACCCTGCGCGAGGTGGTGCTAGAGGCGATGCAGGCGTGTACACCGCCGCTCGTGTTGCCCCTGCCCGCACCGGTCACGGTTCCAGTGGGATCGGACGTTACGGCAACCGTGCTGGTGGTGCAAGTGCCCCCCGGCTTGCCCCAAGTCTACAGCTTGCACGGCAAGTATCTACGCCGTGCTGCTCACGCCAATCAGCCGCTTGCGCCGGATGCCCTGCACCACCTGCTGAATGAACGCGGCGAGGTCAGTTGGGAACGCCTCAGCCCGGACGATGCCACCCTTGCTGAGCTTGATCCGCACCGTATCACCGCCTATCTGACGCGGCTCGGCTTGGAGACTGACCCTGACCCAATGGCGATGCTGTATCGGCGGGGCTGTGTCAGCCGGATCCCGGACGTGCCCGACACCGCCCCACCTACCCAACGGCTACGCCCAACGAATGCGGGCTTGCTCCTGTTTGGGCGCGAGGTGAGCCGCCGCTACCCCCACGCCGAGCTTACGCTGGTGCAGTATCGCGGCACCGAGTTAGCCGATGAGTTTGAGCGCGACGATATACAGGATCCCCTACCGGATGCAATCCGTCGCGCCGAGCGTTGGTTGCTTGAGCATATGCGGCGCGGCAGCCGCATGGTCGGGCTGGAACGCGAGGACTGGGCGCAATTCCCGCCGCCGGTTGTGCGGGAGGCGTTGGTCAATGCGGTTGCCCACCGCGACTACAGCATGCGTGGCGAAGGGATCCGCATTGCCCTATTCGCGGATCGGCTGGAGTGCTACTCACCGGGCCGCTTGCCGGGCCACGTTACGCTCGATAATCTGGTACAGGAACGCTTTAGCCGCAACGAGACGCTGGTGCAGGTGCTTGCCGATCTCGGCTTGATCGAGCGGCTCGGCTACGGGATTGACCGCATGTTCGCGCAGATGGCTGCCGCCGGATTACCGGAGCCAGTCTTCCGCGAAACTGCCGCCGGCTTCCTTGTCACCCTCTATGGGCAGCCCGCCACCACCGATCCACAGACAGGCATAGATACGGGGGCGTGGGTGCAGCAGGGCTTGAACGAACGCCAAATCGCCGCGTTGTTGTTTTTGCAGCAGCAGCACCGCATCACCAACCGCGATCTGCAAGAGCTTGCGCCCGATGTGAGTGCTGAGACCATCCGCCGCGACTTTGCTGATCTGGTTGAGCGGGGCTTGCTGCTCAAGGTGGGCGAACGCCGTGCCACCTACTACATCCTGAAATAGCCTATATGCCACGACCCACACCTGCACCACGTATCTGGCGCAATCTGGATGCGCTGCTCTACAAACAGTTCTGCCAACTCCGCAATGCCTTGCGCCGCCTGATCCGCCGCCCAGAGCAGCTGCTGACGCTGATCTTTATGCTCTTCTATGGTGGCTTCATGCTCATCTCCATCAGCTTCATCCTCTTTGCGCCGTTTCCCACCGATCTGGCAACCCTGCTGCGCCCCACCAATGAGCGGGCTGTACAAGGCGACGCGGCTGACCCTTCCGACCTGACTGAGCCTGACGAACAAACTGAACGCCCCGACCTGACTGAACTGACTGACATGCTCGGTACAAATACCCCTGACCTTGCCGAGTTGCAAACCCTGCTCAATGAAGAACTGGCAAGCCTGCGGGGGGCAGTCACGCTGCTGTTCCTCTTTTTCGCCACCACTGCCGCCTTCCGTAGCACGCTGCTCAAATTCACGCCCGCCGATGTGGATATTCTCTTTACCACCCCGATCAGCCTACAACGGGTACTCGTGAATCGGCTGGGCTTCAACTACCTCCGCAACGCTGGCACGAGCTTCCTGTTTTGGGGTGGGGGGGTGGCATTGCTCCTGCGGCTAGCGGGCTATAGCCCCTTTCCGAGTGGGTTGTGGGGCTTGGTGGCAATCTGGGTGCTGTTCAGCAGTATAGACCAAACGGTGGCTATGTTGCACCTGATCGCCCTGCGCCGCGACCTTGATCAGCGCGAAGCCCCGCGCCAGAGCCAGTGGATGCTGTGGTTGGTGCGGGGCACACTGCTCCTGCTCGTCGTACTGGTGCTGCTCGTATTGCTGGGGGGGCTGGCCCGCTTCATCCTCAATGATTGGCGCATCCTGACGGGGCTGTTTGGCGTGCTAGGTAGCCCCGTGCTGCGGTTGGGGCTGCTGCCGCTGAGCCTCACCGCCGATCTGCTCCTCGTGCCCGTCCAGATCACGACCCCGCCCGTGCTGGCCATGGGCGTGCTGCTGCTGCTGCACCTGCTCATTCTGCACCAGCTGCTGCGCCAGATTCGGCTCGGCGGCACAGGCGTATTGCTTGAGCCGGCTCTTGCCCCAGCGGGCCGCCCCTCCCAACTCGACGAGCTAATCCGCGCCGCCCGCTTCAATCCCGTGCGCCTATTCCAGATCATCTGGCGCGGTGAGTGGGATCGCGCAGTGGCCGATCAGCAACGCATCCCGGCCCGCATCACGCCGTATGGCACAGGCGCAAGTGTCCACGAATGGCGGCGGCTGCAAGAGTTTGCGCGGGTTCCGCTCCGCAATCTGTTTGCGTTTGGGTTGCTGATCGCTGTGCCCCTGATTATCTACGATCCGACTCAGCCGTACAATCTGGGGCGACTAATTGCGGCGATCTTCTTCGCCACCTCGATAGCCACCCAGCTCTTCAATGATACGGGCGACCACCTACGCTACACCGATCTCGAACTCTCCTCGCCAGTCTCGCGCTGGCAGTTACTCTGGTATGTACAATCGCCGCGCCTGCTGCTCTATTGGGGCGCGGGGGTGCTGTTCCTGCTGGCAGTTGCCACCTTGAGCAATGCCTCGCGCTGGCTGCATGTGCCCCTGTTGGGATTGTGGTATCCGCTCATTCTCATGACGATGCTGTCCGTGCGGGGGGCGGTGGTTTTTTTCTACCCTGCCGCTGCCACCTTGAGCAATGTGGAGAGCGACCCGTTGCAAGCCCTGTTTGTCACGCTGATCAATACGGCTTCATTCGGGGTGGTGGCGATGATCATCCTGATCCCCTTCACTGTTGCCAGCTTTCTCGTGCAATACTTTGAGCTGTCAATCGTGCTAATCTGGTTGATTCTGCTTGGTATCAGTGGTACAATTTGCATAGCAAGTTGCCTTCTGTTGCACGTTGCCTACCGGAGGTATGAGCCGACTGATTGAGGTTGATCCCAATGACCCCGACGCAGCTCTTGTTTGCCCAACACGGCTGGGCCGATACCCCCGCAAAGCTCGCCCAGCTTGCCCATACCCTTGCCGATCAGCATACGTTGGTGTTTGCCCCCGATCTCGGCTACATCCGCACATGGTTGCGGATTGCCCCCTTGATTGATCAAGTTGAACAGCTTGTCGCCGAACAGCTTGCACGCTTCCCAGATGTGCCCCTGAAGATCATCGGGCACTCGATGGGGGGGCTGATCTGGACGGAAGTGCTGCACCGCCACCCGCAGTGGCATGCGCGGGTGGCATGGTTTGCGCTGCTTGCATCGCCCATCGGTGGTGCCCATATGGGGCGCGTGGTTGATCCGCTTAATCTTGGGCTAGGCATTGCTGCCGATCTAGGCAAAAGCCGCCGCCCAGTTGCCGCCGCCCTCGCCAAACAGATCCCGATCTTGGTGCTAGCTGGAGCAACTGATGTGCAGAGCGATGGGGTGGTTATGGTTGCAGCGACGCGCATTCCGGGTGCGCCGCAGGTGGTGCTGCCGGGTATGAGCCACACCGACATGCGCTACCATGCGTGGCTGGTGGAGCTATTGCAGCATTACGATGCGACAGGCTCACCGTGCCACGCGCCCGACCCTGATCTCGATGAAGCGATTATGGAGGTGCTGTATGCGGTGCGGGGCATGACTGACGCACACCGCCCACCAGTCCGGCTGTTGCCCGTGTTACGGTTTAATACAGGCACGACGGTCTCGGTTGGGCGCAACCTTGCTGGTTTGGAACACGTCTACATGAGTGCCAGCGATGGCACGCTGCTCTATGGGGGATACGTCGGCTGGACGCACGAGAGCCATCTCTACACCGCTTTGAATGACCTGAAGCAGGATTTTGCCGAGCGGCTGTGGCGGGTAGATCAGACACAGGAGCCAGTGACATGGCGCGGATTCTAATGCTTTGCCCCTACCCACCCTACCCCCCACGTAGTGGCGGTGCGCTTCGGATGTACCATTTGTTGGTGGGGCTAGCCCGTCGTCACCGCATCACCTGCCTGACATTTGGCACAGAACTGCCCACCGCCGCCAGCGATCATCTGCAACCCCTGCACGATTTCTGCACCGTCCACGTTGTCACCGATACACCGCAGCGCACGCTCTGGCAGCGCACATGGACGACGCTGGCTTCGCCCCTGCCGGATATGGCTCTGCGGAATGCAAGCCCCGCCTATACCGCCGCACTGCACGAACTGGTTGCCCAACACCCATTCGATGTGATCTTGGCAGAAAGCATCGAGATGGCCCACTACGGACTGCACCCGATTGAGCATACCCCACCGCCGCTCCGCATCCTCGATCAGTTCAATGCCGAGTATGTGTTGCAACGCCGCGCCGCTTCAATTGATTTTGAGAACTTGCTCCATACCGATTCGCGTACCTCACGCACATTGGCGGCAGTGCCGTATTCGCTGGTGCAGTGGGGCAAGCTGGCGCACTTCGAGCAACAGATGATGCGCCAGTATGATCGGGTGCTGACGGTTTCAGAGGAAGACCGCCACGCGCTGCATCAGCTCTGCCCCGACACGCCGATGACGATTGTACCCAATGGTGTGGATACGATCTACTTCCAGCCGCGCCGTCGCCCCATCCCCACCGCCGATGCACCGCTCGATCTGGTGTTTACGGGGACACTGAACTTCCGCCCCAACGTAGACGGCGTACTGTGGTTTGCGCGGGAGGTGCTACCCCAGATCTGGCTGCGCCAGCCGCGTGCCCGCTTCGTGGTGGTGGGGCGTAGCCCCGTGCCGGAGCTTGTCGCCCTCCATAACGAACAGCAGCAGATCATCGTTGCTGCCGATGTGCCCGATGTACGCCCCTATATGGAGCGTGCCGCTGTGTATGTTGTGCCATTGCGGGTGGGCGGCGGGATCCGCCTGAAGCTCCTTGAAGCCCTTGCGATGAGCCTACCGATTGTCTCAACGAGCTTGGGTGCAGAGGGTGTGCCCGAACTGCACCACAGCGAACAGTTGCTGCTCGGTGATACCCCGCAGACGTTTGCGGCGGCGGTGCTGTGGCTGCTGGACATGCCCCAGCTTGCCGAGCATATGGGCAAACGCGGACGGCAACTCGTGCGGAGCCACTACGACTGGTCGGTAATTGTGCCACGCCTTGAAGCCGTGCTGTAATGTCAATGAAGGGATGCTCGATGTATTTTGAACACAACGGGGTTAGGCTTGCCTACACGTTGCGCGGCAGTGGATTACCGATCCTGCTCGTGCATGCGTTTCCGCTTGCGGGAGCGATGTGGGCCGCCCAGATGAATATGTTGGAGAGCCACTATCAGGTGCTCATCCCCGATCTGCGTGGTTTCGGGCAGAGCAGCGTTCCTCCTACGCCGAGCACGATGCCGCTGATGGCGGATGATCTGCATCGCTTGCTGGTTCATCTTAATCTGAAGAAGGTGGTTGTGGTGGGGCTTTCGATGGGCGGCTACATTGCCTTCGAGCTACTGCGCCGCTACCCGCGTGGGGTGCATGCGCTCGTGCTTGCTGCTACCCGCGCCACCCCCGATCCACCGGAAGCCCAAGCCGCCCGCGAGACGAATGCCCAGATCGCCGAGACGCAGGGCGCAGCCGCCATCGCTGAGCTGATGTTACCGCGCCTGCTTGCCCCTGATGCCGATCCAGAGGTGGTGGCGCAGGTGCGCGAGATGATCCTCGCCACTGCGCCAGCGGGCATTGCGGCGGCCCTGCGCGGCATGGCGGTGCGGGCGGATGCCACCGATTTGCTGCCCCACATCCGCGTGCCCACCTTGCTGATCGGGGGCGAGCAGGATCTGCTGACCTCGCCGGCGGTGATGCAAGATCTCCAGAAAGCGATTGATGGCAGTAGCCTTACGCTTGTGCCGCGTGCCGGACATCTCCCCAATCTGGAACAGGCGGAAGTGTTTAATACTGCGCTGCTGAAGTTTCTGCACCGCCTCTAGCAGATCGAGCCAACGCCGTGTCAGCCGCGACACGGCGCGAAGTTCGTGCGGGGCGAGCTAGAAATCGGGGCTACAGCCTTCGGGCAGGTTCGGCAGATCGCTCTCCGAATCGCCCGCGACAGGCAATGCCGCTGGCGGGGGTGGTTCGGGCGTGGGGGCATTGGGGCGCACGACGGTCCACGCATCATCATAATCCTCACCCACCACCAGCACCAGATCAACCCCATTCTGGGCGGGCGGGTCGGTCTCATCCGGTGCCGAGCGGATCTGGCTCTGGGGCAAGCCGAGCAGTTCGGCAAGCTGTTCGCGGGCGGCAACATTGCCCGTGTAATCAATGATTGTAGTGCGTGTATAGCGGCGTGGGGCATCGGCGGGGGTAAGCATCGCTTGTCCTTCACTCGCAAGCACGCGGGTCACCTGTCCCGCTAGCCCGCCCACGCCCGCGCCATTTTTCACCTGTATGGTAACAACCCCATCATCGTCTGTGGCGGGGCCCGCCATCATGCGGCTGACGAGGCGTTGCACATCGTACTCATCCCAGTAGATGTCGGAGCCTTGCACATTCATCCGCACGTTATCTGGATTGATACTCATCTGGATGATACTGTCGGTATTGAGCGAACGGGCAAAATCGGCGAGGCTGTAGAGTACGCCCAACTCGCTGATCGGCAGGGTGGTCGAGACGCTCCGTTCGAGGTTCTTGACCAGATCGGGCAGGCGTGTAGCCTGATCCAACACATCCTGCGAACGGGCTTGGCGCAGCATCGCGCGGAGTACCCGTTGCTGGCGGCAGCTCCGGTCAAAGTCCGAGTCACTGTGGCGCGAACGGGCATAGCGCAGGGCGGTCTCGCCATTGAAGACTTGCAAGCCGGCGGGGATGTAGAGCCGCTCAAAGCCGAAATTCTCGGTGGGATACTCTGCATCCAGCAGGGGCTTGGGCACATCAATCACCAGCCCGCCCATAATGTCTATGAGCCGCTCAAAGCCGAGAAAGTCCACTTGGGCGGTATAGTCAACGGGAATGCCTAGAAACCGCTCAACGGTCTCGGCGACAAGTGCGGCCCCGCCCGCCGCTGGCGCAGTGCCCTGCCCATAGATCGCCTCTGCATCGAGATAGCCGATAGGGTAGGCGGCGTTGATTTTCTGGTAGCCGACATAAGGAATCTCGACCACCGAGTCACGTGGGATCGAGAGCATGCTGGCCCACTTCTCTTGCGGATCAACATGCACCACGATCAGCGTATCGCTGCGTGGGGCGGCGGATTCGTCGTCGCGGGTATCTACCCCGAGCAGCAGGATAGTGAATGGCTCAAGGTCCTCGCGGGGCAGGTCTTCTTGCTCCGCGGTGCTACCACTTTCGGCTTGCAGGCGCGGATCAGCTTGCTGGATCGTATCGAGCGTGCGGGTTGCAAAGCTAGTCAGGACGAAGATCACCAAGCTGGTTAGGAGCAGGGCGGCGATACTTCCCGCAATGATCGAGCTACAGCCGGAGCGGGTGCGGCGCGAGGTGCTGATTGCTGCGGCCCGTTGGTTGCGGGCACGACGTTGGGCAACCCGATCACGCGCTGAACGATACGAGCGCGGGGGGGGCGCGGATGCCATAGGCGCGGAACTCCCTTCTGTTTATGGCTTATATGATTTACCGTATTGGTGATGGATGCGCTTCATCATCGAAGAGTACCGTCATTGTCAGCCGCCGGACAGGGTAAGCCGGTGGCATGGTGGTGGCAGGCTTGACCGGCAGCACTGCCAGCGTCACGATGCTGCTATCATCGCTGGGGGCATACGCATCGAGCACCAGTGCCCGTTCGAGGAGCACTTCCGTCAGCACCTCCGGTGGGTGCGCGGTATGCACTGGCCACCCTGCCAGATAGTTGGGCAGATCAAGATTCTGCTGGCTGCGCTCGCCCGCTCGGAGCAGTCCATCCGTGAACATCATAACATAGGTATATGGTTGCAGTGGCAGGCGCGTCACTTCCGGGCGTGTTTGGGCATATAGCCCGATAGGATGGACTTCATCCGCATAATGCTGCGTGCCATCTGGGGTGAGTACGAAAAACGGAGCCGGATTGTTGCGGACCATCGAGATTGTGCGGGTGGCGAAATCCACCGAGAGGATATTCAAGGTGGCGGCATCCTGCCCCATGCGGTAGGTGTAGAGATAATCATGCACCGCCATTGCCACTGAGTCATCGCGTGCGCCATCCTTGAGCATCGTGATCGCCCGTGCCGTGAGTAAGTTACTCAACGACTTCGCACCGCGCCCAGAGCCTTGCCCATCTACCAGCACAAACGAGAAACCCCCGTTCGGACGCTCGATGATCTCGACGGTATCGCCGCTCTCATCGGAGCTAGCGGCATTGATTTTGGCAATTGCTACCCGTATATCCAGCATCGCATCTACTCCTGCCGGCCCTGTGCGGCGGGGCAGGCGTTCGTGTTATGCCTATTGTAGGGTGTTTCCGGTGATTGGGCAAGCACCCCGCCAGTAGTGCTGGGTTGCCGCATAGCCAATCCTATGCGAAAATAGGTAGAGGCGTAGGATGCTTTCGCACAGTACGGTGCATAAACAGGGAGGGTAGGATGCTTAAAATGAAGCGGGTAGAGACGAAGAATCTTGACTGGAACTTCTTTCGGGTGTGGTTGTTAGTCAGTTCAGGTCCGCTGCTCGTCTACGCAGCTGTCGGGATGCTGCTGGGTGTAGGCTCGTTTGCCGCCGATGTGATTCTGCCGATCTTGCTGCTGGGGTCAATCATTGCCATGCTGTTTGGGCAGTGGCTGCTGCTCAATCAACGCTTGCTGAACCCGCTGCGGTGGTGGTTTCCGACGACCATTGTCGGGGTGTGTATGGCGATCATCTTGCTGAACCTGATGCCGTTTCTGCCATTGATGATGCGCTACCTGATTATGGCGGCATTGATGGGTACGGCGTTCTGGTATGCGCTACGGGGCGTGCTGCCCGACATGGCGTGGATGCTTCCTGCGTGGGTGGTGGGCTTCTTGCCGATGGCTCTTGCGCCGCAGATCTCGTTCTACGGAGCCTTTCTGGTAGCGGTGTTGCTGAGTATGGCTCTGATCGGCTTGGTGCTGCTCAACGGCATCGCCCAAGTGCCGGGGCTAGAGCTTGCTACGGGTGATATGGTGACGTAGGCGGCTCCTGCTCGGCAATGGAGAAAGACGTGCCAGTAGGCACGTCTTTTGCATCGCTCCCGCGCTACAGTTGCTACACCGGCTTAGCGGTATCCGGTGCGGGCATCAGCGCAGCCACCTTGTCGTGGAGGGCATTCATCATGCGTTCCGGCACGGTGCTGCCTTTGCCTTCATTCGCCAATTGACGCGGATCGCACGGCACGCCAAACGTGACCTCGACGGGCTTGAAGCGCGGCAGCACTTCGCCGCGTGGCAAGGCCTGATTCGAGCCGTGAATGTAGACGGGCACAACGAGCACGGGATACTCTTCGAGGACATAGCCCAGCCCGTGCCGGAAGGGGAGCAGTTCGCCGGTGGGCGAGAGCCGCCCCTCTGGAAACCAGACCAGCGACTTGCCCTGCTTGAGCGTGAGTGCGGCAAAAGCAAGGCTCGAATTGACGGACACGGTACGGGCCCCCGCCACTGGCAGCATCTGCGCGATGCGCGAGAATAGCCGCGACGGGCGCGAGGTGAAGAACAGGTCAATTGAGGCCGCCCAGTAGATTGAGCGCAGCAGGCTATAGGGGAGAGCCGCCGCCAACACCATTGGGTCGAGGTTGCTCAGGTGATTGGGGGCAAGCACAAACGGCGGTAGATCGGGCACACGCTCGACGTGGTGCGATTTCAGGCGGAATGCAACCCGCATTGCCTGATGATTGGCAACCGATAGCACCACGCTTGCCCGATCCAGTGGCGTACTCTTTTGCGTCAGCCAATACTGCTGCTCCTCAGTCAGCACCGATTCGGGGTCCGTCAGGGCAACGTGGGCTGCTTGCACCTCTTCGGCATTCGCGGCAGCTTCTTGCACTTCGGCGATTAGGTCGCGTAGCGTATCAATGCGGGCGGTTGCCGCTTCGGGCAGCTCCACGCCCGTCACCTCACGGATTTCGGTGGAGAGTTCGAGCCACGCGAGCGAGTCAATGCCGAGATCGAGTTGCGGGCTGGTATCGAGCGTGAGGGGCTGGTCGGGGAAGCGTTCACAGACCCATTCCCAGATCTGGAGGGCGAGTTCATTCTGCAAGAGCTGCTGATCGGCTTCGCTCATATCCGCAATCGCTAGCGGCTTGGCGGGCCCACCTTCGCGGATTTCGCCGCGCTTGGTGCGGATGTATTGCTCGCGTAGCAAGTGGCGGCGCAGCTTGCCGAGATTAGTTTTGGGTAGCTCCTCCGCTGTGATCTCGTAGTGATCAAGGCGTTGGTAGGTCGGCAACAGTGCGGCTTGTTCACTCACTGCCTCGCGGATCGCAAAGGCTGTATCGCCATTGCGCCAGCGGTTGACCTCTTCGACTTCGGGCACAATCAAGGCAGCAAGCCGCCCGTCGTCAGGGTCTTGCAATACACCGATCTCGCGGATGAACTTATTGGCGACATATACATCCTCAACCGGCTCTGGCTGCACATTCTTACCGCCCGCCGTGACAATCAAAGTCGAAGCTCGCCCACTGATGTAGATGTAGCCATCTTTGTCTTGATAGCCAAGATCGCCGGTGCGGAACCACTGCCCATCCGCCGTAAAGGCTTCACGGGTCTGCTCCGGCAGATTGTAGTAGCCACTGAAAACACTGGCTCCCCGCGCAAGAATTTCGCCTTGCGGGTAGGGCGTATCGCTAATGGCTTGGGCATCTTCCCCTTCACTGGGGCTAACGCTCGTATCAATGCGGATCTCGATACCGTTCAGGGGTTTACCGGCACTTGCGGCACGTAGCTCGTCCTTCTCACGCGGCAGGTTCATCGTCAGCAGCGGTGCAGTCTCGGTTAGCCCATAGCCAATCGCAATCTGCCAGCCCAGCCCTTCGAGCTTCCACACGAGGTCAGGCTCCATCGCTGAGCCGCCGGATGCCAATACGCGCAGGTTTTTACCGAAGCGTTCGTGCAGGCTCTTGAAGAGCACCTTGCCCATCTTGACGCGCATCTTCTGGCGCATGAAGATACTGGTACGCATCATATTCTTGAAAATCTGCATCGTCATTGCGCCCTGCCCAACAATCTGGCGATCTATGCCGTTGTAGATCACTTGGTACAGGCGCGGCACACCGACCATGATGGTCACGTCGCCTTCGTTCAACGCCCGCAGCAGCTGTGGGCCTGTGAGCGAGAAGGGCAGGATCATGGGCACGCCGAGCGTAATCGGCGCAAGTGTACCCACTGTGAAGGGGTAAACGTGGTACATTGGCAACGGCAGCAGCACCCGATCAGTCGGCTCGACCAAGCCAGTATCGGCGATAGCCTGAAGTTGGAAGGCAAGGTTGCGGTGCGTCAGGGGTACGCCTTTGGGTGTGCCGGTGGTGCCGGAGGTGTAGAACATTGCGGCGGGGTCATCCGGCTGCACCTGTGGCAGGACAACCCCATTGCGGGCTGGATCGTGGCGCAGGGCGTGCCAGCCGCGGGCATCATCGGCGGGCACATCGAGCAGCACGATGCGGGGCGGGTTGGGCAACTCGAGCTGCTGCAAGCGGTTCAGGTATTCCGTCGTGGTGAAAATCAGGCGTGCGCCGCTATTGGTCAATGCGGTGCGGAGGGCATCACTGGCGATCTGTGTATCGAGGGGGATCACGGCTGCGCCGGAATGGATCGTCGCAAGGCAGGCAGTGATCCATTCGGGGCGGTTCTTGGCGAGCAAAGCGACAAACTCGCCCGGCTTGATCCCGGCTTGGAGCACACCGAGCGCAAGGCTCTCTGCGCTGGTGGCAATTTCACGGTAGCTGTACGCGGTGCTGCCCTCGCGTTGCAACATAATCAGGCATGGTTGATCGCCACGCTGCTGCAACATGGGCAGGAGTTCCTGCAAGGTGGTCATACTCGGCATGGGCTGCTCCGCCTTTCTGGTTTAGCTACTGCTACGAACGCCGCGCAAGGCTGATGTAATACAGCAGTTGCAACACGGATGTCGTTGCTGCCGCCACATAGGTCGAGGCGGCGGCGGTGAGCATCTGCTTGGAGCCTTTGCGGTCATTCTCGGTTTTGAGCATGCCCGCCTCTTCGAGCAGCTTCATCCCGCGTCGGCTGGCATCAAATTCGACGGGCAGGGTCAATACGCTGAACAGCACCGTGACCCCGAAGAACAGGATGCCGAGCCAAACCATGTTGGTGGCTTGAAAGACAAAGCCGGCCATAATCAAGCCGTAGGCGAGGGTCGGGCTGAAGCGCAGCGCGGGGATCAGGAAGTTCCGCATGACGATTAAGCCAGAGCCTTCTTCATACTGCTGCACATGGCCCAATTCGTGGGCCACAACCGCCATCGCCACAATCGAGGGTGTATCGGCAACGGGCTGCGACATGCGGACCGTATGGGCGCGCGGGTCGTAGTGATCGGTGAGCGTGCCGCCCACGCGCTCAAGGCGCACCTCGCCGGGCATCTTGCCATCTGCGCCGCCAAACTGCGGCTTGCCGCCCACCTTCGCCAATGACGAGTTGGCGAGCAGATACTTGCCGACTTGTGCGCCCGTCATATTGTGGCTGTTGGGCACTTGGCTCCACTTCTTGAAGCTCGACATCAGCCACGCTTGGGTGGCAGCCGACAATACAAAGCCAATTGCGGCGATCACAAGGTACAACGGATCAATGAAAAATGGCATACACGCTTCTCCTTTATGGTGACACTATCAGCCTTGCCAGTCCGATCTTTTCCCGCTTACATCTGAGCATGGCTATTATACCTGAGAAACTGGTTACGTGGTACAATCGCAACGCAATCAGAACGCGCAGAGGCGAATCCAGAACAAGCAACAGAAAGGGTCATGCGCTATGGTGCAGACGGTTGATCCGGCACCGGCAACATTGCAGGGGCTATCAGCAGCTGAGGTTGCCCAACGGCGGGCGCAAGGGCAAGGCTACGTTACGCCGCCCGATGCGGGGCGGAGCTATCGGCAGATCATCCGCGATAACCTGTTGACCTTCATCAACAACCTGCTCTTTGGGCTAGGCTTGGTGCTGGTGCTGTTGGGGCGGCCAGTGGATGCGCTGCTCTCGGTGGGGGTGATTCTGGTGAATGTGGCGGTGGGCATCTTCCAAGAGATTCGCGCCAAACGCCTGCTTGATCAGATTGCGCTGCTCAACCGCCCAAAGGTGGTGGTGGTGCGTGAGGGGCAGGAGCAGCAGATCGAACCAGAGGAGCTGGTGATTGGTGACGTGATCCGCATTGGCGCAGGTGATCAGGTGATCGTAGATGGGAGCGTGCTATCCAGCAGTGCGATGGAGATGGATGAGTCGCTACTGACAGGCGAGTCGGATCTGATCAAGAAGCAGGCGGGCGATCCCTTGTATTCGGGCAGCTTCTGTGTTAATGGCAGTGGCTTCTTCGTGGCTGAGTCAGTCGGGGCGAATAGCCTCGCGGGGCAGATTATGGCGGGTGCCAAGGCCGAACGCAAGCGGCTTACTCCGCTTCAGCAGGAAGTGAATATTGCCCTGCGCGTGATCCTTGTTGTCGCGCTGGTGATTGCCATCATCATTACCGTCGAGACGGTTGTCACTGGCGGTACGTTCTCGCGCATCATCGAGAATCTGGTGGTGGTGGTGGGGCTGGTGCCGAACACACTCTTTCTGGCGATTGTCGTCGCGTATTCGCTGGGAGCGGTGCGGCTGGCGGGCAAAGGCGCACTCGTCCAGCAATCGAATGCGATTGAGTCACTCAGCAACGTAGACACCTTCTGCGTAGATAAAACGGGCACACTCACGACCAACCGCATGCAGGTGCATGCCATTCACCCCTTTGGTATAGATGATGCTACACTGGGTACGCTCCTCGGTGATTTTGTGGTCAGCTTTGGCTCCATGAACAAAACGAGTGAGGCTATCCAGCGGGCGTATGGGGGCACACCACGTCCGGTCATTACGGAGATTCCGTTTTCGTCGGCACGCAAGTGGAGTGCCGTGATTGTAGATGAAGCACCGATGCGCGGAATGTATGTACTCGGTGCGCCGGAGATGCTGCGCGGCGCATTGGGCAGCGTACCCGCAGCGATGCAGCCGCAGATTGATGCGGCGGCGGCTGAGGGTTTGCGGGTGTTGCTGTTTGCCCACCACCCCGATGTTGCCCCAGCCAGTGAAACAGGCGATGCCGCCCACCTCCCGACCCCGCTTACGCCGCTCGGTATCGTCAGCATCAGCGACGAACTGCGCCCCGAAGCCCGCACGATTTTGACCACCTTCCGCGAGTCGGGCGTAGAAGTGAAGATCATCTCTGGCGACAATCCGGTGACAGTCAAGGCGTTGGCGATGCAGGCGGGCTTTGATCCAGAGGCACAGATCATTTCTGGACCTGAGCTAGAGCAGATCGCTGACGAGGACAAGTTCACGCGCACGATTATGCAAACGAGCGTCTTTGGGCGGATCACGCCGCAGCAGAAGGAGCAGATCGTGCGGACGCTCCGCAGTCAGGGGCGGTATGTTGCCATGACAGGCGATGGCGTGAATGATGTGCTCTCGCTGAAGCAAGCCGATCTCGCTATTGCCATGCAGAGCGGTAGCCAAGCCACGCGCAGTGTCGCCGACATTGTGCTGCTCAACGACTCTTTCGCGGTGATCCCCGAAGCGGTGCAAGAGGGGCAACGCATCATCAATGGCATGCTCGATATTCTCAGCCTGTTTCTCGCCCGTGTCTTTTACACGGCCCTCTTGCTGCTCTCGATTGGCGTGTTTATGAGCGTGCGCCAGAGTGCCTTGATTGCGCTGCTGGCGGGGGGCTTACCGTCGTTTGCGCTGGCGTACTGGGCCCGTCCGGGGCGCATCCCGCGCGGCAAATTGCTGCCGCGCCTGTTTCACTTTGTCGTGCCCGCCGCCCTGCTCGTCGCGCTGTTCGGGATCCTTGTGTTGGGAGTGTATGTGTTTCCGGTGTACCAAGCCCTTGAACAGGTAACGGATGAGGCGGTCCGCGAGCAGCTCATTACCCAGCAGCTGCCCTACGCGGCAATGGTGATGTTCTGCTTCCTCATTTTTGCCACCTCGTTCCTGATCGTGTTTGTTGAGCCGCCGACCCCGTTCTGGGTGGGTGGCACGGTGCTAGCGGGCGATTGGCGACCAACCCTGCTGGCAGTCGCAACGGTGGTGATTTTCGGGCTGATCTTGTATGTACCGCCGTTCCGCGCCATCTACGATCTGCCCTTTGTGCAGCCGCAAGACCTTGCCATTGCATTCATGGCAAGTGTGGTGTGGATGTTTACGGTGCGCTGGGTGTGGCGCATGCGCGTGCTGGATCGGATGCTCGGCTTCAATCTATCGCCCCAATCGCAGGGCGATCCGCTCGTGCCTGCACCGGACTATGCCGCCCCTGAGCAACCTGCCGCAGCGGGGCAGGGCTAACACAGTATGCCTATATGTGGTGTATACTCTAAAGGGTAGGATGAATAGGAGCAGCGAGAACGACGCAAACAATTGGCTGACATTGGCTGACATTGGCTGACCGTGATAACACATTGAACCAAGGAGAAGAACAGATGAAACAACGAATCGGGCGCACGCTACTTGCCGTGCTTTTGCTAGCAGGCGGACTGATTGGGCTAGGGACAACTGTACTACCTGCCGCCGCGCAGGAAGTGGTAACGGTGCAAGCTGTGCAAAATGACAGTTTTGGGCTAATCCTTGTAGATGGTGCGGGCAATACGCTGTATCGTTTCACCAACGATGCGCCGGGTGTGAGCAACTGTGTGGATGCGTGTGCGGGCAATTGGCCCCCCCTGCTTGCTCCCGATGGGGCAGTGGTGGCGGCGGGCGAAGGCGTGAATGGCACGCTCGGTTTGATTACGCGCCCTGACGGAAGCGCACAGGTGACGTACAACGATATGCCCCTGTATTTCTTCATCAATGATGCTGCACCGGGCGATACCAATGGCGATTTTGTCCGCAATGTGTGGTTCGTGGTGCATCCCGATGCACCCACAGTAGCGGTTGCCGATCAGCCGATCACTGACAGCACGGTGACGGTGGCGCGGGCAGTGGTAGCCGAGCCGGGCTGGATCGTGATCCACGCCGATGCCGAAGGCCGCCCGGGACCCATTCTAGGGCAGACATTGCTCACGCCCGGAGAGAACCGCGACGTGGTGGTGACGATTGACGTGGCAGGCGCAACCCCTACCCTCTATGCGATGCTGCACAGTGATCGTGGAGAGCTAGGCCTGTTTGAGTTTCCCGGTGGTGCAGACGTGCCCGTGACGCTGGGTGGGGCTGTGGTTACGCCGCCTTTCCAAGTGACGGATGGGCTGCCCGCTCCTGAAGCTGACCCGACAGCCGAGCCTGCGCCGGAACAGCCGACTGAGCCGGAGCCAACGGCGATGCCGACTGAGGATCCCACTGCGCCAACCCCAATCCCAACCGTAGTTGCACCGGAGCCGACCCCCGTGCCGCCGGTGCGCCTGCCGGATACGGGCACAGGCACGGCTACCCCCATCAATGGGCTGCTTGGGATCGGGGCAGTGCTGCTATTCATCGGGGCGGCGATGGTCTGGCGGCTACGCCGTAAGCAAGCCTAAGCAACTGTTCGATTGATCCTATAGCTCGGCTGAGCTGTGGGTGCGTGGTTATTCTACGCACCCACATTTGCGTGTACTTGACTTTTGTCCTATGCACACAATGATGAGTGGCAGATAAGAACTTAGTACCGATGGACTATCGAAGCCGCTTTACTAATCCAAAGTGGGTAGCTATAATACGGATTAAGCAGGACCTGAGAGGGAACAGGACGCTGCTTGTCTGAGGGGGAACGCGATTGCTTACGCTGCGCCAACACTATCTCGCCCTTATCCTCTTGCTGAGTGCAGCGGTGCTAGCGGCAGCAACAGGGGTAGCAAGAACTCCTGTTGTTGCCCAAGCATCGCGTTATACTATTTCGTTGCCATACATCGTGCGGGCAGAGAACCCGCCCCCCCAACCCACCACTAGTAATAACCTACAGGTTGGCTCAGCGAGCTTCTTTGGGGCGGCTGGCGCAGATACCGCCGAAGCGGTAGATGTTGCCCCAGATGGCACGCTTGTTCTTGCGGGTAGCTTTCCCAACTATGTCCCCACTGCAATCACACCAACTGACCTCACGCCGGACACCGGCGGGAGTGTTTTCCGGATTAGCAACGACGGCACGCAAATTCTGGCGCAGACGCGCTTTGGCACAACGCTTACCGATCTGGAGATTGCCCCGAATGGCAACATCCTGATCTGCGGCGATGCCGGCATTGCCCTGCTCAGTGCCGATGCCAGCACGGCCTTGTGGCAGGCCACGCCCGGCAGCGTGAACCGCTGTGCGCTCGGCAACGATAGCAGTGCCGCAGCCCTCGTCGGCAACCAGATCACCGTCTATGCTATCACAGGCGCAGTTGTCGGGAGTTGGTCGTTGGGCACGGGAACTCACAACGATGTGGCGGTGGCAAGTGCCGAAGGGATCATTGTAGCGACAGGCTTTCGCCAAGTCAGCTCGAACCTGCAACTGCCTTACTTGCGCGGCTACAGCTACGCGGGCGAGTTGGTGTGGACCAGCTACGATTGGGATGCCGCCCCAAATTTGGGTGCAGATACACGCGGCGAACGGGTTGCTATCGGGCGCGATGGCAAGCTCTACATGGCTGGATCAATCAATGGCGGCACGGGTGGTTCGGTGTTCTCCCGCGATCCGAAAGACCTGAGTGTGCGGCTTGATCGTGAACGGCTGATTACCACTGATACCTACAACAATCCAACCAATGTCGGCTCAGTCAAAATAGCGTGGTTCGGGCGGTTTGATGCTGCCGACGGCACGCTGCTGCAAAGCCAATCGCTGCTCACGCGCCTATCGAGTGGGCGCGGCAACTCGATCAGCATCCTTGCGATCACCGCCGATGAGTACGGCAATGTGTTCATTGCTGGCTCCACTGCGGCCAGCATCCAGAACCGCGACACGCGCCAAGTGGCGGGCATCACGGTGGGCAACTATGCAGGCGGTGAGCCGTACTTCCTCGTGATTAGCAGCAACCTGCGCCAACGCCACATCTGGTCGCCTTTTGCTGCGCCGGGTGGCTCCGCCGGAAACTCACCCGCCAACGGCGTAGCCGTGCGGCGGGGCACGGCAGCCATCGCTATCACGCTCACGCAGGGCGGCTTGATCACGCCCGCCCCGCTTGCCCCCACCCCCACCGAACTCTCCGCTGCCTACCTTGCGATCTGGCCCGTGCAATAATCTCCTACCCCCGCCCATCCTGATCCAGCCTGAACCGCGCCGCCTGTGCAAACAGGTGCGTGTGGTATAGTGGCGGCTCAACCAAGCGGCAGATATTTGCGTATGCGAGCGCGACCCCTATGTATCGTTTGCCAACTGTGGGCGGCCCTACGATCTCAGCGGCGATATTCAAATTTGGTGATCCTTGCGATTGGGGTGCGCCCTGCGTCTGGCTTGGGACAGGCGGCTGGGCTAGAGCTAGGGGTGCGTAGCCCCCACTGCGGCTCTACTCAGCTAGCCCCATGCGGCGTAGTCCAGCCTGCATCTCAGCTTCATAGAGCGTTCGCGGTTCGGGCAGTACATAATGCAGATAGCCGAATAGCTCTAGCATCACCAAGCCCTGCATCTTGCCCCAACCGCCGAGCAAGGCTTGCACAGTTGCGGCAGGCAGCGTGATCTGCCCGTACTCGCGCCAGCCCGCTAGTTGGCAATGCAACTCGTTGGCGGCGTTCTGCACGCCCAGTTCAGGGGGATCTAACGCATCATCCGATACGCGCAACTGCCCAGCCTCCCACGCCTCCTGCAAGATGCCCCAGAAGGGCGAAAAGGTACGGTGCGAAGCGGGCCCAATGATCTCTGGTGGTGGCTCGTAGCCCGGCATCGGGTTGGCAAAGATCAGCAGATAGTCGGTTTTGTGGAACAATGCCCACGCCCGATAGGCATAGGCAATGGCAAGGAACTGATCGGCATAGCTCGCATTGCGGTGGGCGGTGCGGGCGGCAAGAATCTGATCGCCGAGATCGTTGTAGCTATCCACAATCAGGGCTGTCAGCAGATCGTTGATGCTCGGATAGTAGCGATACAAGCCGGGTGCCGTCATGCCCATGCGCCGCGCAATCGCCCGCAGCGACAGGGCGGCGGTGCCTTCGGCGGCAAGCAACTCCCGCGCAATCTGTTTAATCTCGGTGCGGGTCGCTTCGTGGAGCCGTTCACGGCGGCTCGGCGCAGGTGCTTGGGGTAAATGTGCCATGCTATTCATTATACATCAGATGGGACTGCAACGGGCTGCGGGGGGGCTGCTTGCCGCCGCTTGCGGGCGTGCGCGCCGTGCGCCGTGACGTGCTCGGTTGCGTTTGCCAAGCCAAACGCGGGCATATTGCCGTAGATACAGGTATACTCGCCCGCGTGTACCTGATAGGTTTCGTGCCAGATGCCGACGACTCCATTGTTGCCTGTGGCTTGATTAAAGGCTTTCCACGCAGGCAGGTGGGGATCGGCGGGGTTGGTGGCAAAGTGGTGCAAGTCATCGAGCGAACGCCAATACTGGATCAAGCCGATGCCGCGCCAGTAGAGGATTGGTTCACCACCGAGAAAGCCTTTTTCGGGGTGGCGATAGAGTGTCTCCAGCATGGGCAGCATGGCGCGTACCACTGGTAGCCATTGGCGCACTGCCGTGAATTGGTTAATCCGCATGCCCACCAGAAACACAACAAACGGCTCATCCGTATGGGCAGTATAGCGTCCTGCAAAAATCTGGTTCATCGGGGTGTCCTTTCAGGTGGCGGGTGTCAGGTGTCACGTTCGCGGTTGTGCCACACCAGCCATGCGCCAGTGCCAATCAGCACCACCGCTAGCAGCAGGCTCACGTCGCTGGCGAGCGGTTGGGCGACACTCTGCCAAAGCCATGTTGTCCATGCGATGGTGGTAGCAACAAGCAGCTTGCCGAGCCAGAAGAGCGGGAACAGCAGCCACAGCAGATGCCAGCGCGGATCGCCAGACGCTGAGGATGAACACGCCGTTGGACGGTTTCCTGCGGGAGCGGACGGGGTGGGCGATACCATCTGCGCGATATGCTGGGCATAGTTGCTGAGCAGGATTGTCTCGCCGTCGTGGGGGTAGATTGTCACAGGTGCGGTGAGGGTTGGGCTGTCGGGCGGTGAGGGTGGGCTAGGGCGCACACTGGGCGCGGTGGGGGTAGCGGGTGGGGTTGGGGCACAGGGGCGAGCTTTGCAAGCCATAGCACTTCTCCGATCTGAGCATTCATTACGACGGTAAACAGTGTTAACTTACTTAGCAGTATACACGAAAGATAACATCTGTCAAGAGGGAGATTTGGATAATATTCGGTGCAAATTCGCCAAAACCGATCACGAGTGACCCATAATCTGCTAAGATACACTTGATGAGGTACAACCCTGATAAGCGAAGAGGCTTGCCGGATTATCATAGTGGATCACAGGAGGTAACGCATGGAGCAACAGCAGGTGCGTTTTATTGATGTGACCTTGCGCGATGGACACCAGAGTGTCGCAGCAACGCGCATGACAACGCCCCAGATTATGCGCGTGTTGGAGCGCGTCAATGCCGCAGGATTTCCGATCCTAGAATTGTGGGGCGGGGCGGTGCTGGATAGCTGTATTCGTTTCTTGAATGAGGATCCGTGGGAACGGCTCGAAGTGATGCGTGACACGCTCGGTGGTGGCAGCAAGATCCGCGCCCTCCTGCGTGGGCAGAATCTGTTTGGCTACCAGCCCGTCGCCGATGATCTCGTGATTGCTTTCGTGCGCCAGTCGGTTGAATCGGGCGTAGGCATGATGCGGATCTTCGATGCGCTCAACGATTGGCGCAACTTGCAGACATCCATTCTCGCCACCAAAGCCTTCGGTGGCGTGGCGGAGGGTGCGCTCTCATACACCACCAGTCCGGTGCATACAACCGATTATTTTCTGGAGTATGCCCTCCAGCTTGAACGGGCGGGCGTAGATGCGCTAGCGATCAAGGATATGGCTGGCTTGTTATATCCCACCGATGCGCTTGATCTGATGCGCCGCATGCGCCAGCAGACGCGCCTACCGATCACGCTGCATACCCACACCACTACGGGCGTAGGTACGCTGAATGCGGTCATTGCGATGCATCTTGGCCTTGATTATGTTGATACGGCAATTACGCCATTTGCGGGCGGAACCTCGCACCCGCCGATTGAGATTATGATCCCCTTTGCGGAGGCGATGGGCATTGACCACGGGCTAGATAAACGGCTGATCCTCGAAGTTCAACAGGATCTCTTTGAGATTGCGGAAGAACTCAAAGCGAGCATCCCCGGCTACGGCAAATACTACCGCCCCGTGCGCTTTGAAGAGGTAGACCAGCACAAGGTGGAAGCGATCCTCGAACTGGTTGCCAAGCTCGATCCAGTTGCCATTGAGCAGGCGATCCCGCTGATGCGTGAATTGGAACTGGAGCTAGGCTACCCACCCTACGATGACAAGATCTTCGAGGCGCAGGTGCCGGGCGGTATGCTCTCGAACCTGCACAATCAGCTCAAGGCGATGGGCCAGATTGAGAAGATGGAGCGCATTCTCGAAGAGATCCCGATTGTCCGCAAGGATGCTGGCTACGTGCCGCTTGTCACCCCTACCAGCCAGATCGTCGGGGCGCAGGCGGCATTCAATGTGATGTCTGACGAACGCTACCAGTTGGTGTCGGATGAATACAAGATGATCCTGCGCGGTGAGTTTGGCCGCACACCTGCTCCCGTCAATGAGGCGGTGCTGGCGAAAGTTCTTGACCACGACTCCGCACCGCTCAAATATCGGGTTGCATCTTACCTGATGCCCATAATGGAAGACGAGTACGACCTGCCCTTTATCCGCAGCCACAAAGACCTGCTGCTGTACCTTGCCTTCCGCCAAGCCGCGCCCACGTTCCTGAAACACCGCTACGGGCTGGAGTAAGGCGGGGTGGGCAAGTGAAGGTTATCTACGTCACTCAGAATAGAAGTACTCGTGAGAGCCGTGATCCTAGCACGGCTCTCAGACGTGGGTAGCGAGAAGTCTCTGAACCCGTGCTGCCTTCCTCTGACACCTGATACCGTGAACCTTGCACCTGTTCGTACCCCAGAAACCAAAAACGGTGTACTATTACACAGAGACGTACCAAGCCGCCTTCCTCGCTGAGCTTGCGGCGGGCATGGATACCGTTCTCATGGTATAATATCAGTCCATCTTTTGACAGGGATCGAGAGCAATGGCAATTTTCGATAAACTCGCAAGTGTAGCTGCCCGCTACGATGAACTTACGAACTTGATGGCGCAGCCCGATATAATCAACAATCTGGAGCTGCTGCAAAACTATGCCCGCGAACAGCGTGAGATCGAGGATGTCGCGGCGGCATTCCGTGAATACCGCCACATTCTGGAGCAGGTTGAGGAGACGCAGGCAATGCTCAGTGATGGGCTGGATGCCGATATGCGCGGCCTCGCGCAAGAGGAGTTGGAAGAACTCCGCACGCAACGCACCGCCCTTGAGGAGTCGCTGAAGCTGCTGCTGCTGCCGCGTGATCGCAACGATGCCCGTGACGTGGTGATCGAAGTGCGGCAGGGCGAAGGCGGCGATGAGGCCGCCCTCTTTGCTGCTGATCTGTTCCGTATGTATTATCGCTATGCCGAGACGCAGGGCTGGAAAGTCGAAGTTATCAGTAGCTCCGAGAATGAGATTGGGGGCTACAAAGAGGTGATCTTTGAGGTGCGTGGCGAGGGAGCCTACAGCCAGTTGAAATACGAGGGCGGCGTGCATCGGGTGCAGCGTGTGCCCGAAACGGAAGCTCGCGGGCGCATCCATACCAGCACTGCCACTGTCGCCGTGTTGCCCAAGATCGAGGCGACGGAAGTCGAGTTGCGCGATGATGATTACCGCCTTGATGTGTTCCGCGCCCAAGGGCACGGTGGGCAGGGCGTGAATACCACCGACTCGGCGGTGCGGATTGTGTACCGGCCGGGCACCCCCGAAGAGATTGTTGTTACGTGTCAGGATGGGCGTTCCCAGCTCAAGAACAAAGAGCAAGCCCTCTCGGTGCTGCGGTCTCGCCTGTATGCGCGTGAGCAGCAACGCCGCCAGCGTGAGCTAGGCGAAACGCGCCTTGCCCAAGTTGGGACGGGCGAACGCGCCGAGAAGATTCGCACCTACAACTTCGCTCAAGATCGCGTCACCGATCACCGGATCGGGCAGAACTTCTCGAACCTGCCCGGCTTGCTAGCGGGCGATATGCGCCGCATGGTGGATGCCTTGACCATGTATGATAATGCTGAACGAATGAAAGCGGCGGGGATTAACTAGGGCGCACGGAATAGGCACTGTGGGTACAGCCCATGCACCTTACGGGAAATGGCGTGATTGCTATTTCCCGTTTTTACCCGATGGGAGGGCTGCCCCGCATGCAAGCAAGGGAGAAAGAGGGGAGATGAGCAAACCTACCGTGATGCTGACACCAGCACTGGATGCGTTCATTGAGCGCATGCCTAAAGTTGAACTGCACCTACACCTTGAAGGGTCCATCGAGTCACAGACGCTGCTTGATCTCGCCGCGCGCAACAAGATCGAGATTCCTGCCCAAAATGTGGCGGGGGTGGAACAGCTCTTGCGCTACCGCGATTTCGGCGAGTTCCTCACGGTGTACATGGCACTGGTGCGGGCCGTTGTCACTGGCGAGGATTTCGAGCGGCTTGCCTACGAATTGGGGCGACACCTTGCTACCCAACGGGTGCGCTATGCAGAGGTGATGGTTTCGCCGATGCAACACATCCTGCGCGATGTAGATATGCTCGAAGCGATTGCAGGCACGGCGGCCGGCTTTGCGCGGGCCCAGCGCGAGACGGGCGTGCGGGTCAATCTTGCTTTTGATTTCGGGCGGCAGTATGGCCCTGAGCGGGCGTGGCATGTTCTTGAGGTTGCCCAGCAAGCCATGCCGTATGGCGTAGTTGCGTGGTCTATTGGCGGCAATGAAATCGGCAACCCACCGGAACCGTTTGCTGAGGTGTTCGCCGCTGCTCGGCAGGCGGGCTTGCAGGTGATGGCGCACGCCGGTGAGGTGGTGGGTCCGGCGAGCGTGTGGGGCGCAGTAGATGTGCTGCAATCGGCACGCATTGGGCACGGCATTCGGGCGATAGATGACCCGCGCCTCATTGCCCATCTACGGACACGCGGCACAGTGCTTGATGTCTCACCGAGCAGCAACCTTTACACGGGTGCGGCTTCGTCGTGGACGATGCACCCCCTGCGCCGCCTGTATGATGCGGGGGTGATCGTGACGATCAATACCGATGACCCGACGTTTTTTCACACTACACTGAGCAGTGAGTTTCGGCTAGCAGTCAAGCACTTTGGCTTCACCGCCGATGATCTTGTGCAGGTCACGCGCAATGCGGTGTTCGGCTCCTTCCTGCCTGCGGCGGAGCAGGTAGCCCTGTGGCAGGAGATCGAAGCCGAGATTGCCACGCTGCGTGCTGAGCTAGGGGTGTAGTAGGATAGGTGTCAGGTGTCAGGGGACAGGTGTTAGGTGTTAGGGGGCAGGTGTTAGGGGACAGGTGTTAGGTGTCAGGGGGTAGGTGTTAGGGGACAAGCCCCGCACGGCGGTTTCCGTGGGGCTTACCACGGCGGCTGTGGGCTGACCCGTACTAGCCGTTCGGCGCGGTAGGTGACTAAGCCGGGCGGCGCACCGGCAATCTTGCGTACCAGTTTGCGCCGCGCTATTTCCACATCTACGTGTTGCTCATTGCGGGCTTGGCTGAAGTAGGCAGCGAGGCTCGCTGCCTCAAGCAGGGTGCGTTCAGGTACATCACGTCCGCCGGGTTGGACAATCACATGCGCCCCTGCAATGGTACGGACGTGCAACCACAGGTCATCGGGTCGCCCAATCTTAAATGTTACTTCGGCGTTCTGGGTGGCACTGCGCCCCACGAAGATGTCGAAGCCATCGCTCGACACGACGCGCAACGGGCGGCGCCGGCTAACCCGCTTGCGGATCGCCTGCTGCTGCTTGCCAGACGAGGGCGGCAGGTAGCCTTGCTCTTCGGCTTCGAGCAAGAGCTGGTCAATCTGATCGCGCTCAGTGGCAACACCGAGCAACGCCTGCACCTGCTCCAATCCAGCGAGGCGTAATGCCGTTTCGCTGCGCCGCTCGTGAAGTCGCTCGGTGCCACTGCGGATCTTCTGGTAGCTGCGAAAGCGGTGCTGGGCAGCCGCTACCGGTGGGTGCGTGGGGTCAAGCTGGATCGTGCGCCCTTCAATCTCCAGTGCCGTCTGTCCGGCTGCGATCTCGTGCAGGAAGGCGTAGATCATCTCGCCCTCCCAGCGCAGCTGCTCAGGATCGGGGAACTGCGCCAGCTCGCGCTCGATCTGCTGCAACTGGTGGCGCAGCCGTGTTTCTACCTCTGCCAGCCGCCGCTCTAGGGCAATCCGGCGTTGGCTATGGTCGGCTAGCTCCTCACGCGGCTGGTAGAAGGCTTCGAGCGCAGCACTGATTGCCGCCTGCGGGTGGGTACCAGCCAGATGGGTGATCGCGTAGGGGGCATAGGCCCGCGGCAGATCGGGCGCATCGGGGGGGCCGCGCACCAGCGATGGTTCCCACCCGCCGGTATCCAGTGGCTGGTAGAGCGCACGCAGGCACGCGGCAAGGGTTGCGGCGGCTGGCTCGCCCGCTGCCAGTGCATCGCCGAGCGTGATCTGGGGATTGCCGCAGGCCCGTTGGGCAACTTCCCGCGCTGCCTGTGGCGACACGCCGCGATAGGTCTGCACGATGGCTTTTGCCAGTGCGGTCTGCGGTGTGCCCGCCGCGAGCAGGTCCGTTATACCGGCGGCCGTCGCGCTACGCGGATCACGTTTGTCCTGCGCGGGCGGCAATACATAGGGCTGCTGGGGCAGCACCACGCGCTGGCTCATTGCGGGGGTCACGCGCTTCACGCTGTCCATAATCACATTGGCATCATTCACCAGCAGAATATTACTGCGCCGCTCCATCGGCTCAATGATTAGCTCACAGCGGAGCAGATCAGCCTCTGTTGGTGGATCTAGGCGAGGATTGAGATCTTCTGCGAGATCGGCATTCGCATCTTCTGTATCGGATTCTGCCCGCTCGGCAACATCATGGTTGCGTGGGCGCATATCTTTGACTATACTTAACAGCAAGAGGCGTTCGAGGGCAGGATATTCTAGCCCAACGAGTCGTCCACCCTGCACATACTTCCGCAGCAACAACAGCAGCGGCGTGGGCAGTTCTACCCCACGCGAGGGCTTGCGGGCAACCAGATGCACCCGTGCGTGTTGTGGATGGGCTGAGGCGAGCAGGTAGTGGCGGCGGTGGTGCGCGTAAATCTCAAGCGCAATGCCCTGTGCGGCGGGCAACCAAACGCGCTGAATCCGCCCGCCAAGCACGCTCTGGCGAAGTTCGTCTGCAACTGCGGCAAGTGTCAATGCGTCGAAATACATAGCAGTAGCATACCATGAGTTAGAAATGGATGTGCCCATGCCAAACCCGATGTTGGAAGGCAAGCCCCCCTATCCTTTGCTGATCATCATCTCCGGCCCCTCTGGAGTTGGTAAAGATACGGTTCTGATGCGGATGCGTGAATTGGGCTTCCCGTTCCATTTCGTGGTGAATATGAACAGCCGCCCGCCGCGTCCGGGCGAGATTGATGGGATTGACTATCACTTTGTAAGTGCAGCCCGCTTTGAGCAACTGATTGCCGAGGATGAGATGCTTGAATGGGCCCAAGTTTATGGGCAATACAAAGGTGTGCCCAAGTCCGAAATACGCTCGGCACTCGAAAGTGGCCGCGATGTCATCATCCGCATGAATGTTGAGGGCGCACTGACGATCAAGCGGATTGCCCCTGCCGCCGTGCTGATCTACATTGCGCCTGCCTCGCTTGATGAGCTGCGCCACCGCCTGAGCCTGCGCCACACCGAATCGGCGGAGGAGCGTGAGGTGCGCCTTGCTGAGTATGTCCATGAGCAGGAGCAGATCCAGCATTTCGATTATGTGGTGATCAATCACGAGAACCAACTCGATGTCGCTGCTTCGGCTATCCGTGCTATCATAACAGCAGAGAAACATCGTGTTTTCCCGCACCACCTGAGCCTGTAACAGTACCAGTAGGGTGGGCAGACATGCTCGGTAGCCCATCGTTGGTCGAATGTGGCGGCAATGTGGAGCGGTGGTGGGAGTTGGTGAAGGAACCCCAATTATGACGCTGGACATACAAGAACAGTTGAAAGAAGATTTGAAAACGGCCATGAAAGCCCGCGATAAGCTGCGCGTGGATGTGATCCGGATGGCGCGGGCGGCGTTGCAGCAAGCCCAACTAGATGCTACCAAGCAACGCTTTGATGCTACCGCCCGCGAGATCGAACAGCGGCTTGCAGGCGATCAGGCGGCGATTGACGCGGCAATGGCAAGCCTTGACCTGCCCCCGCAACCGCTTGATCTTGTGGCGCAGCAGCAGGTGCTGGCCAAAGAAGCCAAACGCCGCCGTGACAGTGCGGCAATCTATCGCCAGCACGGGCAAGAGGAACGGGCGGCGGCGGAAGAAGCCGAAGCTGCGATCCTTGATAGCTACCTGCCACGCCAACTTACCGCCGATGAGTTGCGCCCCACGATTGCCGCGCTGATCAGCGAACACGGCTTGCGTGGCGCAGGCGATCTGGGCAAGCTCATGCCGCTCCTGATCGAACGCTTCAAGGGGCAAGCCGAAGGGCGGCTGTTAAGCCAACTCGCCCGCGAACTGCTCACGAGCGGCGCGTGAACTAGACATGCTGACAGGATAAGGGAAGATGAACGAGATCACACGCTGGTGGGCTACTCGTCGCCCGCTACCGCCGCATAGCCACTGGTACGCCGTGATTGTCGCCACTATCCTGCTCGCGTTGGGCTTGTGGGGCGCGTTGGTGGTGCGTCCCGCCCTTGTTGTCACCCAGCTTGCCGAAGGGCGGCCTAGCTCAGCCACGATACAGGCGGCAGACGACGTGAGCTATGTTAGCCGCATTCTGACTGAGCAACGCCGTGCCGATGCCGAAGCGAGGCCTGAGAATATTATCTACCAGACTGACCGCAACCTGCCCTTGCAGCAACAGGGGCAGCTTGAAACGCTGCTGCGAACGGTGGGCAATATCCGTAACGATCCCTCGCTGAACCGGATGGACAAACGCGAACGGCTCGTGACGTTGCCGGCATCATCGCTGGTGATTTCGGATACGCTGGCGGAAGCCATCCTCAGCCTTGATTCAAATGCGTGGGCAAGCGTTGAACGCCAATCCATCAGCCTGTATGGGCGGGCACTGGCGGAGTATCGCAGCCAGATTGATGCGAATGCGCTGCAAGAGTTGCTGGATGTGCGCCTGCCAGAGTGGAGTAGCGGCTTGCCACAGGTGCAGCGTGATCTGGTGCTGACGTTCGTGGGCGCGTTCTTGCGGATCAATCATGTGCTGAATGAAGAAGCGACTGCGCTGGCAAAAGAGGATGCTCGCGCCAACGTTGAGCCGGTAGTCGTGACGGTGCAGGCTGGGCAGAATATCGTGCGGGTAGGTGAGATCATCACGCCCCAGATTATGGAGATGCTCGAACAGACGGGCAGCCTCCCCGAACCCAACACGCTGCAACGCACGCTGGGCTTGGGGCTACTGGCGGCAATGCTCAGCACTGCGACGGTGAGCTACCTCAGCTACAGCCAAATCCGGCTCTATCGCCAACCGCGCCAACTCTTCGTCGTGGTGGGGGTGATTCTGGCTACGGTGATTGCCTTCCGCCTGATGATCTCTGGCTGGAATATGTTGCCCTATGCCATCCCCTTTGCTGCACCGGTGTTGGCTTTCTTGATCGTCTTTGATAGCCGAATTGCGCTGCTGGCAACGGTGATCCTCAGTGTGATGGCGGGCTTGCTCTATGGCGAACACCAACTTGCGATCACGATCATGGTGATGCTTGGGAGCTTGGCGGGGATCCTGCTCGCCCGCAACCGGGAGCGGCTGGTTCCGCTCTTGTTGGCGGGCTGTGGCATTGCGCTGGCAATCTTCCTCAGTCAGATTGCCCACATCCTGATTATGAACATGCCCGTGCAGCCGCTTGAGCTGGCGTACATTGCGGGCATCTGTTTCCTGAATGGGGTGCTTGCGGCAGTGATTGCGTGGGGGATCGCCTATCTGGTCGCATCGCTGGCGGGCATTGTCACCGCGCCGCAATTGATGGAACTTGCCCACCCTTCACGCCCATTGCTCCGCAAGCTCATGCGCGAAGCTCCCGGCACCTACTATCACAGCGTCTCGGTGGGTAATCTTGCCGAAGCCGCCGCCGAAGCCGTCGGCGCGGATGCGTTGCTGTTGCGGGTGGCCGCCTACTACCACGATATAGGCAAAACGATCCGCCCCTACTTCTTCACTGATAACCAGACCGGACGTGAGAATGTCCATAACGACCTTGACCCGCAGACCAGCGCAGGGATCATCATTGATCATGTGCGCGAAGGTGTGAAAATGGCCCGTGCAGCTGGGTTGCCGCAAATGATAATTGATTTCATTGCCACTCATCACGGCACTCACGTTGTTGCCCACTTTTACCAGATGGCACTACGCCAAGAGGATCTGGTCAACATTGAGGATTTCCGCTATCCGGGGCCGATCCCGTTTACCCGTGAACAAGGCATCTTGATGCTAGCCGATTCGGTGGAAGCAACGATCCGCTCCAAAGCCCAGCATGGTATGCTTGGGGCGCATAGCGGCGAAGCCAACGGGCGACAGACACTGGACGAGATGGTGGCGAGCATCATTGAGGATCGGCTCCGCACCGGACAATTGAATGACACGCCGCTCACGCTGCACGAACTGATCCTGATCCGCGAGGCATTTGTCGTCACGTTGCGGGGCATCTACCATCCGCGCACCCAATATGCGCCGCAGCTAGTGAAGGTGTAAGCTGAGGGCTAGCGGGTCGTTGCGGTAATCGGGGTGGTTGGCCCGGCTGACGTATTCGTTTGCAGCGGTTGCGCGTTAATATCGCGCACCATGCGGGTTGCGGCCGGCGTACCATCGGTGCGCCACAGTTCGCGTCCGTTGCGCCCATCATCCGCCGCAAAGTAGAGGATCCCATTCAGTTCAAAGAGCGCCTCAGGAGCAGAGCCTTCACGCCCCGCACGGATGGCGTGTACGAGTGATGTACCTGCCGCGATGCCATCGGTACGCCACAGTTCGCGCCCGTTGCGCCCATCATCGGCAACAAAATACAGCACCGCTTGCCCTAGCGTGAACTGTGGCGTGAAGAACGACGGGAACGCATCTGCCGCGCCGGGGTGAATATCGAGGATCATCTGCGTGCCAGCCGCTGTGCCATCACTGCGCCACAACTCGTAACCATGTACCCCATCCGATGCCGTGAACACAAGGGCATCACCCACCGCCGTGAGATACCACACCCCTGAACTCACTGCACCCGGATAGATGTCGCGTACCAGATATGTACCCAACTCTGTACCATCACTGCGCCACAACTCTGCCCCGCCGAGGCCATCATTCGCCACAAAAAACAGGGTGCCCCCGACGGGCGTAAGCTGTGCAGGCGAGGAGCCAAACATACCGCTAGCAATATCACGTACCAGATACGTGCCTGCTTCCGTGCCGTCGTTGCGCCACAGCTCATAGCCGGTCACGCCGTCGTTGGCTACGAAGGATAGTTCATCGCCCATAACGGTTAGCTCGGCGGGCACGGAACTGGCCATGCCGGGCGCAAGGTCGCGCACCATGCGCGTGCCGCGTTCGGAGCCATCGCTGCGCCACAGTTCCACCCCGCGTGTGCCATCATCGGCAACAAAATAGAGCATATCGCCTGCTGCTACCAATTCTTGCGGATCGCTGCTGCGGCTGCCGGGCACAAGATCACGCACCATGCGGGTGCCGCGTTCCGTCCCATCTGTCACCCATAGCTCCCGCCCATGCTGCCCATCATCGGCACTGAAGTAGAGCCTGCCCCCCATTTCAGCCAGACCCAACGGATGTGAACTGCCTGCACCGGCGTGTATATCGGCAAGCAGCCGAGTTCCGCGCTCGGTTCCATCACTGATCCATAATTCGCGCCCACTGCGCCCATCATCGGCAACAAAAACCAGTTGACTGTTGTAGGGCGTAAGCTGCCAAATGCCCGACCCACGCACTCCTGCTTGAATGTCACGCACGATGCGTGTGCCGACTTCCGTGCCATCGGTGCGCCACAGCTCTAGGCCGTGCTGCGGGTCGGAGGCTGAGAAGTAGATTAGCCTGCCGAGTGCGACGAAGTTATGCGGATTCGAGTCGGAGATGCGCGGGAATGTCGCTTGGAGTAGGGGTGGTGGTACGGTTTGGGCAGTGGCAAGGGTGGGGGGAATACCCCAGAGGGGGATGCTGAGGATCAGGATGATCCAGCACAATTGGGTGGAACTACGGAGCAACAAGTAAATGAGTCGTGCCATGGGCGTAGGTCGTCCTTGTTGTTTTGTAATATAAAAAGCCTTCAAGTATAAAGCAAGGGTCATTGCGGTTGGGCACTGATCACCAATTTTCCTGCTGTTACGCTCGTAATCATACCGCACGATTAGGATTTTGTCATCTGTTTATACGGGAACGTGGTGGCCGTGCATGCTATTGGTCGCCCCACTACCGCCGCATATAGCGTTGCCAGTGATAATCGGTGAGCAGCAACGTCCCAGATGCAATGCCCAAAGGGATTGAGAAGAGATTGAGCAGCGGGATAAAGACCATTATCGCACTGATCAGGGCGAAGCCACCACTGGCCGGCATAAGTGCCCCAACAAGGCGCACCTTCTCGCGGAAGCGCAGGCGATAGCGCGACAGCACGGGATCGAAGAAGTCGAGGCAGGCGATTAGGGCCATCAAGCATAGCCCGCCAGCAGTAGCGATGAGGGTGCCGATGCCGGGCACAAAGTTGAACAGAAACAGGGGCACGCCTAGCCCGATCAGCAGGATCAGTTTGCGGAGTTCGTAGCCAAGTGCGTGGACAATATCTTGCAGGGCGACGGACAGATCAAAGGGTGGCTCTGGCACGGCATCACCGCGCAGGGCTTCGAGCTTGCGCGACAGGCGCAGATACCACGGCAAGCCGAGCAGCGAGCCAAACCAGAGCAGGATGATGCCCACAATTAAGAAGAAGAGCAGCGCAAACAGAAATGTGATCACTGGAATGAATATGGCGGCGGCAGCCGGTAGCCCTGCCAGTGCAGCCTCGACTCGGCGTATGCCAATTGGGAGCAGCCACACGTATAGCCCTACGCCTAGCGCAATGTTGATCAGCAGGGGCACGAGGATATATTGCCACAGATGCGGTGTGCGGAGCAGCAAACCAAAGGTGCGGAACGGGTAGCTCATGCCGTGTAGGAAGTGGTTGAGCGGGGCAGCGCGGTTGCTTGTTGGCGTGCGCAGAGGAGGATCTGGTTGCGGTGGTTGCGAAGGTTGGTTCATACGTCCTTTACCAATAGATGTTTGTTTTTCCTCACCAAGCTCTTAGCTCAGTTTCAAGTTAGCTTTAGCTTTGTCACGCATACTTAAGACGTAGGACAGGGCGGAAAGGGTGCAACATCTGGATGGTGCTACACGTCAGAACCGCACGAGAGTACGATACCATACAGGGGAGAACAATACAATGCGAAGAGTTTTAATGATGTTACTCGTGGTGGGTGGGATTGGCTTCACGCTATTGGCAGGGATCGTGGTTGGTGGGGTTTTTGCATACGGATGGCTGGCAACGCCGGCTGCCACACCTGTTGCGGCTCCCGTGACCACGCTTGAAGCAGCAACCCCGCTCATCGCCACCGGTGAGCAGCAAGATGGACTGGATGTGGTGCCGCCCACTCAGCCGCAGCAGCCGGCTGCACCGCAAGCGCAGGCCCAACCCAATGGGCTGGCAGATGTGGTTGAGCAAGTTGCGCCAGCGGTAGTCACCGTCATCAATCGGGGAAGTAGTGGCGGCGGGAGCGGTAGTGGCGTGGTGGTGAGTGTCGAAGGCTTCATCATTACGAATCATCATGTTGTTGAAGGAGCCAATCAGCTTGCTGTGATTTATGCCGATGGAAGCCGCGCCGAAGCCCAACTGATCGGGAGTGACCCGCTGGCCGACATTGCCGTGATCCGTGCGAGTGGAGCCGTGCCTGCGGTTGCACGGATTGGCAACATCCAGAGCATGCGGCCCGGTGACACTGTGATTGCGATTGGCAGCCCATTGGGGAACTTCCGCAACACGGTGACGGCAGGGATCATCAGTGCGCTGAACCGTTCAGTGGGGCAAATGGAAGGCTTGATCCAGACGGATGCTGCGATCAACAGTGGCAACAGCGGGGGGCCATTGCTGAATATGCAGGGCGAGGTGATCGGCATCAACACGCTGGTAGTGCGCGGCGATAACATCAACTCGGCGGCTCCGGCGGAGGGGCTAGGCTTTGCCGTCCCAACCAACGTCTTTCAACCGGTGGTTAACCAATTGATTGCCACAGGCAGCGTGAGCTACCCATATATGGGTATCAGCTACCTTATGATCGATGGACAGATTGCTGCGGAGCAGAATTTGCCCGTACAGCAGGGCGCACTCATCACTGACGTGTTGGCTCAAACGCCTGCTGCCGCCGCCGGCATCCAGCCGAACGACATCATCGTAGCAGCGAATGGGGTCAACTTTTCGCAGTACAACTCGCTGCGGCTGGAGCTAATCCAGTATGCCCCCGGCGATCAGATCACGCTCACGGTGCTGCGTGATGGGCGCACCTTCGAGTTGCCGATCACACTCGGCGCACGCCCGGTCAGCTCATAAGTCTAGGGAATCGCTGGCCCGTTGGGTTACCGGCGAAGCAACTCACGCGGGGCTGTTGCCCCGCGTAATCCTATTGATCCAAGCGTCGCCCGCACAAGGTATCTTACCAAGAACGTCGCCCAAATCCGCTACCACGACAGATCCGCCGCCGCTGTCGCTACCGCGCGCAACTGCTGTTCCACCGTAGCCAGATCGGACACCTCCAGCACGCCGAGCCGAATCGCCCGCAACGCTTCTGGGTCGGTGATCGCTTGAATCAATCCCGTGACCGTTGGCGACACGTCGGTAAAGCGCACCGCGATCAGACTTGTGAGCGTCTCACGTTCGGTTCGCAGACGGGTTTCCTGTAGGGCGGCTTCGCGGGCATCCCGCTCGGCGCGGAGGGCGGCTTCCTGTTCCGCAAGGCGTGCTTGCCACTTCGCTGCCTGCTCCGCCTCTACATCCTTACGTGTTTGCAATACCAATTCTTGTGAGAGATATTCAAACAGTTCTGAACTCATGAGATACTCCTTTGTCACTATCTCCAGAAACCGTGTCGGTTTCATCACGGGCGCAGCAAACGTGCCCAAGATGTTTAGTAAGTCGCTTTGCTGTGGGGCGGGGGCTTCTGCCAGCACCCGTTGGGCCGCCTGTGTCACCAACTCCGCATCTGCGCCACGCATCAGTGGGCTGAGGATCGCCAACGCGAGATTGCCGCTCATCACCGCCGTGTGTGCATCTAGCTCCCACAGCCGGATGCAGCGCAAGGGCCAGTGCTGCTGCACCACATCATCCACAACCATCGTCAGCGCATCGCCGCGATCATCGCTCGCCTTCAAATAGACTATTACCCCGATGATCGGCAGATGGGGTTCCGCTTGCCCAACCAAGCCAATATACGTGACCACGCGCCAGAGGATGGCAGCATCTGGGTAGCCTTGCCACTCAATGATAACAAGATACTCCTGACCCTGTGGACTGAGGAGGCGAAAGACCATATCAAGGGCTTTGGTTTGGGTGGGCAACATGCGGACACTGGCATCAAGGATTTGGGCAATCGGCAAGTCCAACATATCCAATAGGTCGTGCCCGCGCAGCACCGCAAGCCGTTTGAGAAAGAGGTCGGTTTTCATCCATGCTCCTGCACGCGCCAAATAGCCAATCTCTTTTTATTGTAGCACAAACGGGTGGTGGTTGGCTGTGGCGATTGCCCGATGAGGATGAATCGGCATACGCAAACCGTTGCCGGACGCTGCAAGCTATGCTATACTAGGGCGATGGGAAGAACCCAAATACACACACCTGCCGATCAGGGTGCAGGCTGCTAGCTTCACGCTAGTTTCACTCTGAGCTGACGCAGGTGGCGGATTGCGTGTGCAATAACAAAAGAACAGGAGTAACACAAACAATGACACAAGTCGCACCGCGCATTGTTTCAATTCGGGCATTGCTCGAATCTGGCGCACATTTTGGACACCAGACCAAACGCTGGAACCCGAAGATGCGCCCATACATCTTTACCGCCCGCAACGGTATTCATATCATCGATCTGCAAAAGACCGTGAGTGGCTTGACCGATGCCTATCATTTCATTGCTGATCTAACTGCAAGTGGGGGGAAAGTGCTCTTTGTAGGCACGAAGAAACAAGCGCAGGAAGTTGTAACGGAAGAAGCCGCTCGCAGTGAGCAGTTGTCTATTACCCATCGCTGGCTTGGTGGCACGCTCACCAACTTTGTGACAATTCGGAGCCGCCTGAAGTATCTGGCAGAACTGGAAGCCCAATTTGAGCGCGGCGACTTTGCGCGTCTGACAAAAGCCGAAGGGCTGAAGCGCGAAGAAGAAATCTTCAAGCTGAACCGGGTCTTCGGCGGGATTAAAAAGATGGAACGCTTGCCCAGCGCATTGTTTATCGTGGATCCGCGTGAGGAAGACATTGCGGTCAAAGAGGCGATCCGCGTGAATATTCCGATTGTAGCAATGGTAGATACCAACTGCAACCCAGATGAAATTGACTATGTTGTTCCATGCAACGATGATGCGATCCGCAGCATTCGTTTGGTGGCAAGCAAGATCGCCGATGCTGCGATTGAGGGCATGCACCGCCGTGAGTCAAACCATGTTGAGAACCGCCGCGTGGAGTCGAAGGGCGCACGTTGACGCTGACGTGTCCACCACTCCGCCCGGCGAGATGTGGTTCAATGTGACACCCCGGACAACAGGTAATCTGCCCCGTGTGTCCGGGTTGTTTGGGTGATCTACACGCCGACGTGATGACGGACAACCTGTTCTATTCAGAATATAAGGAGCATAATCTGTGTCAGTTTCAGCCGAACTTGTAAAAGAACTGCGCCAACGCACGGGAGCGGGAATCAAAGAGTGCAAGGATATTCTCGAAGAAACCGGTGGTGATATTAAGCAGGCCATCGAGGTGCTGCGGACACGCGGGATCGAAGCCGCCGAAAAGAAACAGGATCGCGTGGCTGGCGATGGGCGCATCGAGATCTACGTGCATCCCGGCGCACGCCTTGCGGCGATGGTCGAAGTTAATTGCGAGACCGATTTTGTCGCCCGCACGGATGATTTTGTTGCGCTGACCCGTGACCTTGCGCTGCACATTGCAGCAGTCAATCCGCGTTACCTTACTGTTGCTGAAGTGCCCGAAGCCGATATTGCCGAGAGCGGTTTGTCGCCGCAGAAGTTCTATGAGCAACATGTGTTGATGGCCCAGCCATTCGTTAAGGATGCCACGAGCACGATTGAGGATAAGCTCAGGGATGGGATTGCACGGCTCGGTGAGAATATTGTCATTCGGCGGTTCGCACGTTATGAAGTGGGCTTGTAAGCTACACGGCATATGCAAACACCAAAGTATCGGCGTATCCTGATTAAATTCAGTGGCGAGTCGCTCACGGGGGTGGATGAGAGCATTGATCCCGCCCGCCTCGATCTGTTGGCGAGTGACATTGGAGAGATCGTTGAGCAGCAGGTGCAAGTTGCTGTTGTCATCGGTGGCGGCAATATCTGGCGCGGCAGCAAAGCGATTGATCGGGGCATGGATGCAGCCCAAGCACACTATATGGGGATGCTTGCCACGATCATCAATGCGTTGGCGATTCAGGATGCCCTCGAACGGCAGGGCATTTATACCCGTGCGATGACTGCGCTACGGATCGATGAACTCGCCGAGCCGTACATCCGGCGACGGGCGATCCGCCATCTCGAAAAGGGGCGCGTGATTATTCTGGCGGGCGGCACCGGCAATCCCTATTTCACCACCGACTCCGCAGCCGCGCTACGGGCCGCCGAGATTCACGCCGAAGTGATCCTGATGGCAAAGAACGGAGTTGATGGGGTCTACTCGGCGGATCCGCGCCGTGATCCGCATGCAACCCGCTTTGAGCATCTGACGTATATGGATGTGTTGAGTAAAGGGCTAACCGTGATGGATAGCACCGCGCTCACCTTCTGTATGGATAATGATCTGCCGATCATTGTCTTTAATGCTATGGAACCCGGTATCATCCGGCGCATTGTGCTTGGCGAACATCTGGGCACGCTGGTGAGTATCGCAGAGGAGTAAGCTACTTATGGTGGAAGATATTCTTGCTGCTGCCGAGCAGGAGATGAAGAAAGCGACTGAAGCCCTGCAACACAATCTGGCTGGCATTCGCACGGGGCGGGCTTCAACAGCACTCGTGGATAACTTACCCGTCGAAGTTTATGGGATGACTATGCCACTCAAGCAGTTGGCGGGAGTTTCGGTGCCAGAAAGCCGCCTGATTGTCATCCAGCCCTTCGACGCAGGCACGATGAAGGCGATTGAGCGTGCGATCCAAACGTCAGAGCTAGGGATTAATCCCAGTAGCGATGGCAAAGTGATTCGATTAGGGGTGCCACCGCTGACGGAGGAACGCCGCCGCGAACTGCTCAAGCAGGTGCGTAGTCGCGTCGAAGAGTTCAAGGTTTCGCTGCGAAACCACCGCCGCACGACACTCGATGATCTGCGTGAACTAGAGCATGAGAAGCTGATCGGTGAGGATGAACTGCGCCGCGCCCAAGACAAACTTCAGCAGATCATGGATCGCCACACGGAAGAACTGGATCAGATCGGCGCAACCAAAGAAGCCGAAGTGCTGAAAGTGTAGGCACGTTCTCGCGGACCTGCACCGTGTTGTGCGAATCAGGGGTGCCTGCGCCCCTGTCTTCTTTTGTGGCACACGGCGAGCTTCCATTTTACATGGCACACACATGGACAAACAGAACTTATGAGTACAGCAACACCTGATCCGAAATTGCCCCAACACGTCGCTATCATTATGGATGGCAACGGGCGTTGGGCCCAGCAGCGCGGGCTACCGCGTGTTGCCGGGCACCGGGCTGGCACCGAGAATATTCGCGGGATTGTCAAAGCGTGTGCCGAGCTGAACATTCCCTACTTGACCCTATTCGCTTTCTCCACTGAGAACTGGCAACGCCCCTCGCTCGAAGTTGAAGGCTTAATGTTTATCCTCAGCGAGTTCATCGACCGTGAAACCCAAGAGCTGCATCGGCAGGGTGTGCATCTACGCCACTTGGGAAGCCTCATCGGGGTTAGTGATGCACTCCGCCGCAAGATCGAACACGCCCTTGATGTTACCCGTGACAACCGCCGCCTGACGCTGGCAATTGCCTTTAACTATGGCGGGCGGGCTGATCTGGTGCAGGCTGTGCAGGCTATCGTAGCGCAAGGTATCGCCCCCGAACAGATCACCGAGCAGATGATCGCCGACCACCTCTCCACCGCACACATGCCTGATCCTGACCTCATCATCCGCACCAGTGGCGAAATGCGGATCTCCAATTTCCTGATCTGGGAGACGGCGTATGCTGAATACTGGACAACGCCTACCTACTGGCCTGATTTCACCGCAGACCACTTCGAGCAGGCCATTCAGGAATATAGCCAGCGCGAACGCCGCTTCGGGCGGGTTTCGCCGCCAGCCTAAGCAACGCATACCCTTAGTCTCCTTGCACTTTCCCCCTCAGAACGGTATACTGTAGAAAAGTAGACATCACTCGGTTTGATCTTGTGTTCAGGGAGTGCTACGCCGTGAACCCACGCCTTAACACGTTTCGTCCGGCTCCGGCTGCCAAAGCAGCTGCCGAGAGTGCCGTATCCGATGGCATCACAGCCTCCAATCTGACCCCGCGCCAGCCAGATAGCCTCGAACAGACGGGCTTGAGTATGGGGTTGCTCGCGGAGCTAATCCTCAAAATCATCTACTTTCACGGCAACGTCACGGGGCAGAAGCTCGAAGAACTCGCCAAACTCCCCTTCTTGAATGTGATTGACCGGGTGCTTGAGTTCCTCAAATTGGAAGAGCAAATAGATATTATTGGAGCAGAAGGCGGCTTCAGCGAACGTTCTTTCCAATACACAATTACGGCCCGCGGGCGGCTCAAAGTGCATGAGGTGCTGGATCGTTCGCAGTATGCGGGGCCCGCCCCCGTGCCACTGGATGAGTACGTCCAAATGGTCCGCGCCCAGAGTGTAAGCGAGATTGTGGTAGATCGGCCAGCACTCAAACAAGCCTTCCAGAACATTGTGATTAGCGAGCGCATGCTTGACAAGATTGGCCCCGCCGCCAATTCCGCCCGTTCGCTGTTCCTCTACGGGCCGCCCGGCAACGGCAAAACCACCATCGCCGAAGGCATTGCCAATCTGATGGGGGGCTTTGTCTATGTACCCTATTCAATCGAAGTAGACGGGCAAATCCTCAAAGTCTACGATCCGCTCAACCATCGCCCGCTTAAGACGTTTGATGTGTATTCACCCGAAGACTACAGCTTTGAAGCCCCACCCAGCATCATCCCCGATGCCCGTTGGGTTCCGTGCAAACGCCCGCAGGTGGTCGTCGGCGGTGAGTTGATCCTTGAACAACTAGAACTGATCTTCGATCCGATCACCAAAGTCTACGAAGCCCCACTCCAAATGAAAGCTAACGGCGGGCTATTCTTAATTGACGACTTTGGCCGCCAGCAATGCCGCCCGCAGGATTTGCTCAATCGCTGGATCGTGCCCCTTGAGAAGCGCGTAGATTACCTTGCCCTTCAAACGGGCAAGAAGGTTGCCATCCCCTTCGACGTGCTGATCGTCTTCTCAACCAACCTGTCGCCGCGTGATCTCGTAGATGATGCCTTCCTGCGCCGCATCCGCCACAAGATCGAAATCACCAACCCGTCGCCGAATGACTTCCGCGAAATTTTCAAGCGCGTTGCCACAGCGAAGCAGATTCCCTATAGCGACGACGGGCTACGCTACCTGATCCAAGAACACTACATGAAGACAGGGCGTGACCTGCGTTCGTGCCACCCACGTGACTTGTGCGACCAGATTCTGGATGAGGCCAAGTATCGTGGCATCCCGCCGGATATGAGCCGCGATCTGATTGATCGGGCCTGTGAAGCCTATTTTGTCAAACTCGCCTAGTAGCGAATAGAGGAGAAACGTATGCTCAAGCGTTTGGGAAAACCTGCCCCCACCCAAGAAACACCCCAGCCCGCTAGCCCACCGGCGGCTAGCCCACCGGCGGCGGTACCGCCTGCTGCGCCAGCTGCTGCGCCAGCCGCTGCGCCACCTCCTCTTCCGAAGAATGTTGCAGCTGCGCCCCCCGCCGGGTTGCCGCCGTTGCCCCCAGCAACCCAAGATGGGTCTGCTCAGGCTCCCACGATTGAAGTGGAGACGGATGCCCAAATACGCCGCAAGATGCTAGAACTTTCACTCTCGATTGTGGATCGGATCCAAGCCTCGCTCGGCGCACAATCTGAATTGAAGCCCTCGCCTGAAACCGACAAGATGCTGCAAGAACGCTTCGGGCACTTCTATCGCCAAGCGAATATGCCGCTCTCGAATGAGAATGTCGAACTGCTCTTCAAGATGGTCAAAGATGAGTTGATGGGCTTTGGCCCAATGCAACAACTGCTTGATAACCCCGATATTTCGGAGGTGATGGTCAATGGACCCAAACACATCTACGTGGAGCAGAAGGGCAAGGTGCGCCTGAGTGAAGTCACCTTTGCGAGTGACGAGCACGTCCTCAAAATCATTGACCGCATCATTCGCCCACTGGGGCGGCGCGTGGATCGCAAGTGGCCCATGGTAGATGCCCGGCTCCCGGATGGCAGCCGTGTCAATGCGATCATCCCGCCCTGCGCGATTGATGGGCCCACCATCACCATTCGTAAGTTTAGCAAGAACAAGCTGACCTACAAAGATTTGGTGAAGTTTGGCTCGATCACCGAGGATATGGCTGAGTTCCTGCGAGCCTGTGTCGAAAGCAAGCTCAACATCGTTGTGTCTGGTGGGACTGGCTCCGGCAAAACAACCCTGCTCAATGTGCTTTCCAACTTCATTCCTGATGGAGATCGGATCGTGACGATTGAGGACAGTGCCGAACTCCAACTTGCCAAGCCGCACGTCGTCCGCCTTGAAGCGAAGCCCGCCGACATTGACGGCTCTGGGCGCGTGGCCATTCGTGATCTGGTGATCAACTCGCTGCGTATGCGCCCCGAACGGATTGTGATCGGTGAGTGTCGTGGCGGCGAAACCCTCGACATGCTCCAAGCTATGAACACGGGCCACGATGGGTCGCTCACCACCCTGCACGCGAACACCCCCCGTGATGCAATCGCCCGTATGGAAACGATGTCTATGATGTCGGGCATGGATCTGCCGGTAGATGTGATCCGCTCCCAGATTGCCGCTGCGGTGGACTTGATCGTGCAACAGACACGCCTCGAAGATGGGCAGCGCAAAGTCTCTAGCATCACCGAAGTACAGGGCATGGAGGGTGGTACCGTTGTGTTGCAGGAGATTTTCAAGCTAGATATTAAGGGCAAAACCAGTGAAGGCAAGCTGATCGCCGAACTCAAGCCGACAGGTGTGCGCCCCAAATTCACCACCAGACTAGAGGCGCACGGCCACAAACTGCCGCCGAGCATCTTCGGCTTCGACATGGGCCGCCCACGCCACTAGAAATTCAGGCACTCATGCCCACGCCCCAACTGACAAGTACGCCACGCCCCTCGCCCCTACTCCCCACCGTTGTGGTGGGGGGCGGTTTGGGTGGCCTAGCGGCGGCTATCCACCTTGCGCTACAGGGGCGCAACGTCTCCCTCTATGAAAAGAACGAGCGCGTCGGCGGCAAGCTCAATCTGCATAGCGCACAGGGCTACACCTTCGATACGGGACCTTCGCTGCTGACGATGCCGTGGGTGTTGCACGATCTTTTTGCTGCCGCTGGCCGCAATCTGCACGATTACCTTGAACTCGTGCCGGTGGATCCGATCTGCCGCTACCGTTGGCTGGACGGCACCCAGTTCGATGCGTGGCAGCAGCTGCCGCGCTTGATCCACGCGATTGAGGAACTGGAGCCAGCTGATGTGCAGGGGCTGTTTCGGTTTTTGGCATATAGCAGCCAAATCTACAGCTTGATCGCAGATCGGTTCCTGTTGCACCCCTTCAGCGGCGTGCACGAGCTATTCTCGCCGCAGATGCTCCGCAACGGGCCCCGCATTGATGCGTTGCGAACAATGGACAGTGCCGTGCGTGATTTCTTCCGTAGCCCCTACCTACGCCAAGTGTTCAACCGCTACGCCACCTACAATGGCTCCTCGCCCTATCGCACCCCCGCAACCTTCAATGTGATCGCCTACATCGAGTTTGCGGAGGGCGGCTGGTATGTGCGCGGGGGGATGTATCAGCTGGCTCGCGCCCTGCTCCGTCTCTCTGAGGAGGTGGGTGTTACCGTACACACCAACTGCGCGGTGCAACAGGTGCTGCTCGATCCGCACGGGCGGCAGGTGCGTGGCGTGCGCCTTGCCGATGGCACGGAGCAGGCGGCGGCCCACGTCATCATCAATGCCGATCCGCGCTATGCCTACACGCAGCTACTACCAGAGCAGCCCGCGATCCGCCGCACCGCCCACCGCCTAGCCCAGCAGGAAGCCTCGTGCAGTGGCTACGTGTTGCTCTTGGGGGTTGCGCGGCACTACCCGCAGCTGGCTCACCACAATATCTTCTTCAGCCACGACTACCCGCGTGAGTTTGCGGCGATCTTTGAGCAGCATGTGCCGCCCGCCGATCCAACGATCTATATCAATGCCTCGTGCGTGACGGATGCCGAGCATGCCCCCGATGGACATATGAACCTGTTTGTGCTGGTGAATGCGCCCGCTGCAAATGGGCGCGTGGATTGGAGCCGTGAGGCGCACGGCTACCGCAATATCGTGCTCCACCGCCTCGAACAGATGGGGCTAACAAACCTGAGCGAACATATTGTGTATCAGCGGATCATCACACCCTGCGACTTCGCGCAGTGGTTCCACGCGGCGGGGGGGGCGATTTACGGTTCTGCCTCGAATGAGCCGTTTGCGGCATTTGCCCGCCCGCCCCTGCGGGCCCGCGAAGCACACGGGCTGTACTTTACTGGCGGCGGCACGCACCCCGGCGGCGGGATTCCGTTGGTGCTGCTGTCGGGGCGGGCGGTGGCGCAGCAGGTGCAAGCCGATCAGCACTAATCAACCCGCTTACACCGCACTCGCTTTGCCTACTGCGCGGAGCACTTCCGCCAACTCCAGCACCAATTCGAGCGGCAAGCTAAAGGTCTGCACGCCATCCTCGATAGGCTTGCCAATGCTGACGGTATCTTCACCCTCAGCAACAACCACACTCAAGCGGTGGCTGCCCGTCTCAATCGCAATGTAGGTGACGCTGCGTCCGCCCTCTTTGCGTTCTTCCATAATAACCATGTGCGTTACTCCTGCTGCCGTTGCTGCGCGGGCTTGTGCGGGTTCGCGGGGCTACCCCCTTACGCCAGTTATTTCCATTGTACAAAGATTACGGGTAGAGTCAATACAATGGACAGGCTAGGCTTCCCAAAAGGGGCGCACCCATCCGCGCCGCGCCAGCTCCGCCCGTAGCTCTAGCATCGCCGTGTAGGTCGGCAAGATGGACAGGGTTGCCCCTGATGGGAGCTGTGCGAGGGCGGCATCCAGTGCGGCGGGCAGCTCTTCGACAACGTGAATCGGCGCGGCGGGCACGCCCGCGTATTTCAAGCGCACGGCCATATCGGTGGCACGGGTTCCGCTCACCACTGCCCCTGCTACCAGTCCGGCAAGCGGCTCGAAATCGGCATCCCACAACCACGATACATCCGTCCCATCGGCCAGCCGATCATTGATCGCAATCAGGACGTGTAACGGCTGCGCGGCATCGCCCGTCAGCATGCGGACGGTCTCAGTTGCACCCACCGGATTCTTGATCAGGGCGATCAGCATGGGTGCGCCGGATGGTGTCACAATCCGTTCGATCCGCCCAAAGGCGGCCCTGAACTGCTCTAGGGCGGTGCGGATTGTCACGGGCGCAACCCCCACGAGCAAGCCGGTGGCAGTAGCCGCGAGCGCATTCAGCGCATTGTACAAGCCCGGCAGGGGTAGCTCTAGCTCCATTGCCCCGCCCGGATAGGTGAGGAGCAGGCGGCTGCCGTGCGTGCCATGCAGATCGAGCCGCTGCAACGTGAATTGCGGCTGCGGGCGAGCCAGCCCACATTGCGGGCAGGCATAGTGCCCGATGTGGGCATAGAAGGCGAGCGTGTAGGTGAGGCGCGTGCCGCAGCGTTGGCAGAACTGCGAATCGGCAATGTGCGCGGCGGAGCCACTGGCGTGGCGGGCATCGTGCAGACCATAATAATAGACCTGCGCCGCCAAGCCGGTCCCAAGATACGCCACCGCCGGATCATCGGCATTCAGCAGCACGGTTGCCGTAGGCGGCAAGGTCGCAAGGGCGGTGCGCCACTTGCCCGCTACCGTGTCAATCTCGCCGTAGCGATCTAGTTGATCGCGGAACAGATTATGGATCAACACAAGGCGGGGCTGCGTCTCGGCCAATGCCTGCGGGAGGGCTGCTTCATCTGTCTCGAATAGCCCAATGTCAGCCCGCGTCTGCCCCCACGCATTCATGCCATTGAGCATGGTGGCGGTCAAGCCTGTCACCAGATTCGCGCCCGCCCGATTGTGGAGTACCTGCTGCCCAGCGGCGGCAAGTACGCCGGCCAACATCCGCGCAGTGGTAGTTTTGCCATTCGTGCCAGAGAGCAAGATCACGCCGTTGGGCAACGTCTGGGTCAATTCGTGCAGCACATTGGGGGCGATGCGGCGGGCAACCGTACCGGGCAGGTTGGTGCCACCGCCGAGCCGTAGCGTGCGGCTCAAGCTGGTAATCACTTTGCCCGTGTGCAGGGCGAGTAGGGTGGTTGGGTTCATGCGTTTAGCCATAGTTGGTAATCAACAGCTCCGAGATTTGCCCGCGCCGATCACTGCGAACATTGATCACCCGCCCGGCAATGACGCGGTGCATCGCAAAGCCCGCATACAGGTCATCGAAGAAGGCATCGTGCGGATCAATGTTTTTCGGATCCGAGTTGCTCAGCATCAGGCGGGCCCCGCGTGTGTGCATACCGCGAAAAAAGCGCGCCAAGCGGTGTTGTTCCTCATCGCGGAAATCGGCTTGGGCATAGCTCGTAAACGATGCGGTGCGGCTGATCGGGCGATAGGGCGGATCGAAATAGACAAACGTATGCCGATCTACATACGGCGCACACGCCTGAAAATCGCCCTGCAAGATTAGCGCATCTTGCAGCAAGCGGGCAATCGTGTGCAGATTGGAAGCGTGATACACACGCGGCTGGGTATACTTGCCAAAGGGCACATTGAAATCCCCACTCGCATTGAGTCGATATAGCCCATTGAAGCAGGTATGATTGAGAAAGATAATCTGTGCAGCGCGTTCGATCCACGCGGCGGTGTAGTGCTGGAAGCTGAGCTGGCGGCGATTGTGATTGAGCTGCTGGCGCACACTGTAGAACATCTCCTCACGGCAGATGGGGTGGGCGTGGAGGTAGGCTTGCTCAAGCTCGGCGAGGCGATCTATGAGGCAGGCAACGTCGCGGCGGATCACCTGATAGCACAAGATTAGCTCTGGATTGAGATCGCAGATTACCAATTCGGCGACCTGATAGTGGCTGGCCATATAGAGCAGCATCGCCCCACCGCCCACAAACGGCTCGATGTAGCGGCGCACGCGCCCCTGTTTCAGTTCCGGCGGCAAGTAATCGGTAATCTGTTTCAATAGCCGACTCTTGCCCCCAGCCCATTTGAGAAATGGGCGTGGACGGGCGGCAACCAAACGCATGGGTGGTCTCCGGCTCAGGCGGGCGGCGCATCAGGCAGAACCGTCAGCGCATCTACATCGGCAACGCCTTTGATAATCAGGGTCGCAGTGGGGCTAGTTGGGCGCAGATAGGCCAGCGGGCTATCGGGTGGCAGTTGCAGGTTCCATGCTGCTGATGTTGCCCGGATCATATACGTACCCGGAATCAGGGCGGCTTGCCCCGCTACCGCATTGAGCATACTGGCGTGCAGGCTAGAGGGAAACAGCCGTGCTTGGGTGGGCACATCACTGATACTCAACACAAGGCGGACACCATCCCACACGCGCACGCGGGTCTCGCGCTCGTCAAACTCCCAATCGAAGCGCCATAACTGGCGCGGTAGCTTCCAAATCTCTTGCCCCCCGATTTGGGCTTGGCGATCATCTACGCCACTCTCCGTCACGAAAGGCCCGTAATGATTGTGGTGGCGCACGACGGTTCCGGCTAGGACTTCGCTATACTCGCGGGTTGAGCCGGCGGTATAGCGCGAGACGGCGATAAAGCCCATTGCAAAGCCGCCCGGCAGTGTGATGAGCTGGAGCGGATCGGGGATCCGTTCGTGCACCGCGTCGGCGCGGATCAGAAAGGTGGCGACGAGCATACTGCCCCATAGCACCCACGGTGGGGCGGGGTAGGTGATCCGGGCAAGGCTTGTAGCGGGCGGGTGACTCACGGCGTGTTACTCCTGTGCGGGCGCATTCGGCGACAATCCGGCACGGCGTAGGGCTGCCGCAAATGGGGAGTCATCCTCCTCCGTGAGGGGATCATCCGCTTGGGGTTGGTCAGGCTCAGGGCTAGCGAGCGGCTCTGGCTCAGTGGTGTAGGCAAGGGATGGGGGCGGAGCAACAAACGGCTCATCGGCGGCAAGCTCATCAGCTTCCCAATCGAGGGCGAGGTTCTCAGCACCGGCTAGCGCAATAATATCATCCACACTGAACTGGAGCAGGTCTATGCCCTGAGCATCTTGCGGCGAAGCAGCAAGGCTAGCAATCGGGTGCAGGGTGGGTAGGGTGGCAAGGACTTCATCCAGTGTTTCCGGCGGGATACGCGGCGCATCTTCTTGATCCATCAGGGCGATGATCGCATCTGCGCTGAGGATGCCGGTATCCACGAGGAGGATTGTGGCGTATACCGTCGGGAAGAGCAGGCGCAGGATTGCCCGCGTCTCTTGCAGTTGGGCGGATGCCCGCCGAATTGCGCTGGCGGTGCGGCTCGCTTTGATCTCAAATACATGCACCGTGCGCCGATCCAGCACGGTCAGCGCATCCAATTCGCGGTAGCGTTGCATGCCCCGTCGCCCGCGTAGCTCCTCATAGCCGAGAATGCGGGTCTCGGCGAGGTCCAGCTGTGTGCCTAGCCAGCCGCGCAGGGCTTGCTCCGCTTGCCCGCCAAACAGGTCGCGCTGGCGTGGGGGGCGCATGGCGCGGTTGTTCTGGCGTTGCAGCAGGTACTGCTCGACATACTGCCGATAGTGCTTATCATCGCTGCTAATCAGGCGTGGACGGGCATAGCGTACCGCCATCAAGCATATCCTTTCAGCTCTGGTTGCCTAGCTCTTGCGAACGCTGGTAGGCGGCTTGCACACACGCGGCAAAGGCCGCCCGTACTGCACCTTGTTCGAGGGCGTACAGCCCCGCAGCAGTAGTGCCGCCCGGCGAAGTCACCGCATTGCGAAGCAACGCAGGATGCTGGCGGCTGTCCTGTGCATACACCAATGCCCCGTACATCGTCTGTTGGGCAAGCTGCTCGGCAAGTGGGCGTGGCAAGCCGATCTGCACTCCCGCATCAATCAAGGCTTCAAGCACAAGAAAGACATAGGCCGGCCCACTGCCACTAACTGCCGTTGCCATATCAAGGTAGTGTTCATGCTCGACGTAGGCTTCTTTGCCAAGTGCCTGCAACACCTGCTGCGTCAAGTCCCGCTGCTCCGGCGTGACGGTCGGCGCACACGTCCAGACACTCATACCTGCGCCTACGGTGGCGGGCGTATTGGGCATGCAGCGCACAACCGGCGCATGGTCTAGGAGATCGTGCAAGGTTTGCATGCGCGTGCCCGCAATGATCGAGAGGCACACCGCGTCCGGCTTGAGCAAGCCCCGTAGCAGCGGCAAAACGCTTGTCACAAGTTGGGGCTTGATCGCCAAGATGATAAGATCGGCAGCCTGCACGGCGGCGCGGTTGTCAGCGGTGGTGACGATCCCGTGCTGGGCGGCAAGTTCGGCGCGGCGTTCGGGGCGCACATCAGTGGCGACGAGGTGGGTCGCATGCACAAGCTCACGGGCCAGCAGCCCGGCAATAAATGCGCCGCCCATTGCTCCCGCTCCAATTACGGCTATCTGGCGTGTGTGCTGCATGATGTATTCCTGTGTGGTGCAAGCAGAATGCTATGCTGTTTATGATACCACAGGTCGGATCAGTGTGGGCAGTTGTTTGCGTGTGCATCCTTTCGCCTAAGCCGTCTGAGCGTGGTACAATCGCATACACCTAGGCCTTGGGGCTAGGCGATACGGAATGATCTGTTTGTGAGTTGGAGAGAGGACACGAAAGTATGAGTAACAAACTAAAGCCGCGTAGCCATGTGTTGACCGATGGGCGCAACCGCGCTGCGGCTCGCGCTATGCTGAAAGGGATTGGCTTTACTGATGATGATCTTGCCCGCCCGATCATTGGGATTGCCAATACGTGGATTGAAACCATGCCATGCAATTTCCACCTGCGGGCATTGGCGGCGCGGGTCAAAGAGGGCGTGCGACAAGCGGGCGGTACGCCAATGGAGTTCAACACGGTGAGCGTATCGGATGGCGTAACAATGGGTACGGAAGGCATGAAAGGCTCGCTGATCAGCCGCGAAGTGATTGCCGATTCGATTGAACTGATGGGGCGTTCCTACCTGTTTGATGCAATGATTACCCTCGTAGGCTGCGACAAAACGATCCCCGGTGCGGCGATGGGCTTGATCCGCCTGAACATCCCTAGCCTCATCCTGTACGGCGGCTCGATTATGCCGGGCAAGTATCGGGGCGAAGAAGTCACCATTCGGCACGTCTTTGAGGCAATTGGGGCGGCAGCAGCGGGCAAGATCAGCGATGCCGACCTGAAGGAGCTAGAGGATGTGGCCTGCCCCGGACCCGGCGCGTGCGGTGGGCAATACACTGCGAACACGATGGCGACGGTGATGGAGTTCATCGGGCTTGCGCCGATGCAGACCGCCTCTGTGCCTGCCGTGGATGAGCGCAAGAATGCGGTGGCGATCCAGTGCGGCAAACTGATTATGGATGTGTTGGAGCGCGATCTGAAGCCGCGTGATATTCTCAGCCGCGAAGCCTTTGAGAATGCCGTGGTGAGTGTGGCCACCACGGGCGGCTCAACCAATGCGGTGTTGCACCTGCTGGCCATGGCCCGTGAAGCCAACATCCCCTTCACGATTGATGATATTGATGCAATTAGTGCGCGCACCCCCCTCTATGTAGACCTGATGCCCGGCGGGCAGTACACCGCCGTTGAGGTGGATCGAGCGGGGGGGATCGGGGTGATTGCGCGGCGCATGGTCGAGGGGGGCTTTGCCCACAGCACCGCCATGACGGTGACCGGCGCAACGCTGGCAGATGCCGCCAGTGTAGCAGTGGAAACGCCCGGTCAGGATGTGATCCACCCGCTCGACAAGCCGATCAAGCCGTTTGGTGGGCTGATGATCCTGCGCGGCAATCTTGCTGAAGAAGGCGGCGTGATCAAGGTTGCTAGCAACAACATCCCCGCCCACCGTGGCCCGGCGCGGGTGTTCAACTCGGAAGAAGAGGCGATGTCTGCCGTAACCGAAGGACGCATCCAGCCCGGCGATGTGCTGGTGATCCGCTACGAAGGGCCGCGTGGCGGGCCCGGCATGCGCGAGATGCTCGGTGTGACGGCAGCGGTGGTGGGTGCCGGGTTGGGCGAGAGTGTCGCCTTGATTACCGATGGTCGTTTCAGTGGGGCGACACGCGGGATCATGGTGGGGCATGTTGCGCCCGAAGCAGCCCGCGGCGGTCTGCTCGCCCTCCTTGAAGATGGGGACGAGATTGTGATTGACCTGAACGCCAAGCGCGTAGATACCACCGTGCCAGAGGCGGTGCTAGCCGAACGGCGGGCACGCTGGCAACCGCCTGTGCCGCGCTACACCCACGGCGTTTTCGCCCGCTATGCCGCGCTGGTATCGTCCGCTTCTGAAGGGGCAATCCTGCGTACCCCAGATTTCGAGTAGCGGCTTTCTAAGCGAGACCGTTTGGTAGCTGAGCGGGTTGCGGAATGCGGCTCGCTCAGGCATACTAGAACAAATAGCACAGTTCACAGGACGCGAGGTGGCCTGCCCCCGATGCCATGGTCGTAGTTGGTCGCCCCAAAGGGGATCGGAGAGCCTATCTGCAATGGCAGGAAGCCAACCTGCCTCCGCAGGTCGTGTTCGAGATCCTCTCGCCCGGCAATCGCCCCAAAGCCCGCCACGCCCGCACCGAAGCCGCCGAAGCCACCGCCTGCGCGAGTTGGGCATTGAGCCGTGAGCGGCGCGGTTAGGGCACAGGCGGGCACAAGCTCAAGTCGGGTGCAGGCCCTTGAAAGCCAAGCACCACAAACGGCTCAATCCGCGTAACTTCGTAGACCTGCGGGTTGGCGGCGATTGCAGCTGCCAGCTGATCCCAGTGGGGCTGATTGTAGAGTGTCCCATCGTAGCGGTGCGTATCGAGGATCAGGTAGCGCAGATCCATGCAGCGCAGCATGTACGTGGCATGCAGATCGGGGAAGGCATTGGCCCAGTAGGCAAAATGCACGTAGGTATCGGGGCGATGAAACGGATGGTTGAAGGCCGGCATATGTTTGGCGTGGTAGAGCGAGCCGTACATTGCGGCATAGTTCAGTACCTCGCGCTCAGCAGGCATAAAGCCCACGGCGAAATCGTCCGGGTGCTCGGCTAGCCAGAGATCAATCGGGCGAGGAGTGAGACGAACCGTACCAACTCCGCTCGGCATCAGATCAATGGCAATAAGGGCGCACAACAGTGCCCCGACCAAACGCTGTCGTTGGGGGTAACGTTGGATGAGCCACGCCGCCCCAACTCCCGCGAGCAACGCGACAAACAGGATTGTGATGATGCCAAAGCGGGCCCACACACGCATCATATCTACAAAGGGCAGCTGCGCGAGGTAGTAGGCGGGCAACCAGAAGGGAGCGTCGGCTTGCACAGGCACGTTATTCAGGTGTAGATCCGTGCCGAGTGCCAGCACCGCCGCGACACTCGCAACAATCAGCCAGACCATGCGCTGCCAGCGATGGGCATAGTCGCGCCATGCAAACGCAAGCCCAGCCAAGATCAAGGCAACGACACTGAGGTACATCGTCTTTTCGACCCATAGCGGCTCTGGGCGCAGCTGATCCACCCACGCGCCCCACAGCAGGTGATCTTGGTAAGGCAGGATGAAGTTGATTGGATCGAGTGACCAGTTCCGTGTCCACTCGATCTCATACTGCTCCAGTGTGCGGTCATCCAGCATCAACAGATAGGGCAGCGCACCTAACACGGCACCCACCAGCGTGCCTGCCGCCACGGGGATGCCGCGTGCAATTGCGCTAGTGAACCGTTCGCGGAGCAGGGGCAGCAGCGTGAGCAGGGCATAGAGCGCACCCAGCAGCAGGGACATCATGAGGTAGTACTGGCTGGAACTGCCAAGCAGAAACGTCACGAGCACCATCAGGGCAATGCGCCATGTCCAGCGCAACTGCGGCTGACGGAGCGCAGTATCCAGCCCCCAAAAGAACAGCGGCATACTCCATGTGGCAACGATGTTCAGATGTCCGTAGCTGTGGCTCACGCGGTAGGGGGTGAGTAGGAAGGCTAGGCCTCCGACAATAGCCCCGATCTGGCTGTTAGTGACACTCAGCAGCCAACGATAGACGATGTAGCCAGAGAGCCACGTAAATAGCCAGATCAACATGTTGTAGTGCAGGATAGTGCCGCCAAACCAACCCACAGGCGCGGTCAGCAGAATCGCTAAATAGGGAATTTCGGTAGTAGCCAGTGCAAGGTCGTATGGGTAGTTCAGACGCGGATCAACAAAAGGCGATTGTCCCATCAAGGGTGCCTGTGCCATCCAGCCCGTAATATAAACATGTTGCACATTGTCGCCAAAGCCTTGGCCCGGTATGGTGGTGCGAGGTGCCAGTGGCACAGGATATATCAGAGCCAGTGCCAGCAGCATAAATGCCAGCAGCACCAGCCAATCGCGGCGTAGCCACACGGCGATTGTGGTGAGCACCTCCTGTGGGCGAGTAGCGTGGCGTTGCGGTTGCGGTTCGAGCGTTGTAACAGTCATAGGTGATGGTGCTTTCTCGTAAGTGGATTAGAGTGTACCAAATCCTGCTACCCGTGTCAATCACACGCCCAACGCCCAGCTCATCACGCGCCCTGCCAATCGGGTACAATACCTTATGGGTACGCTGTTGATCTTACGCTGAAAGGACTTGCTATGCGTCTCGATGTTGGCTGTGAATTGATCTACACGGTTGAAACACCCACGCCGATGCTGTTGATGTTGCGCCCGCGGAGCGGCGTGGGGCAGTGGGTCGCGCAAGAGCGGTATGAATTTGAGCCACTGATTCCGGCCATGGAGTACACCGATAGCTACGGGAATCTCTGTCAGCGGATTGTTGCTCCAGTGGGGCAGATGCGGATCCAAACGCACGCACAGGTCGAGGTTGCGGATACGGCTGATACTGCGCCCGGCGCAGGCTTCACGCCGGTGGCTGAGTTGCCCGATGACACACTCCAGTTTCTGCTGCCCAGCCGCTACTGCCCCTCCGATGACCCCCAGCTAGGCGAGTTGGTACAGCGCATCGTGCAGGATGTCGCGCCCGGCTACGATCAGGTGGCCGCCATTTGTACGTGGATTCACACTAAGCTCGAATACCGTTACGGGGTCAGCAGTGTCACGACTTCCGCGCTGCAAACCATAGAATACGGGGCGGGCGTGTGTCGTGATTTTGCCCATGTGGGGATCACCCTGAGCCGCACCCTGAGCATTCCGGCGCGGATGGTCGTGGGCTATCTCTATCAGCTAGAGCCGATGGATCTGCATGCGTGGTTTGAAGCCTATGTAGATGGACGCTGGTACATGTTCGATGCCACCCAAGCTGTGCCGCGTGGTGGGCGCGTCTCGGTTGCGTATGGGCGGGATGCCGCCGATGTCGCCCTCTCAACCCAATTTGGGCAAGCCCAGCTGGACCATCTGCGGGTGTGGGTGGCTCAGGCTGAAAGCCAAGCGTAGTACACCTGTGCGCTGTCCGTGCGTTTGCCAAGCCATGCTATACTAGGGGCAAATCCATGAGGTGGCATAGCAGCCTGCAACAAGGAGGAGATTCAGCCGTGTATACCGAGATCGAATCGATTCATGCCCGTGAGGTGCTTGACTCACGCGGTAATCCAACTGTTGAGGTCGAAGTAGAGCTAGGGAGTGGCGATGTTGGGCGGGCAATCGTTCCCAGTGGGGCATCTACGGGGGCCCACGAAGCCCTCGAACTGCGCGATGGGGATAAGGCGCGGTACTTTGGCAAAGGGGTGCAGAAAGCCGTCCACAATGTCAATACCGAAATTGCCGATGCGCTGCAAGGCTTGGATGCAGCCGACCAGATTATGATTGACCAGACCATGATTAGTCTCGATGGCACGCCCAATAAGGGGCGGCTCGGTGCGAATGCAATTCTCGGCGTATCATTGGCGTGCGCCAAAGCTGCCGCGAGTGCCGTTGAGCTACCGCTCTACCGTTATCTCGGTGGCGTGTATGGGCATGTGCTGCCCGTGCCCATGATGAACATTATGAATGGTGGCAAGCACGCCCAGAACAGCAGCGACTTCCAAGAGTTTATGGTGATGCCGGTTGGTGCGGAGAGCTTCCACGAAGCCCTGCGTTGGTGTGCCGAGATTTACCACACGCTGAAGAATGTGCTGCACGATGACGGGCACGGCACGAATGTCGGTGATGAGGGCGGCTTTGCGCCGAGCCTCGCCACCAACGAAGCCGCGCTAGAGGTGATTGTGAAGGCGGTGGAGAAGGCAGGCTACAAGCTCGGTGAGCAGGTCTATCTTGCGATGGATCCAGCCTGTTCAGAGATTTACGAGGATGGCAAGTATCACCTCAAGCGTGAGAACCGCGTCCTCAGTAGCGAGGAGATGGTGGCGTATTGGGCTGACATCGCCGCCCGCTATCCGCTGATCTCGCTCGAAGATGGCCTGCACGAGGATGATTGGTCCGGCTGGGAGATGCTGCGGGCAAGCATTGGCGACAAAGTCCAACTGGTTGGCGATGACTTGCTCGTGACGAATGTTGCGCGGCTGAAGCGGGCGATTGATACCAACGCCGCCAACAGCATCTTGATTAAGCTGAACCAGATTGGCAGCTTGACCGAGACAATGAGTGCGATCCAGATGGCCCAACGCGCGGGCTGGACAGCGGTGGTCTCACACCGCAGCGGCGAAAGCGAAGATGTCACGATTGCCGATTTGGTTGTCGCCACCAACGCGGGGCAGATCAAGACCGGCGCACCGGCCCGCACGGATCGGGTTGCCAAATACAACCAACTGCTCCGCATCGAAGAGGAACTCGGCAGCACGGCCCACTATGCTGGTATGGCTGCGTTTCAGGTCAAGCGGTAACGGATAGGCCCAGATCGGACGAGCAGGACGAACAGGACGGAAGGGACGAATGGGACGGATGCTCGGCTTTGCAGTGTGTCTTGCAGGGGCAGTGGTGCTGGCGTGGCTAGCAGCCATTGCCCCGCCGAGCTATTACAGCGTATTTATCGTGCTAGCAAGCCTACTCGGAATTGTGGCGAGCCTTGTGTGGCACGCCGCCCGCCGTCCTTAAGCCCCAACCGCCCCCATGACAACTGCCCCACCCGCATCGCCTGATCCCCAAGACCCGCAGCTGCGTGCGCTTGCCACCCAGATCGAGCAAGCCGGGCTTGAAGCCCCCGTGCGGCTCGCGCTGGACATCCTGCACCCTGTAGATGTGCTGAGTAGCCACTGCGCCCTGATGTTGCACCCCTTCCTGCGCGGCACACGCTGGGCAGCACCGTGCGCGGCACTCAGCGAGCGGCAGGCATGGGCAACCTTGCGCCAGCTCCTTGAGCCGCCCGCCCACACGGAGGAGTAGGCTGCCCGCTCGCCCCACTTGCCCCGCTCGCCCCGCTCGCCCCGCTTGCCCCAATTGACAGACTCTCCCCGTTGCGCGTATACTCCCTATGGAATGACTGATCCATAGCAATCTAGGAAAGGATGAGCCATGTCGCTTGACCACGAACACCACCAAGCTCACGCTGATGATCCCGATGAGCAGCACGCCCGCTTTGAGCGGATGGAGCACCTCACCGAGTATATCTACCACCGCCGCACGCAAGGCTTGACCCGCCGCGACTTCCTGAAGTACGGGCTATCCTTGGGGCTAGCCCTGCCCGCCGTCAGTGCCGTGCTAACGGGCTGCGGCTTTGGTGAACAGCCACAGCAGATCGCGGCTGTGCCTACGTCCACCGCAACGGCCGTACCGACCAATACGCCCCTACCGACGAACACCCCGCGCCCACCGACGGCTACGCCAGAGCCAACCGCCACCCCCGAGCCAAGCCCCACGCCAGTCGTGCCGGTGATCTTCGGCGTGATTGGTGATTTCGGCTGGGCTGGCGCAGAGTCACAAGCCGTCTCAGATATGGTCAAAAGCTGGAACCCCGAATTTATTATCACCACCGGCGACAACAACTATCCCCGCGGCGCAGCCGAAACGATAGACCGCAACATTGGCCAGTATTACCACGAATTTATTGGCAACTACGTTGGTGAATATGGGCCCGGCGCGCCCGTCAATCGTTTCTGGCCCACCATCGGCAATCACGATACTGACGTGGAAGAAGGGCAAGCCTACTTCGACTACTTCACCCTGCCCGACAACGAACGCTACTACAGCGTTGATCTGGGGCACATGCGGATGTTTGCCCTAAACAGCGTAGCGTGGTATGAGCCGGATGGTGTGTATATTGACTCGGTGCAGGCCGAGTGGCTCCGCACTGAGCTTGCCAAAACGGCAGATCGCTGGAAGGTGGTTGTCTTTCACCACCCGCCCTACTCCTCCGACTATCGCGGCTCGAATAGCTGGATGCGCTGGCCGTACAAGGAGTGGGGCGCAGACATTGTGCTGTGCGGGCACAACCACGCCTACGAACGCCTAGAGATAGACGGGATGACCTATCTGGTGAATGGGCTAGGTGGTGGCGCACGCTACGGCAACGGCGAGTTTGTGCCGGGCACCCAGATTTACTACTGGGAGATGAACGGCGCACAGCGCGGCGAAGTCACCCCGCAACGCCTGAGCTTGGAGTTCTTCAACCGCGACGGCGTATTGATTGATATGTGCGTGCTGGAGCGCAATGCATGAAGCACGCGGGATGGGACAGGGAGCAGGTGACAGGGGCTAGCGATGATCAAGGGCGATCTTCCACAAGGCCATGCCCAGCACCTCCAGATCGTGGCGAAGGGTATCTTGCTTGTTCCACAGCTGCCGCTTCTCGCTCGTCACCTCAACTAGATCCCGCACCAGCGGCTCCACGCCCAGCGCACGGATCGCCTGTAGCTGGTCGGGATCGGGGTGGAGCAGGTGCAAGCCCTCGTCGGCGTAGTGGTTCACCAGATCTGCGTCAAGCTCTTCGCTCTGGTTAATCAAGGCAATATCGAGCACGCCCGCGCCAAGTGTTGTCACCAGCCAGCGCACATGCTCCAGCACCGTGAAGTTGTCCGTCTGGCCCGGCTGGGTGGTTGTGTTGCAAACAAACACCACCGTGCCGCGTGTCTCGCGCAGAGCTTCGCGCACCCCCGCGAACAGCAGCGTCCCCAGCACCGAGGTGAAGAAGCTGCCGGGCCCGATGACGATCACCTCAGCGTGGCGGATGGCATCCAGCACGGGCGGGTAGGCGGTAGCCTGCGGATCGCTGAGGTACAGCCGCCGGATCGGAGCCTTGCCCACCCCCCGCACCGCCAGCTCACCGACGGTGTGGCTGCCATCCTCCAGTTCAGCACAGAGCTGCACGTTCGCCCCCGACACGGGCAACACCTGCGCCATGCTGTGCAGCATCTCGCCTGCTATCCGTACCGCTTGGGGAAAGTCGTTGGTCATCTGATAGAGTGCGGCGATCAGCAGATTGCCCACCGCCATGCCATCCAGATCGGGCAGGGTTTGCGTTTCAAAGCGATACTGAAACAGTCGCGCAAAGATCGAGTCGGGATTCTGCGCGAGAGCCGCAAGCGTACTGCGGACATCGCCGGGTGCGGGCATATCTACCAAGCGGCGGGCAATGCCCGTGCTGCGCCCGGTATCGGTCACCGCAATCACAGCCGTCAGGTCGGCGAAGTAGGGCCGCGCTGCAAGCAACACCCGCCCTGCGCCACTGCCGCCGCCCATCGCCACCAGCCGCAGTGCAGGCGGCGTTGCCAATTCACTCATACGCTTGCGGCCTGTGTCGGGGCAGGCTCCGGTTCAGGGTCAAGCTCTGGTTCAGGATCAGGCTTGGGCACAATCCGCCCGTACAGCTCGGCGAAGAAGCGCAAGCCCTGTGCCAAGCCGGGGTCAAGGTGGGTGTAACGCCACCCCCAATTCTGATCGCCGATTGTGCCGGGCGTATTCTGGCGGGCATCGCTGTCGAGCCGCAAGACATCCTGCATCGGTGCAATCACCACATCGGCGGTGGAGGCATAACCCACGCGGAGGAGATCCCACGCAATGTCGCTCGCAGCGTGCCCCAGATAGGCCCGGATCCGTTCACGGGCGGGTTCGTCGAGTTCAGCAAACCAGCCAACGGTGGTGTTGTTATCGTGCGTGCCCGTGTAGACCACGTTGTTTGCGCTGTAGTTGTGCGGCAGGTAAGGATTGCGGGCATCATCGCCAAAGGCAAACTGCAAGATGAGCATGCCGGGCAAGTGGAACTGATCGCGTAGGGCGCGTACTTCCGGCGTAATCAAGCCGAGGTCCTCGGCAATAATCGGCAGATCGCCCAACTCGCGGGCAAGCGTCTCGAACAAGGCGGCACCGGGGCCCAGTTGCCACACGCCCGTGCGGGCGGTCTCGGCATCCGCCTGTATCTCCCAGTAGGCTTCAAACCCGCGAAAGTGATCAAGGCGCAGGACATCCACTAGCTTCAAGCTGTGGCGCATCCGCTCCACCCACCACGCATAGTCCTGATTGGCAAGCCGCTCCCAGTTGTACAACGGGTTGCCCCACAGCTGCCCATCGGCACTGAAGTAATCGGGGGGCACACCCGCCACGACATAGGGCAAGCCGTGTTCATCAAGGAAGAAGATGTCAGGATTTGCCCACACATCGGCACTATCGTAAGCGACAAAAATCGGCGCATCGCCAATGATCTGCACTCCGTTTGCATTGGCATACTGCTTCAGGGCGAGCCACTGCTGGAAGAACAGGAATTGGGCGAAGGCGTAGAAGGTGATCCGCGGCGCAAGCGCACGGCGCAACGACCTTAGCTTGGCTGCGTTGCGGGTACGGATAGCCGGCTCCCACGTGCCTAATGCTGCCCCGTCGAAATGCTCACGGATTGCCATGAAGCAGGCATAGTCATCGAGCCACGCGGCATGCTCAGCCCGGAACGCGGCGAAGGCGGCTTGCAAGGTGGGATCGGGTTGCTGGTTGTAACGCGCAAACGCCGTTTCAAGCAGGTGCTGTTTCCACGCCGTCGCCGCCGGAAAATCTACCGTTGCCGGAGGAAAAGCCTGAAGTGGTACGCCGTCTTCAGCATACAGATCATCTGCGCTGAGCAGGCTCTGTTCGAGCAGCAGCTCTGGGCTAATGAGTAACGGGTTGCCTGCAAATGCGGATGGGCTTTGGTAGGGTGAGTTGCCCAAGCCAATTGGCACAAGTGGGAGCACTTGCCAGAAGTGTTGCCTAGCAGCCACCAGAAAATCTACAAATTCGTAGGCAGCGGGGCCCAAGTCGCCCACGCCCCATTGCCCCGGTAAGCTCGTTGGATGAAGCAAAATTCCACTGGCCCGCGGAAGCCGCCTCGACATCGGTGTCACCTCGATCATTACAATTGCCCTCGGTTCCATCGGAGTCGGCATAGGTATGCCGTATTCCGTATCTAAGCATACCTGATGCGTGGCACTTTGGCAACTTGCTTAGGCCCCTGCTTGGCTAGCACGATTGCTGGAACGGCTCGCACCTACCCCACCAATGCCTGCTCCACATCGGCAAGCAGATCGTCGCTGTCCTCTACGCCGCACGCATAGCGCACGAGATTGTTGCGGATGCCGACGGCTAGCCGTTCTTCCGTCGTCAATTCGTAGAAGCTCATCAAGGCTGGTTGCTCAACAAGGCTCTCCACGCCGCCCAAGCTCGGTGCAATGTAAGGGAGCTTGAGGCGATCAATGAATTGGCTTGTAGCTTCGAGATCGCCCGCATACTCGAACGATACGACCCCGCCAAAGCCGCGCATCTGTGCCGTAGCAAGGTCATAGTCTGGGTGGCTTGGCAAGCCGGGATAGTGGACGCGCTCGATCCGCGAATGCCCGCACAGGAATTGGGCCAGAGCGAGTGCGTTCTGGTTCTGACGTTCGATCCGCAGCGCGAGGGTCTTCAGTCCGCGAGTTAACATAAATGCAGTATGTGGATCGCAGATGCCGCCGAGCATGCCCTGTGCCTCGCGCAGCGCAGCAATGATCGGGGGCTTGCCAATCACCACGCCCGCGAGCAGATCGTTGTGCCCGCCGAGATACTTGGTGGCACTGTGGATCACAAGGTCTATACCATACTCAATTGGGCGCAGATTGTAGGGCGTGGCAAAGGTTGCATCAATCACCGTCTTGATCCGATGTTGCCGGGCAATCGCCACGATGCCGGGCAAATCTGCAATGCGGAGGTAGGGATTGGTTGGCATCTCGCTCATAATGAGGCGGGTTGTGGGGCAGATCGCCTGCTCCAAAGCCGCCAGATCACCCATCGGCACGAGGGTATGCTGTACGCCCAAGCGGTGCAGAATGGTGCGAAAGAATTGGCGGGTGCGGCGGTAGCAGTCGTCGGTCAAGATGACGTGGCTACCAGTCGGAAGCATTGCGAGCAGCAGGGTCGTGATGGCATTCATGCCGCACGAACAGAGCAGGGCACTCGTGGGGATGCCGCTTGGGCCGGATTCGAGCGCGGCGAGGCGGGCTTCGGCGGCCCGCACAGTCGGGTTGCCGTAACGCCCATACTCCTCCCGCGCCACGCGCCCTTCGTGGTAGTCAATCAGATCGGCGGTGCTTTCAAAGGTGTAGGTGGCACTGTAGACGACAGGCGTGGTGATGGCGTGGTAGCCGCGTGTGCGGGCTTCGCCTGCGTGTACGGCAGTGGTGGATTCGCCCGTGGCGGTCAGACAGGCAGGTTCGGTGCTAACAGGGTGCTTCATCAGTTGGGTTTGCTCCTCGTATTTGGCGTGCTGGCTGTAGCAGCCTAAGCGGAGTAACCCATGCGTGTGGTGCAACTCTACGCTCATCTGCCAGCCAAATCTTTTGACTGTCGGAATTGGCACCGTTTGGCTGGCTAGTGTGGACTAGGGCAGCCGCAAGGTTGCCGCGGTTTCATCGGGCCGTTCCCTCCACCGCTCTGGATGAGTTCAATTGCTGTGCAGTGTAGCATAGCCCGCTGGCAGTGTCAATTTGGCCGCGATGCGTCATGCTGGGTTAAGCCGCAGGCACGGGCATGCGGGCGTGCAGCTCGGTGCCGATTGTGGGACTAGAGCTGATGCTGATCTGCCCCCCAACTGCCGCTAGCCGCTCTGCCATTTGGCGCAGCCCAACCTTGCTGCTGTCGTGGTGGGGGGTGTTGGTGATTGCATCGGGATCGAAGCCGCGCCCGTTGTCGCGCACGCAAATATCAAGGATCTGCTGATCAAGCTGAATCTGCACCGCAACCCGCGTAGCGTTGGCGTGTTTGGCAATGTTCGTCAAGGCTTCCTGTACCACCCGAAAGCAGACTGCCTCTAGCTCTAGCGGCAGCGTCGAGGGGGCGTGGCTCAGGTCTACGTGGGCATCCCATGCGTGCTGCCCGGCAAATTCGTGGATGTAGCGGTGCAGCCCACCCACAAAGCCAAACTCATCAAACTGCACTGGGCGGAGGGCAAAGATCGCCCGCCGTAGCTCGCGGATCAGCTCCCGCGTGGTTTGCTTCAGTTCCACTAGCTCTTGATCGAGGCGGACCGGATCGGTGTGGATCCACTCACGCCACAGGTCTACCCGCATCCGCACGAAGGCGAGGCTCTGCGCGATCCCATCGTGAATATCGCGGGCAATGCGGGCCCGCTCTTCGGCAATCGCCTGCTCAAGTTCGAGCAGCCCGCGCTCGGCTGCTACGCGCCGCCGACTGCTGGTGATCGCTTCGGCAATCTCGCTATTGATCGTCTTGAGTAGCTCAAGCTCATCTGGCGTAGGCGGCACGCTATGCGCGAGGTAGAACTCCGTCCAGCCGTGCAGCGTCAGCCCATCATAGAGCGGCAGGACAAGGCACGCGGCGGGCGGCGGGGTCAGCTTGTGTGGGGGCGACGGATCGGGGGCCGGCAGGAACACCGGATCAGTGTGGGTGGTGGCGTGCCGTGCCGTGCCAAACCACTCGCGCAGATCGGCGAGGATTTCCGGCTCTGCTCCTTGTCGGCGCACCTCGATTGCCCCCGTTGGGCTGTAGAGCAGGAGCGCGGCTGACCAGCCGGGCACCAGCCGCTGTGGGAAGCGCAGGGCTGAGTCGAAGATACTATCGAGTGTGGATGATGTCGCAATGTGTTGATTGACCGCACTGAGGAGTTCGAGGTAGCCGTTGGTACGTTGGAGTTGCACGTTTAGCTCGCGTTGCTGCTGAAGCGATTGGGTCAACTCGGCTTGGTAGTCCTGCTCGTAGGTGCGGATCAGCTTCAGGCTGAGCCAAATTGCCATGCCACTGAATAGGCTCCAGCCGAGTAGATCGAAGATCAGCCGCAGCCCGCGGCTATCTACCAGCAGCGTTTCTGCTACCTGCCCGACGGTGAAGATCCCTACTAATAGCACAAGCAGGATCACATACAGGCGGCGCAGGGTTGGCCCCCGCGAGCGCGGCGCGGGGCTAGGCGGGGGCTGGGGTGGGCGAGGTAGGTGTTCCACGCGGGGGGGTTCTAGTTGGGATAAAGATCGGGCAAGAACGAGTGCTGCGGCTTGTCGCGGTGCATGGTCAGGCGCAGCTGATCGCCAGCGCGAAAGGTGATCTGATCTGGGTAGGTGTAGACCATCGTCCGGCCTTTGTAGGCAACCCCGTTGTGGCTGTAGCTGTAGCGCACGGCGTAGCGATACCGCCCCCGCCGCGGGAGCCACGAACGCCCAATGCGCTGCACAGTGGCGGTACTCTCAACGGGGTGATCGAGAATGGACTGAAACCAGTTCACGCGCACAACCAGCGCAACGGTGGCGGCAATGCCTAACGCGAGCAGGAGCAAGCCGAACAGACTGTAGCGCGTGAGAAAGGCTATCGCCACGCCAAACAAGGTCATCAGCACGGCCATGCCAAGCAGTTGGTTGAGGCGAAAATCGCTGATCAGGATGCGCCCCAGCGTAATCTGCTCCGTGCCCCCCGATGGCGCGGGGGCTGGGGCTGGGGCTGGTATAGTTGTAGCTGACTGTTCGGAGTCGGGTTGGGTCATAATGGCTTCACCTGCAAGCAGTGTATGGATGGTGATCGTGGATTTAGCCCGACGATGGTGATGATGGGTGGGTGCGGCGGGTATACAGATCGTGGATCATCAACCCAACAAGGGCTACGGTGACAAGCGCGACGAACCCGCTTGCCATCATGATGTACGTATCCAAGAAGGTGCTGTTGAAACCTTCGAGCAACAGCGTGCCGATATACATCACATAGAGCAGCAGGAACAGCCCGCCTTCCCAGCGGGCAATCTCGCGCCCCGTATAGAGCACGGGCACAGCAATCAGGGCAACGAGGATCATAACGGGAATGTCGAAGCCGATTGCATCGAGGGAGACGGGAATGCCGGCGGGCGCAACCATTGCAGTGATGCCCAGCACCGAGAGGATATTGAAGATATTACTGCCGATCACGTTGCCGACAGCAATATCACGTTCGCCGCGCAGACTTGCCATTATTGAGACGGCAACCTCCGGCAGCGATGTGCCCACCGCCACAATTGTCAAGCCAATCACCAGCTCACTCACGCCAAACATCCGCGCAAATGCCGTTGCCCCTTCGACGATCCAATTGCCGCCGACGGCGAGGAGCAGCAAGCCGCCAATCACCATCAGCACATTGATGTACCACGGATACGATTTGGCAGGGATGTCATCGCTGCTAAATGCGTCGTTCGGATCGCGCAGGCTTTGCACAATCAGCCAGACTGTGTAGGTGACTATCCCTAGAAAGAGCACCAAGCCCTCGAAGAAGCCGAGCGTGCCATTCAGTGCTAGCACATATACCAAGAATGAGACACCGATCATCAGGGGCACATCGAAGCGCAAGATTTGCGGCGCGACAATCAGGGGCGCGATACATGCGGATAGTCCCAAGATCAGCAGAATATTTGCAATGTTGCTACCAACCACGTTGCCGAGCGCAATGTCGGGTGCGCCATTCATAGCCGATTGCACACTCACCGCGAGTTCGGGTGCGCTTGTGCCAAAGGCAACCACCGTCAAGCCGATTACGAGCGGCGAGATCCCGACTGCCAACGCAAGGCTGGAAGCCCCCGATACCATAATATCGGCTCCGTAGATCAATAGCCCAATGCCAACAACGAACAGGAAAATGGTCAACAGATCCATTCGATACCCTCCTCTGTGGAGCATAACTGTGTGTTCATCTGAGGCTAAGGAGTTGCCTGCCGGCTCGGCGCGGTGGGGGCTTGGTTCGCTGTGCCGGATTCAGCGGACGTGGCGGATGCCGTCTGGTGTTGCTGAGGACTACTGTGGAAGGAGTAGGTGCTGCGATCATAGCAGTCCTTCATCTCATCAATCACGGCTCCCTCCCAAACTGCCACCCCCCGTGCATAGGAAGCCCGCCCAATCATGTGCGCTCCAATCGGGGCGGTGGCAAAGATAAAGAGGATGCCCGCAAAGACGCGCAGGGCAACGCTCGGATTGTCGTAGAAGTACAAGGCTCCCGCCAGAAACGCACACGCTGCACCGAGTGTAGCGGCTTTGCTGGTAGCCGACATACGCATGTAGAGATCGGGCATGCGTACCAATCCGATCCCAGATACGATGAAGAAGAAGGTGCTGAGGAGCATCAGCAGGGCCGCAAGCCCAAAGAGGAGTAGTTCCATACTAAACCCTCCGTTCGATATAGTAGCCAAAGCCAACAGTTGTCAGAAACGAGAGCATCGCCACAATCAAGGCAATATCCACATACACCGGGCGATCAAGCCCAATCGCATAAGCAAGGATAATGCCAATCGCTATCACCGATAGTTTATCCAGTGCAACCACCCGATCCGCAAAGGTTGGCCCCCGCACCAATCGCCACAGCGTCAACAGCAGGCCTATTGTCAACAGGGGCAGGATGACATAAATCATAAACAGTTGAAGCACCTCTTGGTAATCATTCATTGAAGCACCTCGCGGACCATCCGTTCAAACCCATCCTTGATGGCTTGTTTATCTTGTTCAGGATCAGTGATTTTGAAGAAATACACAAACAGCACTTTGCGGTCATTGGAAAGATCAAGGCTCAGGGTGCCCGGGGTCAGCGTAATCATATTCGCTAGCAGGGTAATCTCGGTATCGGTGGTCAGATCGAGCGGGACGGCCAGAATGCCCGGCGATTGCTGCTCCAATGGGGATAGCACACCAATCACAATGTCTATGTTGGCTTTGATCAGTTCGCGCAGAAAGATTAGCGTGAAGCGTATCCACCGCCACACACGCACCGGGATCTGAGCGAGCGTGGTAGGCAACTCCTCACGGCTCGTGGCACGGAAGTAGCGCGTTTGCTGGAGGAACGGACGCGCCATCCAGATCAGCGCGTAGCCCAGCAGAAAGCCCAAGATGAACTGGGATACCAGCTGCCCGGGAGCATACTGGCCCATCAAGATTACCCAGATTGTGGCAAGGGCGAGGTTGATCGTGAATAAACTCATAACTGTACCCCCAACACGGCTTGGACATACTCAGTGCGGCTCAAGAGTTGCTCGGCAGTCTGGAGCGAGAGCGCGAAGAATGGCTCGGCGGCTACACCCATCACGACCATCAGCACCGCCAGCACGATGATTGGTGCAAGCATCGGCAGGCGCAGCGCGGCGGGAATGCTTTGCAAGGCGGGCACGTTCTCGCGCAGCTTGCCGTCGTCGGCTTCTTTCAGGAAGGCTTCCGCCCAGATTTTGGTCATCGAGAACATGGTCAAGATACTTACGCCAAGTGCCGCCGCGACGATCCATGGCTGGTTATTCTCCAAGCCGGCCCGCACCAGCGCATATTTTGCCCAGAAGCCGGAGAGCGGCGGGATGCCTGCCAACGACATAGCGGGGATGAAAAACAACACCGATAGCACGGGCGAGACACGGTAGAAGCCACCGAGCTTCTTCAGATCATACGTGCCTGTCATATGATGGATGATCCCGCCCACGAGGAACAACGCGGATTTGGCAAAGATCACATGCACAAGGAAGAACACCGTTGCGGCGAGGGAGAGCGGGGTGAACAGAGCCAAGCCCATCAGCAGATACCCGATCTGGCTAATGATGTGGAAGGAGAGCAGGCGGCGCATCTCAAACTGAGCGACGGCTCCCAACACGCCCAAGATCATTGTGAGCGCGGCGATAATCAGCAGCACCGTATGGGTGAATGCCGTGTCGGTGGTGAAGATCAGGGTAAAGACGCGGATCAGCGAATAGATGCCGACCTTCGTGAGCAACGCCGAGAAGATTACGGTGACTGCAATGGGGGGGGTGTGATACGATGCAGGCAGCCAGAAGAAGACTGGGAACAACGCCGACTTGATCCCGAAGGCAAACAGGAACAGGATTGCCAGTGTCGTGATGAGGCCCTGCTGCTCAACTTGGGGGACAAGGATTGCGAGGTGGGCCATGTTAAGCGTCCCGACGACCCCGTAAAGGATGCCGACTGCGGAGAGGAACAGCGCAGAGGCGATCAGATTGAGGGTGACATACTTGATCCCGCCTTCGAGCTGGGCCCGTTCGCCGCCCATCACGAGCAGCACGAACGAGGAGATCAGCATCACCTCATACCACACAAACAAATTGAAGATGTCGCCCGTGAGAAAGGCCCCGATTACACCGAACAGCATAAAGTGCAGCAGGACGTGGAAGCCGTTGCGCTCACGCGGTGCATCGAGCGTGACAATCGCATAGATCACGGTACTCAGAGTCATCATCCCCGCCACAAAAACCATGATCGCACTGAGCAGATCGGCAACGAGGGTGATCCCGAAGGGAGCCACCCAATCGCCGATATAGGTGACTTGGATGCCTTGCTGGATTACCGTGAGGAGCAAATTTGCGCCCACTAGCGTCAGCCCGATCCCGCCGAGCAAGCTGACCACGCGCTGGGCTTGGGGCTTGCCCCACAGCAGCAAGCCGATGATGCCCGTAAAGAACGGCACAAAGAGCGGCAGAAAAACAACCAGATTCATTGATCGCTCATTTCATTCAACACGCACAACCTTTCACAGCTATACCGAGCTAGGGGCAGCTTTAGCGATCTGTTGTATTCATCGCATCCATGTCGTCGGTCTTAACGGCTTGATAGGCACGCTTGAGCAATACTAAGGCAAATGCCTGTGTGCCAAAGCCGATCACAATTGCGGTAAGGATTAGGGCTTGGGGAACAGGATCAGGGAATGGCGCAACAAGCACCGTTTGGTCGGGGGGGATCACCGCCGAACTGCCCCGCTGTACCCGCCCCGTAACAAAGATCAACAAGTTTGCGGCGTGCCCAATCAGCCCTAGCCCTAGCACAAGTTTCACGATACTCCGCCGCATCATCAAATACAATCCGGCGGCGTACAGCACCCCGATAACGATTGCCAGAAGCGTTTCCATAAGTACGTTGCTTTCATTCTACCCACCTCAGATTGGGGGAGTAGCGCAGGCTTAGCTCTCAGCAAGACTAAACACAACATTCAAAACAACCCCGATCACCACCAAAAACACGGCAACATCAAAGATTGTTGGCGTGCCGACTTTGCCAATCGCGGGAATGGCGAAATCGGGCCAGAGTCCGGTCATAAACGGCAACCCTAGCAGCAGCGAGAGGAGACCGCTTAAGAGGGCGAGCAGCAACCCCCACCCGATCAACTGGATCGGATCCACACGCAGAATCTGGCGGGCATCCGCAACGCTGTAGGCAAGCGCAAATAGCGCAAAGCCACACGCCACCACTAGCCCACCGATGAAGCCCCCGCCCGGCTCATTGTGCCCACGCAGCAGGATGAAGAACGCGAATAGCAGCATAAGCGGTAGGATGTAGCGCGCGCCAGTAGCAAAAATCACCGAAGCTGGTCGCCTTTTCATAGCTGCTCCTTTCCTGTTGAGTCTTCTGCCTCGGCCTGCCCATCGGCGGGTGCGAGCCGCAACGTCAGCAAGAGGTAGATGCCAAGTGAGGCAATGCCCAATACGGTAATCTCGCCCATGGTATCAATGCCACGAAAATCAACGAGGATAACATTAACCACGTTGCGTCCCCGCGCTTCCACGTAGCTCGCTTCAGCATAAAACGGCGTGAGCGGCTTCAGCTCCTCGCCCGCAATCGTGAGCAGCGTAATCATAGTCATCAGCAGACCGGCAAGGCCCGCAACGATGCCATCACGGAGCCGCGAGTAGCGATGCGAGATGGTGGTGAAGATCGGCAGGCGGTAGAGGATCAGGATGAATAGCAGCACCGAAAGCGTCTCCACCGAGAACTGGGTCATCACCAGATCGGGCGCACCGAAGAAGAAGAAGATCAGCGTTATGCCAAAGCCAACGGTGCCCAAGCCAGCGATGGCGGTGAGCCGCGAGCGAGCGCGCAGCACGAGGGCGACACCCGCCAGAATGACCAGTATGGTGGCTGTCTCCCACAGAAAGAGCGGCGTATCGAACAGGCGGATGGCACTCAGGTCGGCGCGGGTAAGCAGCGCAGCACTAGCGACACTCACCACCGCGCCAATCGTGATGAGCACGTAGCGACGCAGGTAGCCGCTCTGCAAGGCGCGGGTGATCCAGCGGGCGAAGGCTTGGGTGTTATTGACTAGATCGGTGAAGCCATTGACGAAGCCATCTTCAAGCGCACCGCGGGTCGCTTTGCCTGCCTGCATAAGCGCGGGGCGAGCATAGAGATAGCTCACGATGCCTAGCGCGATGGTCAACACACTCAGCAAGAAGTAGCCAGTGATACTCGTGGGGAGGAGCTTCAGCTTGACTTCGACCGCCTCACCCAGAATTGCCGCCGCGCCCTGCGTAACAATCGGCTGCATCACCTGCACCACAAACAAGCCAAACACCGCACTCAGGGTAGCTAGCACCGCTGGGCCTAGCCACATCGAGATCGGCGGCTCATGCGGATGGCGCGGGGTGCTGTGGCGGGTTGTGCCGGTTGGCAGAAACGGACGCACGGCAACCATACCCGCCGCAACAATCATCAGGATGTTGCTCGCAACGGCGACAGTCGTGACAGCGGCAGCCGCAAAGCGGGCATCCAGAGTGCTTTCGTAGATTAGCTCTTTGCCGACGAAGCCGAGTAATGGCGGTAAGCCCGCCATCGAGAGGGCAGCGAGAGCGGCTGCCCCAAACGTGATCGGCATCTCGCGGCGTAGCCCGCTCAAGATCGAAACATCGCGGCTGCCTGTCTCGTGGTCAATATTGCCCGCCACCATAAACAGACAGCCCTTGTAGAGTGAGTGGACAATCAGAAAGACCATCATCGCAACAATCCCATGCTCGCCACCGATCCCGATCAGCATCACCAGTGTGCCCAGTGAACTGACCGTCGTGAAGGCGAGAATGCGCTTCAGGTCAGTCTGTGAGACGGCAAGATACGCGCCGAGAGCCATCGTGATTGCACCAAAGACGGTCAGCGTAATTTGCCACGCGGGAGTATCGCCGAGTGCCGGATTGAGACGAGCCAGCAAAAACACGCCCGCCTTGACCATCGTTGCCGAGTGGAGATAGGCACTTACAGGTGTGGGTGCCGCCATTGCGCCCGGCAGCCAGAACTGAAATGGGAACTGCGCCGACTTCGTGAAGGCTCCGATGAGGACAAGGATTAGGATCGGTGCGTATAAGCCGGAGTTCACGATCAACTCGTGGCGTGAGCCTAGCTCAGAGATCGTCTGGGTCTCGGCGGCAATCCCAAGTAGGACTAAGCCCGCGAGCAGAGCCAAGCCTCCTGCGCCCGTGATAAGCAGGGCTTGCAGGGCTGATGAGCGTGAGGAGTAGTAGGCATGCTTGTAGCCAATCAATAAATACGAACTGATACTCGTAAGTTCCCAGAACACAAACAGCGTGATCAGATTATCGGCTAGCACCAACCCAACCATTGCGCCCATAAAGAGGAACAGGTACAGGTAGAACCGCCCAATCTGCCGATCCCCCGCCATGTAGCCGCCGGCATACAGCACTACGAGCGTGCCAATGCCCAACACTAGCAGCACAAACGTGAGGGATAGCCCATCTACAATGAAGGCGAAATCCACGCCCAAGCTCGGGATCCACGTATAGGAGACACGCAGCACAGTGCCGGATGTGATCGTTGGCAAGAGGCTCGCAAAATAGAGCGTGAGGGAGAGGGGCAGGATACTTAATACCCAACCGATACCGCCGCGCATGGCCCATGCCATCAATGGCGATTGCGAATCCGCTTGGGTTATTTCACTCTGGGCCATGTATCGCTACTCCGCGCATTTCAAATAGCTCTCTGGATTTGGTAATGCAAGAGGATGGATCTCGCAAGATAAACCGGTTCTTTATACTACCACATTTCGGCAACAGCTGTTGCAGGCTGGTTCTAAAGACAGCAATAGCTCCGCCGCGTCTCATCGCTACGCGGCAACATTACAACATTACGTAGGATACATCCAAGCTGATTTATACGCAAGATGGAAAAACCCCTCGCTTCGGAGGGGCAGACTTCCCGTGCAGGCGTGCTATTGGGCTGGTTCTTGCGTGGTGCGGCTTTCAAGATCAGCGTGCCATACCCAACCAATCACCCGCTCGTTGCCCGGCTCTGGCGCACGCACAAACACCTCGTGCCAATCTCCGACACGGCTGAAGGATGTGATCCGGGTATCTGGTGGCGCAGCAAAGATAACCCCGCTATTGCCATTTGGGGCAGCATAGATCGGCACGCTCTGCGCGGGCTGCACAAGGTAGCGGGTTGGCTCTGGCGGGATCAGCGCACCACCATCGTTGGGGTCACGCTCGCGCAGGTAGCGCAGGATGCCATTGGCAAGGGCTTGGGCAATCAGATCAGGCTGCGTCGTGATAAACTGGCGATCTGCTGGATTCGTGAGAAAGCCCATCTCGACAATGACGGCGGGTGTCGTGCGGGTGATCGCATGCGTGTAGCGGGTGTAGCTAAAGGCGTAGTAGCCGCGCATATTGGTAGTGATCGCATCATCCCAGACCATGCCCGTTGCGGCGGCATACTCCGCCCGCATGAGATCATGGAGCATACGCGAGGCGGGCGAGGTGCGCCATGCCGTTGCCAGCTTGAAGCCGTTGCGGGTCGTATCGGATGAGCCATCAGCGTGGATCGAGACAAACGCATCAGCATCGTAGCCGGGTGGCACGGTAGCAGGCAATACATCCACGCTTACCCCTTCTGCTTCGAGCAATGCGGCGAGGCGGGTACTTACGTCTAGATTGACCTGTAGCTCAGTGTAGCCGCCTGCACTCGTGCCAGTTGAGTTTCGCAGGCGGGCGAGTTCGTCGGGTAGTTCTTCGGTTTTCCAGTGGCCTACTTGCACGCCCACGCGCGGCGCAGTTCCGGCGGCACGCGGAGTTGGGGTGGCGGCAGCATCTACGGGGGCAGCAGGATCAGGCGGGGCTGGTTCGTCTGCGGCGGGCAAGCTAGCGTGATCCGGTGGGATTGGTGTAGCCGGGCTGGGCGACGTAGGTGGGGCAGGTATGGCGGTCACGGCGTTGGCACGGCTCGCGGCAGAGACTGGGGCAGGGGCTGCGAGTTCGCGGGCAGGCGGCGGGAAGCCGACGAGCCACGCAGTGCCGCCAACCAGTAGCAGCGTTGTCAAGGTCATGATGCTATACAGCAATCCGGTACGCAGGCGCGATCCAATCACGAGTGACCTCCACATCACATAATCTGATAAAGCTATACGAAAGCAGCACAATGCTTAGCATAGCAGGAATTGGTGAGAAACAAATGAGGAATACACGAGGCAGGCTGACCACCGTTGAACAGCGGATGGTAGTGCTGTACCGGTGCTCCGCCTGCCTTGTCCATCGCATACCTGACATTAAACAGCTGCCTAGCGCGGCACGTAGGTATTGAGAAATGCCATTGTGCGCTCGTAGTAGAGCTGTTCAGCGTAGCCCCCAAACAAGTGCCCACTGCCTTCATAGACATAGAACTCCACATTTTTGGTGAGGCTCCGTAGCGTGTCGGCGATCTGCACACTGGCACTGATGTCTACCACTGGATCGAGTGTGCCGTGATGCAACTGCACGGGAGCCTGCACCACGTCCATCGCATACAGGGGGGATACCCGCCGATACGCATCGGGGTTGGCACTGGGCGGGAACGGCCATGTATCCGTGCCGGGATTGCCGCCACTGGCATTGTAGCGGCGGTAGTAATCCAATTCGAGATCGGCGTAGGCGGGGGCATACACCACCGCTGCCGCAATGCGCTCCGGCATAATCGTGATTGCGGCAACATTGATCGAGGCCCCGCGACTGTGCCCCCACAACCCCACCGGATCGGGGCGAGCCATTGGTAGGCGTTGGGCCATTGGGATCAGGTGCAGAATATCGGCGTAGTAGCCGGTGTAGAACTGATTCGGGCCATCGTCGCCGCCGCCATAGCCACGATAGTCGGGCGCAAGCACGAGGTAGCCTGCGCGGGCCGCCACATCCGCAAAGGGGTAGCTATCCGTGCCGGGCACATACGTCTCTGGGCTAATGTAGCCCCGATTGGCGATAATGACGGGAAAGGGGCCTGTGCCTGCGGGAATGAAGATCAGCCCCGTCAGGTTGAGTCCATCAGCGGGGTAATACATTCGATAGACGGTGTAGCCTGTGCCTGCCGCCCAGTATTCCCCGATGCGGATCTCACCCTCTGTGCCCCACGCTCGCGCTCGCAGGTCGCTGATGCTCAAGCCGGCTACCGGATCTGGTGTAGGCTCTGGGGTTGGCTCCGGCTCTGGGGTTGGTTCCGGCTCTGGGGTTGGTTCCGGCTCTGGGGTTGGTTGTGCAGTTGCCACCCGTGCAATCTGGGTAGCAGGGGCAATCGTCGCGGCGGCAGTAGATGCGGCGGCAGCTGGGGCGGGTGCGCTTGTAGCGACACCGCACCCACTCAACAACCATACGATGCAGAGAAACCCGATGATGCGTTGCATACCCATCCTTCTTTCGTAGGTTGAGCCAGCTGCGAACAGTGCTGGCTGCTGGTGGCTCAGGGCTATTTTTTAGATACACAATATATCGTAGCACAAAGCACACCCGTACAACAGGCTTGTGTAGCGAATCTCACGGTAGCTTAAGCTAGGGCTTGTTATGCTAGCGTATAAGCGGGCGGACATGCCCCCGACCCAGATATGGTGTATTATAGAGAAGGAATGAACTGCTATGTTACGAGTCTACATAGCTGAAGGATGTCTTGGCTCGGCGCACACCCACGCCTTGCTAGAGCAGGTGCGGCGGCGGTATCCGGCTTTTGTGTGCGAGATTGTCAATGTTGATCTGCCGGGCGCAGTGGTGCCAGAGCAAGTCATTGGCACACCAATTTACTGTTGGGAGCAGCAGATCATCTTCTTTGGTAATCCGAGTGTTGATGAACTACTCGCCTATCTGAGGACACATGCTGATGAGCGAAGCTCTGCCAGATAAAACCACGCACCTCCGCACGATAGATATTTTCGCCGATTTGACCAAAGCCGAGATTGAGCAGGTGGGCAAGCGCACCGCAATGCAGCGCGTGCGGCCCGGCACCGTCTTCTACTCCTCTGAACAGACCGCAGAGGTGCTGTTTATCCTCAAAGAAGGGCGCGTGCGCCTGTATCACCTTTCGCCCGAAGGCAAAGAACTGACCACCGCGATTCTCGAAGCGGGGACAATCTTTGGCGAGATGGCCATGCTGGGGCAACGCCTGCACGAGAGCTACGCCGAAGCCCTGACCCCGTGCCTGCTCTGCTTGATGAGCCGCGAGGATGTCAAAGCGAGCCTGCTCAGTGATCCGCGCATTGCCGCCCGCATCGCTGAAATGTTGGGTAATCGCCTGATTGAGACCCAACGGCGGCTGTCCGATTTCGCCTTTAAGAGCATCCCCCAACGCCTTGCGAGTGTATTGCTGCAACACGCCCGTCCGGTGCGACGCAAGCTACTCGGTGGCGGTGAAGTTGAGTTGGAAGTGCCCTTCACGCACGAGGCGATGGGTGCGCTGGTGGGCACCCACCGCGAGACGATCACAAAGGTGCTCAATGAGTTTCGCACCGCTGGCTGGATCGAGTTGAAGCGCGGGCGGGTGCTGATCCTCGATAGCCAACAACTCGTAGCGATTAGTGACCCGTAGGAGCGTGCGTATGTCTCACCCCACCCCCCGTCGTGCCCACCGCCTGCGCCGTTGCAGCGTGTGGTTGGTGCTGTGGCTCGTGTTGGTCAGTTCGTTCGCCCTGCCGCTGCCGCCTGCGCCGGTAGTCACCGCTCAAACCCCTGCCCCGCCGCAGCCATTTGGGATGGTTGCCGCGCTTGCTAATCGGGTGCGGTCGGATGAGCGCGACGTGGCCATCCAGCTGCTCCAAGAAGCAGGCGTGCAGTGGCAGCGGGAGGAGATTCTGTGGGATCGGGTGCAGCAGGAAGCCGGCGGGCCCTTTGTGTGGGATGGCGACGGCTCCGGCTTCTACGAGTACGATCAGGCGATAGGCGCGCAAGTTGCCGCAGGCATCAAGGTGCTGGGCTTGTTGACCTACAATCCGGCGTGGTTTAAGAGCAAGAACCCGCCCCCCGAAGCATGGATTGACGATTGGTATGCCTATGTCTATGCGACCGTGCGCCGCTACGGAGCCGAGCGCGGCTGGATCACGCACTGGGAACTGTGGAATGAGCCGAATGTGCGCGAGTCTGGCTACGAAAGCGGCTTGTACGAGATCAAGGATTTCGTGCGCTTGCTGGCAGTGGGGCAGGCCGCCGCCCGTGCCGCCGACCCAAATGCCCGCATCATTATGGCGGGGATGTCAGGGCAGACTGACACCGACAAGCAGTTCAGCTACGATTGGCTGGAGTACATGGAGCAGGTGGGCGCACTCGGCGGCTGGGAGTATGTAGACATCCTCGCGCTCCACCCCTACCACCCCGCCCCACCCGAAGGCTATATCACCCGCTTTGGGCGCAGTGTAACCCTGCTGGATGAGTTGGATACGCTGCAAGCTATGATGCAACGCTACGGCTCGAAGCCGGTCTGGATTACCGAATTCGGCTATACCACAAGCAGCATCGCGCCGGGCGTAGCTGAGATTGATCAGGCCCTGTTTCTGCTCCGTTCATACCTGCTTATGCTGGCCCACCCGACGGTTGAGACGGTGTTTTGGTATGATTTTCGCAACGATACCTTGCCCTCAGCCCCTACGAACAGCCGGTGTACGATAGCCGCAACTACGAATTTCACTATGGCTTGCTGCGGCGGGCATTCCCGCTCGATCCGCTTCAGCCCGATCTCCGCAAGCCAGCCTTCATCGCTTACCGCACGATGACGCAGATCCTTGCCGGATTGGAGCTGGAGCAGGTGCTGCTCGATGGTACAGCACAGGGCGCGTACATGCACCGCTACCGGAGCGATACCCGCCGCGTAGATGTGCTGTGGCGGGTCGGCGATACTGTGCCAGTGGTGCAAGTCGGCTGCGAATGCCGAGCGGCGCGGGTGCTGCATTGGGATGGCAGCCTGCGCGAACGCATCGTCGCCATAGATGGGGCGGTGCAGGTGCGCCCGTGGGATCTGGGTGCGCCGCTGTATGTGGTCTATGAGTAACAGCCGCGTGCCGCGATGCGTGCATGGGCGCAACGTTGAACGGTTGCCCCCTTGCATAACATAAGACGCTCATCAAGGGATGATCTGTTTCTCAGCTTGCTCTCAGTTACGCCAATTACAATAAGAGGCAGAGCAATTCGTGGTGTTCCCTCACCAGAGCAGCAGATGGTAGTTCCCCACCATCTGCATTCTTGTGTCCTCTCCTGAACATTGCCCAAAACTTCTCCCGAAACCTGCTACGGATAATGTTATAATACAAAGGCATACGAGTTGCGCGGCTTGCGGAGCGCAACCCTAAACGAAACTGCCCGCCAACAGGATGACAGCACCTACCAGCGAACAGCGGCGGCTCCTGACTCAACGTCTGTTGGCGTTGATTGGCACCCGCATTGTGCTCACCGATGAGCCGCTCAGTGAACAGATCGAAACGCTCCTAGCCGAAGTGCTACAGGAGACCCCTGACGTTGTGCCGCAACCGTTGCTCCTTGATGAAGATGATCCCGATCAGCGCGTAGTCATTACTGGGATGGGGGTGGTGTCGCCCTTTGGCGTGGGCTTGCAGCCCTTCTGGGAGGGCTTACGTGCAGGGCAGAGCGGCATTGTTCCAATCACCCTCTGCGACGTGAGCGAGTCGCCCTGCAAGATTGCGGGCGAGGTGCCGCACTTCGATCCGTTTGCCTACTTGCCGCCCAAGATTGTACGGCGCACGACACGCGGCACGCAGTTTGCGCTGGTGGCGGCCCAGCTCGCATTGATTGATGCGCGGCTCAGCTTGCCTCTTGCCGATGCCGAGCAGACTGGGGTGCTGATTGCATGTGGCGGTACCTCCTACCCTGAGACGCAGCAAGCAATTCAGACGTTGCTTGAACGGGGCGCGGCACGCGTTAGCCCGCTCTACATCCCGATGGCTCTGCCCAACATGGCGGCGGCGCAGGTGGCCATCCAGTTTGGCTTGCACGGCTACACCTCCACGATCAGTACGGCGTGTGCAGCGGGGGCGCAGGCGATAGGCGAGGCGGCGGCCGTGATCCGGCGCGGCGATGCGGAGATGATGTTGGCGGGGGGAGCTGAAGCCCCCATCAGCGAGATTGGGCTAGCCAGCTTCAATGCGCTGCATGCCCTGAGCCGCCGGAGCGATGATCCCGCTCGTGTCTCACGCCCCTTCGATCTCCAACGGGATGGCTTTGTGCCCGGCGAAGGTGCCGCGATTTTGGTGCTCGAGCGGCTCTCGGCGGCACAAGCCCGCGAAGCTCCGATCTATGCTGAAGTGATCGGCTATGGCGTATCCAGTGATGCCCACCACGTTACGGCTCCCGATCCCGACGGTTACGGGGCGGCACTGGCCATGCGCCGGGCCTTGCACCACGCGCACGTAAGCCCGCAGCAAGTGGATTATATCAAAGCCCACGCAACAGGTACGCCACAGGGCGACATTGCCGAAACCTTAGCAATCAAGCAGGTGTTTGGAGAGTATGCTACGAGCGTGCCAATCAGTGCGCCCAAATCTATGATTGGGCACTTGACGGGTGCGGCAGGGGCCGTTGAGGCGGCGGCGGCGGTGTTGGCTCTGAGGCATAATCTGATCCCACCGACAATCAACCTTGATCAGCCTGATCCCGCCTGCGATCTGGATTATGTGCCGCACACTGCCCGTGAAGCAGCATTGCAGACCGTGATTGCCAACTCGTTTGGCTTTGGCGGAGTCAATGCCGTGCTCGTCTTTCGCCGGGTCATGCAGGCACAGCGCAGCTAATCGGTCCCGCTTCCAACGAATAACGGTGTAGCAAGGCGATGAACTGGGACATGATCGGACATGAATGGGCAATCGAGTATCTCCACCGTAGCTTGGTGGGTGGGCGCGACGCGCATGCGTACCTGTTTGTTGGGCCGCCCGGTGTGGGCAAAGCCCGCCTTGCGCTCCGCTTTGCCCAAGCCCTGAACTGCGAACACCTAGAGCAGGCTCCCTGCCTGAAGTGCCGCACCTGTACCCGCATCGAGCATGGCAACTACGCCGATCTGCGGATTGCGAGCATGGCAACCCAAGCCGCCAGTCTGAAGCCGGATGAAGCTGCGCGGCAGAAGGAACTCAAGATTGACACTGTGCGCGAGTGGCAGCGCGATATTGCGCTGAAGCCATACGAGGGCCGACGGCGGGTATTTATCCTGCACGATGCCGAGCTGCTCAGTGAAGGAGCCTCGAACGCGCTGCTCAAAACGTTGGAAGAACCGCCCGCGTATGCCACCCTGATTCTCGTTGCGAATCGCCCTACGATGCTGCCCACCATCGTTTCGCGCTGCCAAGTGCTGCGCCTGCGCCCGCTGCCGCGCCAGACGATTGTACGGGCGTTGATCGGGCAGTTCGACGTTCACGAGCCACAAGCCCGCCTGCTTGCCGCGTGGAGTAGTGGTAGCATCGGCTGGGCCTTGCGGGCTGCCGCCTGCCCAGACGAGGTGCAGCAACGCCAAGAACGCCTTGATCAACTGGTGCAGCTTCAGCAGCAGCCGCACAGCATTGGCTTTCGCTGGGCCGAAGAGCGCAGCAAAGAGTATCGTAGCGGGCAGCAGCAGGATGTGCTGGAGTGGCTGGAGCTGTGGCAGAACTGGTGGCGCGATGTGCTGCTGATTTCAGCTGATTGCCCCGAAAGTGTGACCTACGTGGATCGGCGGGCGGAGCTGGAGCAGGCCGCGCAGCAGTACAATGTTGCACAGGTTTACGCGGTGATGCAACGGATTAGCGAGGCAACACGCCAGATTCGGGAGAACGTGAACCCACAACTGGCATTAGAAAACATTTTGCTGCATTTGCCGCGCTGAGCAACCTTGACAAAAACCTTGACAATTGGTGGACAAAGTGTTACTGTTCTTATGTAGAAGATGTTATAAATTTCAAAGATCGAGACAAGAAATGTCAGAACCTCAAAAAATCCAGTATTTTCTCCAGCGGCTTGAAGCGTCCGGCAAACGTTCCACCCCCCAACGGCACGCCGTCTGTCAGGCATTGATCGAACATGGCGGGCATCCCACCGTTGCCGAGATCTACGAACGGGTCCGTGGCATCTTCCCCATGATTAGCCAAGCCACTGTGTACAATACGGTTGATACGCTCGAAGAACTCGGCTTGATTCATCGGCTGGAAATTGCCAATCACGAACATACCCACTACGATCTGGATACCCAATCCCACGTCAATCTGGTCTGCACGAACTGCGCCTCGATCTCTGATGTGCAGATTGAGATGCTCACCAGCATGCTCAACACGATCAGCCAGCACACCCGCTACCGCATTCATCACGCCTCTGGCATCGTCGTATACGGTACGTGTCCGGCGTGCCAGCGAGCCGCGGCGAATGCCCACACCCCCCACAATGCCTTGAATGTCACCACGCTCTACCCGCAGAACAGCCACGCCAATGGCTACACGAATGGCAACGGGCACGGCGAACATCAGAAGGGCAAGGCTTCGGCGTAGGGTCGCGCAGCCAAGCAAGGGTCCATGATGGTCTCCGGCAAGCGCAGCAGGGGGTGGATACCCTGCGTTGCTGTGTTATGCGGCATAGGATATGGGGCGCAATCGGTCAGGATCGAAAGACCTTCAGGCATAGTCTCCCAGATGTACGTAGGCTTTCAAGTATTTCTCGGTTGCATCGTCGCATAGTCGCCCTCTGCCTTCGCAATCCACTCTAGCGTCAGCAGATTCATACAGCACCTTGCCTTTCGCTGTAACCTCGCGCAGAAACCAATCACCCAATGCCACCCGCAGTTCAAGCTCTTCTTGGCTTCGCACGAGCAGGTCGAGTGGGAATCGGACATACGCATATACTTTAAGTCGAATCTCAATTGCTTTATCTATGCTACGCCCCCCATGTGGCATCACCACCATAATGTCCACATCTGAGTCGGGGGTAGGCTGCCCATAGGCATACGAGCCGAACAGGATCACCTTCTGCGGCTGGAAGTGGCGCCCAATAGCATCAGTAAGATCGGCGATTTGGCTCTGGGTAATCATTGGTTACTCCTGCCGCCCATGATACCACACCGATCTGGTTCTGTGGTATACTCCTCTCAATATTCGCATTCAGGGCTGGAGGGAGTACAGCCGCAAGGAGTTAGCCCCAACCAGACAATTGACATAACCTAGCGCATGGGCTTGCCACCGCACCGCCAACGGAGTATCCGTAGCAACTATCGCAGTCGTGCGGCGCAAGCTGACGAGGAGAGAGGTTCTCTGCCGCGAGGCAGAGCTAACGGGCCGACGCACGCTGCGCCCCGCCCGGAAAATCGAACGATCAGCGGAAGCCTCTCAGGGTTCCGGTGCCACCCTGCAAGCACACGTACAACCCCTACCGGCGACGGTCACGGGCAAAAGCGTAGGCAATGGCTACCACCCCTAGCTTTACCACTCCCATAGATTTACATAATCATATCCCGTAACGTTTGGCGATGCAGTACGGTGTGCATCGGCGGGGTGCTGTTCGGCTACACAGGCAGCAGGCTAGCGGCTGCGCTGCGTAGGCATGGCTGTGCCGCACGCTACTCACCGTATCTATCACCTTACTTGTCATAAGGAGGAGTAACTACTATGTGTGGAATTGTTGGGTATATTGGTGATCGAGACGCGCAGGACGTGGTCCTAAAGGGGTTGCAACGGCTCGAGTATCGGGGCTACGACTCATCGGGGATTGCGGTGTATGGCAATGGCACAGGCTTGCAACTTGCGCGTGCGGTGGGCAAGCTGCACCACCTCGCTGAGCAGCTGGCTACCGCCCCCCTGCACGGGCAGCTTGGTGTGGGACACACCCGTTGGGCTACGCACGGCGCAGTCACTGAGACTAACGCACACCCGCACCGCGACCAGAGCGGTACGATTGTGGTGGTGCAGAATGGTATCGTCGAAAACTATCAGGAGTTGCGCGAACGCCTGATTGCCGATGGGCACATCTTTCACTCACAGACCGACACCGAAGTCATCGCGCATTTGGTGGGGGTCGCCTATGCCCGCACCCAATCGCTGGAGCAGGCGGTGCAGCAGACAATCAGCGAACTGCACGGCGGCAATGCGATTGTGGTCTTTTCGATCAACGAGCCGGATCGCCTGATTGCAGCGCGGCTCGGCAATGCGGGCGGGGTCGTGATTGGGATGGGGATAGATGAGGTGTTTATCGCTTCCGATATGCCCGCCGTCCTCGACTACACGCACCACCTGCTGTTCCTTGAAGATGGCGAGCTAGCCGTGCTAACCCGCAATGCGGTGCAGATCCGCAATCGGGCGGGTGCGCTGATCAAGCGCGAACCCACCACCATTGCGTGGGATGCAGAGCGGGCGGCACGCGGCGATTTCCCACACTACATGCTCAAGGAGATCCACGAGCAGCCGCAGACCTTGCTGGATGTGTTGCGCGGGCGGGTGGATGGCGCGGCAGGCACAATCACCCTCGATGAACTGACGCTTGATACCGCCACCCTGCAACATATTGACCGCATCTATACCGTCGCGTGTGGCACGGCATGGCACGCCGCACTGCTAGCGAAATTTATGATCGAGCGGCTCGCACGGGTGCGGGTAGATGTAGATTATGGCAGCGAGTTCCGCTACCGCCAGCCAATCCTTGATCAGCGCACACTGGTGCTGACCATAACCCAGAGTGGCGAAACAGTAGATACCCTCGCGGCAATGGAAGAAGCCCGCACGCACGGCATTCCCAGTGTTGCGATTGTGAATGTGATTGGCAGCCAAGCCGCCCGCCTTGCTGATGGCGGGGCAATCTATCTGCATGCCGGCCCTGAGATCGGCGTAGCCTCGACCAAGTGCTTCACGAGCATGCTGGTTGCGGCATATCTATTGGGGCTAAAGCTGGGGCAGGTGCGGGGCGTACTTAGTGCTGATGCCGTGCGTGAGCATGGGCAGGCCCTGTCTGCCCTGCCCCACCAAGCGGCGCAGGTGCTCGCTCAGACTGATGCGCCGATCCGTGCGCTGGCTGCACGCTACCACGCTGCCACCAGCATGCTCTATCTGGGGCGCAATGTGAGCTACCCAATTGCCTTAGAGGGTGCGCTGAAGCTGAAGGAGATCAGCTACATCCACGCCGAAGGCTACCCCGCAGGTGAGATGAAGCACGGGCCTGTCGCCTTGATTGACGAACACTTACCGGTGGTGTGCATTGCCCCACACGATGGGGTGTATGAGAAGATGCTCAGCAATATTGAACAGGTGCATGCCCGCAACGGTAAGGTGATTGCTATCGTGAGTGAGGGCGATACGCAAGTTGCCGCCGAGCCGGATCACATCATCAGCGTGCCACGCACGAGCGATCTGCTCAGCCCCGTGCTGACGGTGATCCCGCTGCAACTGTTATCCTATCATATGGCGGTGCTACGCGGCTGTGATGTGGATCAGCCCCGCAACCTCGCCAAGAGCGTGACCGTGGAGTAGGGCGGATCTGGCGGGGGTAGCCTATGATGTCGGTACGGTGCTGCCCCCGCCCCCATCTGCGTGATCGTTGTGCCCTGCGTGGGCTGCCTTTCAAGCAGGGGGCATGCCATGGGCTAGCGGATGTATGGAATCACATGCTCGCCAAAGGCTTTGATAAACGCCTCTTGGTTGCGCCCGACATTGTGGATGTGAATCTCATCGAAGCCGAGATCAGCGAAGCCTTGCAAGTGGTCTCGGTGTTCTGCGAGGTCGGTAGAGATCAGCACGCGCCCCGCGAAGTTCTCCTCGCGCACTAGCTTGGCCATTGCCGCGAAATCTTCGGGGCTACGGATGTCTGCTTTAGGGAAGTTCATGCCGCCGTTGGGCCACTCAGTCAGCGCATTCTGCACCGCTTCCGCGTGCGTCTCAGCCCACGAGAGATGCACCTGCAAGAGCTTGGGCATCGTCGCCGGGTCTTTGCCTGCCTCGCGTGCGCCCGCCGCAAAGTTCTCTAGAATGCCGCGCAGCTTAGCGTGGTTCGCACCCGGTGTAATCAAGCCGTCGCAAACTTTGCCCGCCCAGTGTACCGTCTGTGGGCCCACTGCGCCGATGTAAATCGGTGGGGGCGTAGCGGGCAGGGTGTAAAGCTGTACGCTCTCCATTTGGAAATACTGCCCCCGATAGCGTTTCTTCTTGCCACTGAGCAACTGCTGGATGATCTCCGTAGCCTCGATCATCATCTCGAAGCGGATCAGCGAATCGGGCCAGATGCCGCCCGTAACGTGTTCGTTGAGGGCTTCGCCGCTGCCCAAGCCGAGCCAGAAACGGCCCGGAAACATTGCCGCGAGGGTTGCCGCAGCTTGGGCAATCACAGATGGGTGATAGCGGAAGCTGGGGCAGGTGACACCGGGACCAAAGGTGTGCGTGGTAGCTGTACCAAGCGCACCCATCCACGAATAGACGTAGGCATTGTGCCCCTGCTGTGGTACCCACGGCTGAAAGTGATCGGCAGCCATCACACCCTTGAAGCCGTGCTGTTCAGCAAGTTGGCAGTAGTGCAAGAGTTCGGTAGGGTGAAACTGTTCCAGTGCCGCCGCATAGCCAATCGTAGTCATCGGGGTTAAGCTCCTTTCACAGGCATATCGGGATGCCATGCATAGGTCAGGTCAGCGGGCGTATCTACGTCAAGTGCGAGGGTCGCCGATGGGCACGTCTGGATCGGGATGCCGCGCTCGTGGGCGGCTTGGAGATGCAGTGCAAAGCTATCGTTGCCGAAGTGAAACGGCAAGCCGGGCGGCAGGGTGAAGCCAAACGCATTCGTGCCAGACTGGGCGCGATCAGGGGCAATGACCGCACGCGGCTCGGCCGTAAAGGGGCGATCTGACCCGGGGCGTAGCACCGCCGCCAAGCCACGCACGTCATCGAGGGAAATCAAGGGGATGTCGGCTGCAATCACGAGAACCGCCTGCGCTGCTTCCTGCTGTGCTGCGGCCAAGCCGAGCTGGAGCGCGGCGTTCAGCTCGCTGGTCGTATCTGGGATCGGCTGTGCGCCGGCGGCACGGGCCATATCGAGAATCAGCGGATCTTCACTGACGACCCACACCTGCTGGATCGTTGCGCTGGCGATCTCCTCTAGGGCGGCATCGCTCGGTGGCAGGGCGGCACACACAACTTGCAAGACGCGCCGGTACATGTAGATTGCCAGCGTGCGCCGCTCTGCCAGCGAAAGCTGCTCCGCGAGGCGACTTTTAGCGTGGGTCAGGTTCTTCATGGGGATAATCACCTGCACTCCCCGTCGCGGTGGTACAATCTCTGGGCGCACGCAGGCATAGTACCGCTCGTCGGTTGGCTGCGGGTACGGGTCAATGTGATTGTGACTGTGGTTATCGCTGTAGGCTATTCTCATAGGTGCAACACCATTCGTGCGAGGGCTGCTTTCTCGGCAGCACCGCGCATAATTGTATCGGTTACGATCACGGCGATTCCAAGCGCTTCGATGGCCGGCTGAAGGTGGGCATCCACCTGATCAATAACCAACACATCCAACACATCTTGATAGGCTTGGGCCACGCCGACGGCAGTTGCAGGTAAGCCGATGGCGTGCATCAGGGGCACAGCCGGACCTTTGATTGCCTTGCCGCCTACAATTGGGCTAATGCCAATCACCTGCGCTGCACTTTCGCGCAGGGCTGCCCGCACGCCCGGCAGGGCAAGGATGGGCCCGATGCTGACGACCGGGTTACTCGGTGCAATGACAATTCGTTCGGCGTGGGCAATGGCTGCAAGCACGGCGGGGGTGGGCTGGGCAGCCCCCATAAAGCGGACATCTAGTACGTGATCGGCGGCACGGCGTTCGACAAGGTACTCCTCGAAGTGGAACTCGCCCGCCGCCGTGATGATGTGGGTCGGTTGCGGGTCGTCGCTCATGGGCAGAATCTGCACCGCTACGCCGAGTGCGCGGCGCAGATGATCGGCAACATCGGTCAGGGTTGCGCCCGCCCGCAGCATGGCGGTGCGCTGGATATGCAGGGCAAGGTCACGATCACCGAGCTGAAACCACGTTGGCCCACCGAACCGCCCTAGCCATTCGAGGCAGGCGAAGCTATCATCTTGAATACCCCAGCCCTGCTCAGGATGAATGACACCCGCGAGGGTACAGGTGACAATATCCAGATCGGGGGCAATGTGCAGCCCGTGCAAGATAAAGTCATCGCCTGTATTGACAATCGCCGTAATGGTTTCAGGTGCAACGATCTGCACCATGCCTTCGAGGAAACGTGCCGCACCTACGCCGCCGGCAAGCACGGTAATCATGGATGGCTCCTATACGCAATTTTTACTACTATGAATTGTACCACCTTCTCTGGCTAGAGTGAGCAGCAGATGAGAAGCAGTTTGTGCTAGCCTGCGCCAGCAATATCGCGGCGCGTGAAGGATACGTAGGCATAACCCGCAAACATGATGCTATACACCCCAATCACAATGATTGCCTGCCACGTTGGGGGGAGGCTGCTGAGGTCTAGCCCGGTCACGGCAGTTGGGTCAGTGCCAAAGCTCTGGCGGTGTTGGGCAACAAGGCGATTGATGTTGGGCTGGAGCAGCAGGTTGTAGATGCCGCGCACGATAGGGTTATCGGTTTGGCTGAGGAATGAGAGCGCACCCGCGCCGCCATCGAGGGTGAGAAAGATCAAGCCGCCCGCTACGCCGGCTAGCACCGAACGCCCAATGATGCTGATTGCCACGACAAACAGCACGTAGGGCAACATAACGTAGAGTGCTCGGAGCATACCGAGCAGCACTAGCCCCAGATCGCCCGCACTGATGCTGCCGAGATTGCCGAGCAGCCAGCCCGCAATCAGGGTGAATAGCACCCCCGTGAGGATGACGAGCAGCATACCTACGAGCAATACGAGCAGCAAGGTGAGCAGCTTGGCAATCAGGTAATACCCGCGCTGCGGCTGGCGGGCAAGCTGCACACGCAACGTGCCCCAGCTGTATTCATTGCCCATGACACCTGCGGCAAGGATCATCGCAAGGATGCCGCCGATGCTGTTGATCTGGCCTAGCAACGCCCCAAACACGCCCGGAAAGCGTAGCTCTTGGCGGAACTGGTTGATCTGGTTGTCATTGAGGACTTGCACCGCTACGCCGCCAATCGCACCATGTGCAGCAACACGACAAATAGCAACGCGGCGAAGGTGATCAGTATAAGCAACACGAATGTACCATACAGCAGCCACGTTAAGGGGCGGCGGGTGAGCTTCAGCCATTCGGCTTGGATCAGGTGCAGGACAGTTGCCATCAGGGTTGCTCCGTGACTTCGAGGAAGAAGGCTTCGAGGCTCTCCTCACGGGTGCGGATCTCGGCAACCAGAATGTCGTTGCGGGTGAGCATGGCGTTGATCTCGGCGGCGCGTTCGTTTGGCGCGTCAATCAGCAGGGTCAGCCCTTCGTGGCGCACGCTGTTGATCCAATCGAGCTTGCCCAAGAGGGCAACCGCTGCTTCCGCTTGAGCTGTAACTTGCACCTGTATGCCGTGCCCGCGATGCAGCAATTCAGCAACCTTGCCACTAGCGATCAGCTTGCCCTGCTTGATAATCGCCACCTGATCACAGATCTGCTCGACTTCGTGCAAAAGGTGGCTTGACATAAATACAGTGTGCCCTGCGCTGGCAAGGGTACGGATTAGCCCGCGCATCTCGACGGTTCCAGCCGGATCAAGCCCGTTGGTAGGTTCGTCGAGCATAATCAAGTCAGGCTGATTGAGCAGGGCGGCGGCAATACCGAGCCGTTGTTTCATGCCCTGCGAGTAGGTTTTGAAGCGATCCTTACTGCGTGCGGCAAGGTCTACAAGGACGAGCACCTGCTGGATGCGGGCGTGGGGTTGGGCGATGCCATCCGCACGGGCAAGCACACGCAAGTTATCATACCCGCTTAGGTAGGGGAAGAAGGCGGGGTACTCGATCATTGCGCCGACCCGTTGCAGAGCGGCAGTTGGCTCGTGCTGGACATCGTGCCCAAAGATGGTGGCGTGACCGCTTGTAGGGCGCACCAAGCCCAACAGCATGGCTATTGTCGTGGTTTTGCCTGCGCCGTTGGGGCCAAGGAAGCCAAACACGCTGCCTCGCGGCACCCGCAGCGAGAGCGCATCTACGGCGGTGCGCTGCCCGAAGCGGCGCGTTAAGGCATGCAATTCAATTGCCCACTCAGTTGACATAACTTTACCAACAACTCTTCGGATCACACGAGCGTTGCCACCCACTCACTACCGTTCATTATATACGATACCGGCGGGCGTGGGCAGCTTGCCGCAGCGAATGTTGCGGCGCATGCTGATCTGCGGCGGTGGGCAACAGGGGTAGCGTGGCAGGTGCGGGACGGGTATCTTATGTGTAACATATCGAAGCCTATGTTGCACATAGAGCGAACACGGCTCTATGCAGCCTAGGCCATATGGGCAGCTGGCATGGGCTTACATTGCACCAGCACCTGAGTAGTCCCTGCATCGGGTGCTAGTGCAACGGTTGTGTACCTGCCACCAGCAACCAGTTGAGGGCGGCAGTGCGGCTCAGGAAGGTCCGGTGATACAGTACCGCAGGTGAGCTGCCAATCTGTTTGCTGACAATCATTTCGGCAAAGTGCCCCGACTGTTGGGCAGAAACGAGGACGGCAATCCGGTATTGAAAGGCGGCTTCGGCTTCGGGCGTAGGAAAGAGGCTTTGCTGTCCGAAATCGGTGATGGCTGGCGTAGCAACGCGGGCATGCACCCAGCCGCTTTTCATTGCCACCCCCGGATAGGACAGATCGTGCAGCGCAAGATAGGGCTTATCTGCGCTCCATGCTTGGATCGTCTCGATAGCAAGCTGTGACCATTGGTTCACGATAGCTTGCGAAATGTCGCGCAGTTCATAGCAGACGATCCGCCCACTCGCATACCACTGCCGTCGGAAGGCGGGCAGAATCTCTTCGGCATCGCCATCAGCCGTAATAATTTTCAGCGTATTTGCCATGCTATTTCTCACCCTCATTTGCGGTGGGCAGCACACGTTGGGCAAGCACAACCTGCTCGGCGTGCCACGCGGCACCAATCTCGCAGAACAGGGTGTGGGCTTGGTGGAGATGCTCCATCCGTTCCGGCTGGGATGGAGGGGTGTGTCGCCCAAGATCATACAGGGCTAACCCAGCCGCATAGCGGGTGCCGCGCTCGTGGGCAAGGAGCAATGCATGTTGCCACTGGGCCCATGCTGTATCGCGATCACCACAACGCCATGCATACCGCCCTAGCAGAACACTCATCAAGGGTGTGCCAGCGTGGTAGCGGCGGCTATACTCGGCAACAAGGTGGAGCATTGCGGCAGCATCATCGCGTGCTACGGGCGGGATGCCATCGTGTTCCCACACACCAAGCAAGGCTTCCGCCGTATTCTGGATCGAGAACATATCGTGGGCCGTGGGCACGCGGGTCGGGCGTAGCTCGGCGACGGCCCGCGGCAGCGCAGCTCGCGCTTGGTCAAGTTGCCCTAGCCGCCAATAGGCCATACTCAGATAGGTATAGCGTGTGCTGGAGGGATTATTGATGATCTCGGCGATCTCAGCTCGGCGTAGGAATGCCGCTAATGCAGCTTCGGCATCACCAAGATACGCATGCAACTGGCCTACCCCCGCCAGTGCCCGTAACTGTCCAAACAGATCCTCACCGCGCAGGGCAATCTCATACTCGCGTTGGCGTAGCTCCATGCCGCGCCGGAAATCGCCCTGCCACTCGGCGGCGGCGGCGAGGTTCATCGTTGTTGCCCGCCAGCGCAAGAGATCACCAATGCGCTCATATAGTTCTGCCGCCCGTTCGCCATCGCGCTGGCTAGCATCCCACGCCCCCACAAAGGTCCAGTAGAAAGCAAGGTTCGAGAGCGCACGCGCCAGTATTGCCAACGTGCGCGGATCATCATCGGGGAACTGCGGCAGGATGGCGGCAGCGCGTTCGGCATACTCTGCCGCAGCTGTGTGGCGAGCGGCTGTTTGCAGCGCGAGCGCAAGCAGCGCATAACAATCGGCAAGCTGTAACGAGGCTCCAAACGACTCCTGCAAAGCCGTGGCGGCAGCAATGCTCTGCACCCCTAGCCCAACGTTGTGCGACATCTCGAAGGCGTTGTAGCCAAGCACCATATACACATCCACCAACACCGCCCGTTTATCGGGTGGGTAGTGCGCGGGTTTGCGGGCGAGCGGCTGGGCGAGGGCATCCTCAGGGGTAATCGTGGTTTCTGGGACTGGCGCATCAAGATGGCGTAAGGCTTGATAGAGATAATCGAAGCTGTCGGGCAACTGCCCCATCGCCACAGTTGCATCAGCCAACGCACGCGCTAGGCGAGCCTGCCACAAAACGGATTGGGGAACTTGCGCGCACAGGGCATAGGCGCGTTGCAAGAAGGGCAACGCCTCGCGGTAGGCTCCTTGTCGCAGCAAGTGCAAACCAGCCGCAAGGGCATAGTGCTGTTCGCGGGAAAGGTCGCCCGCCGCACACCAGTGCAGCGCAAGCTGGGCCGTGTGGTCAGGATCGTGGTGATACACCTGCTCAAGGGTGTGGGCAATGGCGCGGTGCATGTTCGGGAGGGCACTTGGCTCAAGGGTGGCAAGCAGACCTTCGCGCAGCTTGTCGTGGGCAAATCGCCACGTTGTCGCTTGGGCTTCAAGCACCGCAGCGCAGCGCACGAGCCACGCTTCCTGCTCGATAGCCGGATCAAGTGCGGCAAGCACGGCAAGGTCAAGCGTGCGCCCCATCAAGGCTGCATAGCGCAACAACGGCTGATCGGCGGGGGCAATCCGGCCCAAACGGCGTTGCACCACATCGTGGATACCAACGGCGACAAGGTTGTCGGGGAGGGCAATTGCCCCGACTGCCTGTAGCTGGCCCGCTTCTTCTGCCAGTGCGCGCATCGTTTCGACAAGGAAAAAGACGTTGCCTTCAGTCTGTTCAGCGAGGTAGCTGAGCAAGTCTGAGCGTTGCCCACTCTGCACGCCGAGAAAGGATGTGGTAAGTTCGCTGATCTCATCGGGGGCAAGGCGGGTGAGGGTTAACACCTGCATGGCGGGCACTTCCTGCGGCAGGGCCGGGCGTTCGTCGTTGCGAAAGCTGCCCACGATACAGATTGGCTCGCGGGTAATCGTGCGGCACAGGCGCTCGATGACGGCGATGCTTTCATCTACCCAATGCAAGTCTTCAAGGATCAGCAGGATTGGGCGAGTATGGCGTTGGATGACCGCCGTGATGGTAGCGATCAGGCGTTCACGGGCAGCTTGGGGGGCAACGAGGGGCACATCTGGAAGGGATCGTTTCAGCAAGGTTGCAATGTCCGGCACAACTGCCCGTAGAGTACCTGCCTCGAAATCGGTGATGTGGGTATCCATCAACAGGGCGCGGAGTGGCTCGCGCCAAATCCGAAAGGGCATGCCGCTCTCGGCGGTAGTTTGGGCCCGCAGCACTGTGATCCCCTGCACAAGCGCATAAACCCGCAGTTCATCGAGCAGGCGCGTTTTGCCTACGCCCGACTCACCGCCGATGAGCCACGCCGAGCCAGTGCCGGTGCTTGCCGCAGTGAGGGCAGCGGTGAGCGTGCGGAGTTCGTGCTTGCGCCCGACAAAGCGGGCAGCTTGCAACAGGCTATCGCGGATGGGGACCGACTCAGGCGGCAGTGTAGTCTGTGTCAATTCGGCATAGGCGTGCAGCACTGCGTCTACGTTCGGGTAGCGTTGGTCGGGCGATTTCGCCAACAGCCGGGCCAAGATGGTTTTGATGGCGGGGCTAGTGGGCAGCTGTTCGACGGGCAAGGGTTGGGTCTGAATCGCGGTAGCAAGGGACTCAACATCATCGAGTTCAAAGGGGTACTCCCCATTGAGAATCTCATAGACAATCAACGCGAGGGTGTAGAGGTCGCTTGCTTCGGTGTGGGCTGCGCCGGCCCAGACTTCGGGTGGAATATACGGCAATGTGCCCACGAGTTGCTCATCGGCATATGGTTCACGCACTCGGGCCAAGCCGAAGTCGAGGAGCTTGACGGTTCCATCAGATAAGACGAGGATGTTGTCAGGTTTCAGATCGCGGTGCAGGATCCCCCGCCGATGTAGATAGCGCAGGGCTTGCAGGGCCTGCCACAGCAGCGGCAGCAGATCTATGTGGGGCTGGGCTTGCACATACTGCACGAGCGAGACGCTATCGAGGAGGTACTCCATCGAGAAGAACGGCTGCCCCGCTGCGGTGAAGCCGTAATCGAGCATGCTAACGATATTGGGGTGGCGGGCGGTTGCGAGGAGTTGGAATTCGCGGGCAAGGGCAAGGCGCAGATCCGTGCCGCTACTTGTCAGCATATCGAGCATGGCTGGCTCTAGCGCGAGGCTCTTGATCGCAACTGGCGTTTGGGTTAGCCGATCTTCGGCGTGCAGCACAACGCCCATGCCCCCTACGCCGATCACGCCGCGAATGGTGTAGCGGTGGCTTAGGGCAGCAAGGGCTTCCATAGCGACAGGTTGTTGCTCAAAATCGGTGTGCATGCGTTCATGGGTACTGATCTATTTTTTCACATCCTAATGTGTAAGTATAGTACAGAGTGGGGCAGCGTACATCATCCGAAGGTAAAGTTTATGTTAAGAAGGGATTAAGAGGGAGATCGGTGGCGGGACGGGCAGGCAGGACCACCCCGCCACGTCGCATCCATTTTCGTGTATAATGTCCCCCATACGGCATTGACCCACCGACGCACGCAGGAGCAGGCGCATGAGCAGCGAGTCGGTTTCACCCGGCTTGGGTTCTCATCTGGGGGATTGATCCCGCGGCGGCGGGCGGGTGCATCCTCCCCGATCATCTGCTATACTTGCGGGTGGCAGCGAGCACACGACGCAGGGCACGAAGTGCAGGGGATGGGCAGGCACAAGGAGCAACCGCATGACGACGATTGAAACCGTTATCCAACAGGTAGCGCAACTGCCAATAGCTGAACAATTGCAACTGCTGGCACGGCTTACCGAGCGGCTACGCCAGCACGATACGGACGCAGACCCGACGACGTATTCGTGGATGAGCCTGCGCGGGCTGGTGTCCTACCCGTATGTAGGCGAGGATGCACAAGTGTGGGTCGCACGTAGTCGGCAGGAGGGTGACCGTCTGCTGGAGCAGGGGGGATGAAGATCGCCGCGATGCTCGGGCAGTGCAAGCGGCTGTTCATTGACACCGCGCCACTGGTCTATTTTGTGGAGCAGCACCCCCACTACGCGCAGCGGGTGACACCGATCTTTCAGGCACTGGATGCGGGCACTATCGCGGCAGTCACCTCGCCAATCACACTTGCGGAAGCACTGGTGCAACCCTATCGCCAGCAGCAGGAAGCTGTGCAGCAGGCCTTCATCAACACGATCACCAACGGCACCCATACGCACTTTATGGCCATTGATGATCGCATCAGTCGCAGGGCAGCGCAGCTTCGCAGTAGCTACAATCTTTCGCTGCTGGATGCGTTGCAGGTGGCGGTAGCACTCGCGGCGGGGTGCGATATGCTGCTGACTAATGACTATGGGGTACGTCGCGTGCGCGAAATAACCGTGGTGATAGTCGATGAGTTGGAGCTTTGAGCGGGGTAGCCCCCTCCACCACCAGCCCCACCCCGCCCATTCCCATTCTTCGTGTATAATGTCCCCCATACGGCATT